>NZ_JBDPMJ010000020.1:0-177889 GCF_039880665.1 Nonomuraea sp. B5E05
TGGCCAGCGTCAACCGGCCGTCACGCCAGCGGAACGCCGAGCGGGTGTACTCCGCCGACGCCCGGGACTTCTTCCGGGACTTGAACGTGGGGTACTTGGCGCGCTTGGCGAAGAAGTTCGCGAACGCGGCCTGAAGATGCCGGAGCGCCTGCTGAAGAGGGACCGACGACACCTCGGACAGGAAGTCGTGGTCGCCGCTGCGCTTCCATTCCGTCAGGCGCGCGGAGGACTCCACGTAGGAGACGCGGCGGCCTTCCATGGTGTAGGCGCGGGTGCGCTCTTCGAGTGCCTTGTTGTAGACGAGGCGGACGCAGCCGAACGTCCGGTCAAGCTCGGAGGCTTGCTCGGGGGTCGGGTAGAAGCGGTACTTGTAGGCCCGCTTCACGATCTGCGCCACGCCTCACATGCTACCCCACGATCAGCTAAGGGACGCGCGTGTGTTCGATACGCCGGTTCGCCTGACGGCGAATCGGCTGCCCCTGTCCTGCTCCGCAGGGGTCCGATTCCTCCCCCGCCTGAAGGCGGGGGTTTCCACGGAGGTATCTGATGAACGGTTTCGTCCACACCCTCACGGCGATGCCGACGGCGCGTCAGGCCGGCTGCCTGACGCGCGCTGCGCCTCGCCGTACCCACCGAGGCGTCGCGCGGGTGTGTCCAGGTTGTTTTCGGTGCATGAACGTCATGGGGTGAAGCGGTAGCCCATGCCGGGTTCGGTGATCAGGTGAACCGGGTGGGCGGGGTCGCGTTCGAGCTTCTTGCGAAGCTGGGCCATGTACTGGCGCAGGTAATGGGTTTCCTTGACGTGTTTGCTGCCCCATACTTCGGCCAGCAGGTAGCGCTGGGGGATGAGCTTTCCGGGGTTGCGGAGCAGGATTTCCAGGATGTGCCATTCCGTGGGGGTGAGCCGTATGCCCGGCGAGACGGTCTTGCGGGTCAGGTCCACGGTGTGGTCGCCTATTTCGATGCTGGCCAGTTCGGCCTCGTGGACGGTGGCTCGGCGGGCGACGGCTCGGATGCGGGCGAGGAATTCGTCGATGCCGAACGGCTTGGTGACGTAGTCGTCGGCTCCCGCGTCCAGGGCTTCGATCTTGTCGGCGCTGCCGGCCCGGCCCGACAGGACGACGATAGGGATCTTGGTCCAGCCGCGCAGGCCGTGGATGACGTCGATGCCGTCCATGTCGGGCAACCCGAGGTCGAGGACGACGAGATCGGGATGCCACTCGGCGGCTTCACGCAGGCCGGAGCCGCCGTCGGCGGCGACCGCCACCTCATAGTGGCGGGCGGCCAGGTTGATGCGCAGTGCGCGCAGGATCTGCGGCTCGTCGTCGACGACGAGGATCTTGGTCATGGAGTCACCGCCCGGAGTCGATCGGCATTCTGATGATCATCGTGAGTCCGCCTCCTGGCGTCTCTTCGGGGATGAGGGCACCGCCCATGGCCTCGGTGAGGCCGCGTGACAGCGCGAGGCCGAGGCCGACGCCGGTGCCGTTGTCGCGGTCGCCGAGCCGCTGAAACGGCAGGAAGACCCGCTCGTACGCCTCGGGCGGGATGCCGGGGCCGCGGTCGATGACGCGGATCTCCACCTGGTCGTCGTGCCAGCTGGCGGTGACCAGGACCAGCTGCGCGGGCGGGCTGTAGCGGACGGCGTTGCTCATCAGGTTGACCAGCACTCGTTCGAGCAGGGCCGGGTCGGCGACGATCTCGGGCAGGTCGACGGGGATGTCGCCCTCGACCCGGTCGCGCAGCGGCCCGAGGTCGTCGATGGCGTGGGGGACGACCTCTTCCGGGGCGAGTGGCTGGAGGGAGATCCCGAGTGCGCCCGCCTGCAGGCGGCTCATGTCGAGCAGGTTCTCCACCAGCCGGTCCAGCCTGGCCAGGGACTCGTCGGCGGTGGCCAGCAGCTCGTCGCGGTCCTCCGGAGTCCAGTCGACCTCGTGGCTGCGCAGGCTCTCGACGGCGGCTTTGGCCGCCGACAGCGGGGTGCGCAGGTCATGGCTGACGGCCGCCAGCAGCGCGGTGCGCATCCGGTCGGCCTCGGCCAGCGGCTTGGCCTGTTCCGCCTCCCGTTGCAGGCGTTCCTGGCGCAGCGCGACGGCCGCCTCGGCGGCGAACGCCTCCAGCACCCGCCGGTCGCTGGCATCCAGCAGCCGTCCCCGCGCGGCGAGCACCAGTTGGTCACTGATGGTCACGTCGGTGTCGGCCGCGGCGGGGGTGGTGCAGGGCGCGGAGCCGGAGGTGGCGATGATGCGCCAGGCGCCGGCTTCGAACTGATCGTCCGGCGTGGGCTCGCCGACGCGTTCGAGCAGAGTGACCGAGTCCAGGGCGAACGTCTCGCGCAGTCGCCCGAGCAAGGAGGACAGTGCCGCCTCGCCGCGCAGTACGTGCCCGGCGAGGGTGGACAGCGTCGCGGCGTCGGCGCGGGCGCGGGCCATCTCCCGGGAACGCCGGGCGGCCAGGTCGACGATCGCGCTGACGGCGGTCGCCATCAGAACGAACACCACCAGGGCGAGAAGGTTCTCCGGGTCCTCAATGGTCCAGGTGTACAGGGGAGGGGTGAAGAACCGGTTGAGCAGGAGGAAGCCTCCGATCGCCGCAGTGATCGCCGGCCAGGTTCCACCGATCAGCGCGATCCCGATGACCAGGCTCAGGAACAGCAGGATCTCGGTGGGCAGCGAGAGCACACCGCGAAGCGGGGCGAGCGCGGCGGTCAGCAGCGGCAGGCCCGCCACCGCGACCGCCCAGCCGGCCAGCCTGCGCTTCCTGGTGAGCGCGGCCCGGGAGCGCTCGGGGTGGCGGCGGCCCTTCTTGGCCTCCTCGTGGGTGACCAGGTGGACATCGATGGAGCCGGACAGGGCCGTGGTCTCGACCCCGACGCCACGGGAGAAGATCTGGGCGAAGCGCCCCCTTCTCGACGCTCCCAGTACGAGCTGGGTGGCGTTGACGCCGCCGGCGAAGTCGAGCAGGGCGCGCGGGATGTCGTCGCCGACGACCTGGTGGTAGGTGCCGCCCATGCTTTCGACCAGGGCGCGCTGGCGGGCCAGGTTAGCCGGGTCGCCGCCGTCCAGCCCGTCGGCGCTGGTGACGTGGACGGCCAGCAGGTCGGCGCCCTTCGTGCGGGCGGCGATGCGCGCGGCCCGGCGTACCAGCGTGTCGCCTTCCGGGCCGCCGGTAAGCGCAACCACCACGCGCTCGCGCGCCTCCCAGGTGCTGTCGATGCCGTGGTCGGCGCGGTAACGGTCGAGCTGCTCGTCGACCTTGCCGGCGACCCAGAGCAGGGCGAGTTCGCGCAGCGCGGTCAGGTTGCCCACCCTGAAGTAGTTGGACAGCGCGGCGTCCACCTTCTCCGGGGCGTAGACGTTGCCGTGCGCCAGGCGGCGGCGCAGCGCCTCAGGGGACATGTCGACCAGCTCGATCTGGTCGGCTCGCCGCACCACCTCGTCGGGCACGGTCTCGCGCTGCGGGATGCCGGTGATCTCCCGCACGACGTCGTTGACCGACTCCAGGTGCTGGATGTTCACCGTGGAGATGACGTCGATACCGGCGTCGAGGATGTCGTCGATGTCCTGCCAGCGCTTGACGTTCTTCGAGCCGGGCACGTTGGTGTGGGCCAGCTCGTCGATCAGGGCCGCCTTCGGCGCGCGGGCGATGACGGCGTCCACGTCCAACTCGGTGAAGGTGGCCCCTCGGTAGACCAGCGTCTTGCGGGGGATCGCCTCCAGGCCCTCCAACAGGGCGGCCGTGCGGGAGCGGCCGTGGGTCTCGACGAACCCCACGACCACGTCCCGGCCGCGCTCACAGGCCCGGCGGCCCTCGCCGAGCATCGCGTACGTCTTGCCCACCCCGGGGGCCGCCCCCAGGTAGACCCGTAGGCGACCCCTTTTCATGAGCGGTCGAGTGCGAGGTTGAGTTCGAGCACGTTCACCGCCGGCTCGCCCATGAAGCCGAGCGCCCGACCGGCGGTGTGCTCCTTGATGAGCTGCTCGACCCTGGTCTGGTGGAGACCGCGTTCCTTGGCCACGCGCGGCGCCTGCAACTCGGCATACGCCAGCGAGATGTGCGGGTCGAGGCCGGAGGCGCTGGCCGTGGCCGCGTCGGAGGGCACGGCCGGGGTTCCCGCTTTCCCTCTGACCGGCACGGTCTTTCCGGCCGCGTAGTCCTCGCCCGGCCTGGCGCACTCCACCTTCAGGCCCTGGTACGCGGTCACGAACGGGGTGGCCGGGCAGGCCTGGTTGACGCTCACGGCACGGTCGGGGAACACCTTGAGCACCGCGCCCACCCCGTCCGGGGTGCAGTACGGCCGGGCGCCGCTGACGCCCTCCAGCTCGCCGACCGCCTTGGAGCGAGCGCACACCTGGGTGAGCAGCGACCGCTTACCCTCGTCCTTCGTGCCGGGCACCGGCAGGACGTCCACGACATCCTCGGGGCCCAGATTGCTGGCGCTGGTCGAGGTGGGATCGTAGCCGTCCCCGGCGGCCGACGGGCGGGACTGGAAGTACGTCCTGACCGGTTTGCCGCCGGCGTCAGTGAAGGACTGGCCGATCAGCGCGCTACCGATGACCTTGCCGTCCTTCTCGACGAGCGAGCCGTTGGCGTTCCCGTTGAACAGCGCCTGGGCCAGGCCGGTGGCGGCCAGGGGGTAGATGAGGCCGGTGACCGCCGTGAGCACGAGCAGCGCGCGCAGCGCGGCGAGGTGCTGGCGGACCCAGCTGGGCATGCGGTCCATTTATGACATCCCCGGAAGGAACTGAATCAGAAGATCGATGAGTTTGATGCCCATGAACGGCACCACGATGCCACCCAGGCCGTAGACGTACAGGTTGCGCGACAGCAGTTTGGAGGCGCTGGTGGGCCGGTAGCGGACCCCACGCAGCGCCAGCGGGATCAACGCGATGATCACGAGGGCGTTGAAGACGACCGCCGACAGAATCGCCGACTGAGGGCTGGCCAGGCGCATGATGTTGAGCGCGTCCAGGCCCGGGTAGACCGCCGCGAACATCGCCGGGATGATGGCGAAGTACTTGGCGATGTCGTTGGCGATCGAGAACGTCGTCAGCGCGCCCCGCGTGATGAGCAGTTGCTTGCCGATCTCGACGATCTCGATGAGCTTGGTCGGGTTGGAGTCCAGGTCGACCATGTTCCCCGCCTCCTTGGCGGCGGACGTGCCGGTGTTCATGGCCACGCCGACGTCGGACTGAGCCAGGGCGGGGGCGTCGTTGGTGCCGTCACCGGTCATGGCGACCAGGCGGCCTCCCTCCTGCTCCCGCCTGATCAGTGCCAGCTTGTCCTCGGGGGTGGCCTCGGCCAGGAAGTCGTCCACCCCGGCCTCGTCGGCGATGGCCTTGGCGGTCAGCGGGTTGTCGCCGGTGATCATGACGGTGCGGATGCCCACGCGGCGCATCTCGTCGAAGCGTTCCCGCATGCCGGCCTTCACCACGTCCTTGAGATGCACGACGCCCAGCACCCGGCCCTTCTCGGCGACGACCAGCGGGGTGCCGCCGGAGCCGGAGATGCCGTCCACGATGTGCCCGACCTCGTCCGTGGGGTGGCCGCCGGCGTCGCGCACCCACTTCATGACCGCGGTGGCCGCGCCCTTGCGGACCTCGCGGCCGTCCACATTCACCCCGGACATGCGGGTCTGTGCGGTGAACGGCACCCACTCGGCGTGGGCCAGCGCGCCCGGCCGGCGCTCGCGCAGCCCGTAGGCCTGCTTGGCGTAGACCACGATGGAGCGGCCCTCGGGGGTCTCGTCGGCCAGGCTCGACAGCTGTGCGGCCTCGGCCAGCTCGGCCTCGCTCACCCCGTCCACCACCACGAACTCCGACGCCTGCCGGTTGCCCAGGGTGATGGTGCCGGTCTTGTCCAGCAGCAGCGTGGACACATCCCCTGCCGCCTCGACCGCGCGGCCGGACATGGCGAGCACGTTGCGCTGCACCAGGCGGTCCATGCCGGCGATGCCGATGGCCGACAGCAGCGCGCCGATCGTGGTGGGGATCAGGCAGACGATCAGCGACACCAGCACGATGCCGCTCACCCCGTCGCCGGTCAGGGCGAGCGAGTCCGGCACGCCGGGGTTGATGGACTTGGAGTAGATGGCCAATGGCTGCATCGTGGCGGCGGCGACCAGGAAAATGATCGTCAGGGCGGCGAGCAGGATGTTGAGCGCGATCTCGTTCGGCGTCTTCTGCCGGTTCGCGCCCTCCACCAGCGCGATCATGCGGTCGACGAAACTCTCGCCGGGTTTCTGCGTGATCCGCACGATGATCCGGTCGGACAGCACCTTCGTGCCACCGGTCACCGCCGAGCGGTCGCCGCCGGACTCGCGGATCACCGGCGCGGACTCGCCGGTGATGGCCGACTCATCGACCGACGCGATGCCCTCCACCACATCGCCGTCGCCGGGGATGATCTCCCCGGCCTCAACGACCACGAAGTCGCCCTGCCTGAGTTCGGGCGCGCCGACCACGTCCCACTCGGCCGAGGTGCGGCTCTTGAGCCGGCGGGCGGTGGTGTCGCGCTTGGTTGCCCGCAACGTGGCGGCCTGCGCCTTGCCTCGCCCCTCGGCCACCGCCTCGGCCAGGTTGGCGAAGACGACGGTCAGCCACAGCCACACCACGATCGCCCAGGCGAACCAGGAGGGATCGCCGATCGCCAGGACGGTGGTGAAGACCGCGCCGATCTCGACGATGAACATCACCGGGTTGCGCCACATGGTGGCCGGGTTGAGCTTCTTCACCGCGTCCGGCAGCGATCGGATCATCTGCTTGGGATCGAGCAGCCCGCCGCCCACCTTTCCACCCTTGGGTGCGGGGGTACGGCCCGGAGCCTGCACTGTCGACGTGGACATGGCTAGCGAATTCCTTCCGCGAGCGGCCCGAGCGCCAGCGCGGGCAGGAAGGTGAGGGCCACCAGGATGATCGTCACGCCGACGACCATGCCGACGAACTGCGGCCGGTGGGTGGGCAGCGTGCCCACGCCCGCCGGAACGGGCGCCTGCTGGGCCAGGGAGCCGGCCAGCGCCAGGGTCAGCACGATGGGCAGGAATCGGCCGAGAGCCATGCACGCTCCGAGTGTGGTGTTGTGGAACGGGGTGTTCACGCTGACCCCGGCGAAGGCGGAGCCGTTGTTGTTGGACGCCGAGGTGTAGGCGTACAGGATCTCCGACAGGCCGTGCGGGCCGCTGTTCAGCATCGCTGCCCGTCCCGTCGCGGTGGCCATCGCCACCGCCGTGCCGACCAGCACCAACGCCGGGGTGACGAGGAAGTACAGCGAGGCGAGCTTGATCTCGCGGGCGCCGATCTTCTTGCCCAGGTATTCAGGGGTGCGGCCGACCATCAGCCCGGCCACGAAAACGGTGATCACGGCGAGGATCAGCATGCCGTACAGGCCCGCGCCGACGCCGCCGGGAGCGACCTCGCCGAGCAGCATGTTGACGATCAGCATGCCGCCGCCGAGCGCGGTGTAGGAGTCGTGGAAGGAATCGACCGAGCCGGTACTGGTCAGGGTGGTGGAGGAGGCGAACATGGCCGAGTTCGACACGCCGAAGCGCGCCTCGCGGCCCTCCATCGCCGTCCCCACGGCCTGCGGCACTGTGCCGCTCGCGCTCATTTCGGCCCAGTTGGTCAGTGTCACGCTGATCAAGAAGATGCTCGCCATCACCGCGACGATGGCGTAGCCCTGCCGGTTGTCGCCGACCATCCGGCCGAAGGTGCGCGGCAGCGAGAACGAGATCACCAACAGAAGGAAGATCGTCAGCCAGTTGGTCCACGATGTCGGGTTCTCGAACGGGTGGGCCGAGTTGACGTTGAAGATGCCGCCGCCGTTGGTGCCCAGATCCTTTATCGCCTCCTGTGAGGCGGCCGCGGCCGGGGTGAACGTCTGCTCCCCGCCTGTCAGCGTCGTCCACGTGCTGTGATCGGCGAACGTCTGGATCGTGCCACCGGCCACCAGTGCCAGCGCCGCGACGAAGGCGATCGGCAGCAGGATGCGGATCGTGCCGCGGACCAGGTCCGTCCAGAAGTTGCCCAGCGTGTCGCTCTTCGTGCGGGCGAACCCGCGCACCAGCGCGATCGCCACCGCCATGCCGACCGCGGCGGAGACGAAGTTCTGCACCGCCAGGCCCGCGGTCTGCACCACGTGGCCCATCGTGGACTCGCCGGAATAGGCCTGCCAGTTGGTGTTGGTGACGAAGCTGACCGCGGTGTTCCAAGCCGGCGCCGGCTGCACCGGCTCCATGCCCAGGGACAGGAACAGGTGGTTCTGCAGCCGCTGCAGGCCGTACAGGAACAGGATCGACACCACCGAGAACGCCAGCACGCTACGCGCGTAGACGCCCCAGCGTTGCTCGCTGCCGGGTCGTACGCCTGTCAGCCGGTAGATCACCCGCTCGACCCGCGCGTGCCTGGTGCCGGTGTAGACGCGGTACATGTAGTCGCCCAGCGGCCGGTAGCACAGCGCGAGAGCGAGCAGCAGGGACGCGATGAACAAGATCCCGGCCAGGGTCGAGGACATCAGAACCGCTCCGGGAACAGCAGGGCCGCGACCACGAAGACCACCAGGCCGACAATCACGACCAGGCCTGCGGCGTTGACGGCGTTCACAGCCGCTCCGCCGCCTTCACGACCAGCCCGAGGATCACGAAGACCGCGATCGTCAGGCCGACGAAGATGACGTCTGTCATCCTCACTCCTCCACTGGGTGATAGGTGTTTCGCCCGCCGGAGCGGGCGGCGTTAAGGCAAGCAAATCCCGGAATTTCAGACGTCTTGCTGTTCTTGACGGCTTTTATACGACTAGAGCCTGATAATTGACGCCATCGCTACGCCCGGGCGTGCGCCGGGCGATCAGCGAATCCCGCGATGATCTCGGAACCGGCGCCCGTGCGGCTGGGCAAGGTCAGACGTGCGGCAGCCGGACGGCGCTGTCCTTGGCGACCACGGTCCGCATCTCGTGGTGCTGAGCCGGTGGCAGCAGGCCGCCGGTCGCGATCGCCTGGAGAAGGTGGGCGAGGTCCTTGGTGGTGGAGACGATGCCGCCGGCCGCCCAGCCCTATGAGGTGTTGAGCGCGGTGACGTCGATGGGCGGCTTGGGGCCAGGGCGGGCTCAGGCGTAGCGCCAGAATCCGGTCCGAGCCTCCCGAAGGACTGTCCCGCCCGTCAGGCGATCAGCCGATGACGAAGGGGAGGCGCGCGGCCAGGTCTCCCAGCTCGGCCTTCTCCGCGCCGGCAGGGGCACGTCGTCCGGTGCCGACCAGCAGTGCGTCCTTGTCGGAGAACGACGGGGGGAACGCGGTCCCGGCGATCTGCTCCAGCATCTCCCTGGACCGGGCGAGCCCTTCCGCGGGCGGATCCTCCGCGTCGGGCAGGTGCGCGATCAGGTCGAGGTGGTGCAGCGTCCACTCCAGGACGTACGCCGACAGGTAGTCGCCCGCGGTGAGGACCATGTCCTGGGTGGCGACCCGCCGGCGCGGGTCGGCGAGTTCGGCTGCGCGGCCGGCGGCGGAGCCGACGTCGTCGAGGTGGAATTTGAGCAGCCGCGGCTCTTCGTACGCGGCGGCCAGCCGGACGATCAGCGCGTCGAGCGGGTCGTCACCGGTCGGGGGCGTCGAGCCGACCTTCCAGTAGGTCACCGCGTCGCAGGTCGGGTCCTTCTCCGCAGGGGTCACGAGCGTGATCAGAACGTCCTGGGCGTCGATGATCAGATGACACGCGAGGTCCCGCACGAGCCAGCCGGCGCAGCCGGACGGCCGGGCGAAGTTCTCGTCCGGCAGGTCGGCGACCGCCGTGCGCAACGCCGTCCAAGAGCGCGAGAAGAGATCCATGCCGCCACCGTAGTGCGGCGCCGCGAAAGCCAACAAACGCCCCGTGAAGGGCGGCGCGCCCACCCGGCCGGCCGGGCGCTCACGGCTTGTCCTGCATCGAGGCCAGGACCTCCAGGTAGTGCGGGTCGCCCAAAAGTGCTCATCAACTGACTACTTTGTTCTCCCTTCGCGTAAGGGGACCTGCGCACCGACGGGCAGCAGTTCCGGGCGTTTGGCGGTGCGGTGGTCACCGGAGGAACGGCCACGCAGGCGCCGGCCGGCCCAGGGGCCGAGGAAGCCGGCGACCCAGCGCAGCTCCGCGCCCGCGGCGCGCCACCAGGGCAGGGCGGGCTCGGGCGGCAGGGGATGCGTCCATGCGTCGCTGCTCCCGGGCAACTCCAGCGCGTGGGCGACCGCCGCGGCGATGCGTTCGTGCCCGAGCGGGCCGGCGTGCAGCCGGTCGGGGCTCCACAACCGGGCGTCCGTGACGACCGGGTGGTGGGCGGTCTCGGCGACGACGACCCCGTGGCGGCGGGCCGCGGCGCGGATGCGCTGGTTGAGCGCGGCGGCCCGGGGACTGAAGGGGCGGGCGAGCGGGGTGATCCGCGCCAGGTCGGGGAAGGTGACGGTGGCCACACGGGCGCCCTGGGCGGTGAGCGCGGCGAACATCGCCTCCAGGTGGCCGCCCACCTCGTCGGCGTCGAACCGGGGCCGGAGCAGGTCGTTGACCCCGGCGACGACGGTGGCCAGGTCGGGGCGCAGGGCGAGGGCCGGCCGGAGTTGTTCGGCGTGGACCTGGGCGGCCACGCGCCCGCGCACGGCCAGGTTGGCGTACTGGAGGCCGGGAACGGCGGAGGCGAGCTGCTCGGCGAGCCGGTCGGCCCACCCGCGCAGGCCGTTGGCGTCGTCGCCGTCGCCGAGCCCTTCGGTCTGGCTGTCACCCAGCGCGACGTAACGCAGGTAGTCACCCTCGCGCATGCGCCGTCCGCCTCTCTTCCAGGATCGCCGCGCTCCGGCGGCACCAGTCACGGTTGCCCTGCTCGAACGCGATGCCGCGCAGGCACGTCAGGTAGGGGCCGACGCGCTCGCCGTGGCGCAGGAACTCCTCCTCGCTCATGCCGCCGCGCAGCTTCCGCAGCAGGCCGCCGAGCAGCTCGATCTTGGCGTCGGCGAACGCGGCCCGCTCCGTGAGCTGCTCGATGAGCGCGCCGGCGGCGACGTGGTCGGCGGCCTGGACCTTCACGAGCAGGTCGTCGCGGATGAACGAGGGTTTGTCGGCGGTCGCCGCGAACCGCTCCAGCTCGGCCAGGCCGGCGTCGGTCACGGTGAACAGGCGCTTGTTGGGCCGGGTGTCCTGCACCACCTCCCGGCCGCTGACCAGCCCGTCGCGCTCCAGCCGGGCGAGCTCGGCGTAGAGCTGCTGGGGAAGGGCGTGCCAGAAGTTGGCCACGCCCAGGCCGAACGCCTTGGCCAGCTGGTATCCGCTGAGCTCCTCGTCCAGCAGTGCCGCCAGCACGGCGTGCCGCAACGCCATCGCGACGTCCTCCTCTTCCCGTACGAACACCGCCATGATAGTCAAGAAACTGACTATTCGCTTTTTTTACCAGGAAGGACGGCCATGACCGCCACCGACCGTTTCAGGGCCGCCGTCGAGCGGCGCGATCTCGCCGCGCTGGACGAGCTGTTCACCGACGACGTCCGCCTCTACAGCCCGGTGACGTTCACCCCCTTCGAGGGCAAGCCCGCCGTCCTGGGGCTGTTCGGCGTGCTGCTGCGCGTCTTCGAGGACTTCCGGTACGTCGGCCGCCTCGACGGCGCCGCCCAGACCGGCGCCGACGGCGCCGAGACCCCGTCGATCGTCCTGGTCTTCCGGGCCACCGTGCGTGGCAGGCAGATCCACGGCATCGACCTCATCTACCTGGACGAGGCCGGCCTGATCAAGGAGTTCACGGTGATGGTGCGCCCGAAGTCCGCGGTCGAAGCGCTGGGCGAGGCGGTCCTCGACGGCCTCGTCGCCGACGGCCTCGTACCGGCGCGCTGAGCTCCCGGGAGCTACCCGGGCGTCGCGGACGTGCCGGCGTCCTTCCCCGCGCGCTGACCAGGCGTGCCGGCGTGCTTCGCGGTCCCGCCCGCTGTCTCGCCGGCGATGATCCCGATCGCCTGGCGCACGGCCTCGGCCTGCGCCGGAGCCAGCCCGTCGAGGATCGGCTCGAGCAGCGCCCGATCCCACCCGTGCGCGCCCAGCCCGGAATCGGCCAGCAGGTGCTCCATGCTGTAGTCGGCGAGCGAGCGGGCCAGCGGCGCAATCCTGGGGTCGCCGGGCTCGGCGTCGGCCAGTTCGTCCAGCCTGCGGTAGAACTCGTGCCCGATGGCCGTCACCTCCGGATCGGCGGCCAGCGTTTCCAGCTGCGCGAAGGCGCGGCTCCTGCCGGGCTCGCCGGCCACGCTGTCCATCAGCACCAGCAGCTCGCGGTCCCAGGCCGCCGCCTTCGACTCGGGCAGGCCCACCACGCGCAGGAACGCCACCAGGTCGGGCGAGGCGATGTCGTCGGGGTCCAGCGACCCCGTCCCGGCCTGCCTGAGCACCTCCGCCAGCTTCGCCCGCCGCTCCCGGATCTCCCCTTCCTGCCTGGCCAGATCCGCGTCGATCTCGGCCAGGATCTCGGTCAGCTCCCTCGCCCGGTCGTCGGCGATCACGTCTCGTGCCTCGTCCAGGCTCAGCCCGAGCTGGACCAGGCGGCGTACGCGGGCCAGGGCGACGGCGTCGCGCATGCCGTAGTGGCGGTAGCCGTTGGCCCGGCGCGGCGGCTCCGGCAGGACGCCCTGTTGGTGGTAGTGGCGCACCGTCCGGGTCGACACCCCGAGCAGCGCGGCCAGCTCTCCGATCCGCATGCCCCTAGTAAAGCCGGTGACGCCGGGCCCCGGCCCACCGGCCACGGCGAAACCATATCGGCGGCCGGTACGTCCGAATAAATGAGTGGCACCCGCCGGCGACCGCCGGTTAATGTTTACTCCGTCGAGATCGGAAACGTCAGGAAAGGCCAGTCATGCGATACGCGGTCACCACCCTGGAGCGGGGACGGCGCGGCTGCCGCCGACTTGTGGTGCTCGGCTGCGGCCTGGCCGGGCAGGCTTCTGGATAAATTCTCGCCACGTGCATCCAGAGGCCGCCGGATCCCATCGGGCGGCCTTTTCTCTTGTCCATGCCCGCATACGGGCCGACGCCTTTTGACAATTCCATGAGCGCATCACGCCGCAGAGGCCGAACGGGTAAGGCAGCTGGCTTCCACCCAGCAGGACGGGGTTCGAGCCCCCGCTGCGGCTCCACGCGTCCGTAGCCCAACGGGAGAGGCGCCGGCCTCAGGAGCCGGGTGTTGCGGGTTCGAATCCCGCCGGACGTACGAACCTCGACGCATGTCGAGGCAGGCCCCGTTGGTCTAGCGGTCAGGACGCCCGGCTTTCACCCGGGAGAACACCGGTTCAAATCCGGTACGGGGTGCTACCACTATGTTTTTTCCGGCCCTATAGCTCAATGGAGAGAGCGCCGGCCTACGAAGCCGGGTCCGTTGCAGGTTCGAATCCTGCTGGGGCCACTTAACCAAACCACGGCCTGTAGCTCAGGTGGTCAGAGCGCCGGTCTTACGAACCGGGCGTCGCAGGTTCGACTCCTGCCGGGCCGACCACTATTTTCCCCGCGCGCGAGCTGGGCACAGGTGAGCCCACCCGGCTGTAAACCGGGCGCTTCGGCTGTGGCGGTTCGACTCCGTCCTCGCGCACGATCCGCCTCGACGTGATGGGGGCCGAGGCGGGCCCGGCGCAGTCCGCGGGTGCGGAGGTAGGCCTGCAAAGCCGTCCGTGCGAGTTCGACTCTCGCCTGCGTCTCCACTGGTCGCCGCCGTGCGGCTTGACAGTGTCATGAGCATATGGGCGTAATGATGGCCGCGTCGCGTGTCGCCCGCCCGAGGACGCAGGGCGGCATGGAGGCGCCGGATCCAAGGGGATGACGCCGTGACCAGCCACGACATCGGTGCTGCCTGAGCACACCGCCCCCGTGCGTCGTCCCATGCCCCAGGTGGTGTCCTGACCCGCCCGTGCCGGCATGCCGTGCGGGGTTCCTCCCTGCCCTCACCACACCCGACTGGAGCGAGAACCCAGCATGCCCATCGACTTCAACCAGCAGATCATCGACGAGTTCCGTGCCAACCAGGGCCAGGTCGGCGGCCCTTTCGAAGGAGCCAGGCTGCTCCTGCTGACCACCGTCGGCGCGAAGTCGGGCGCACGGCGTACGACGCCGCTCGGCTACCTGCCCGACGGTGACCGTGTGCTCGTCATCGCCTCGGCCGGCGGCTCGCCCAGGCACCCGGCCTGGTACCACAACCTGCTCGCCGACCCCGAGGTCACCGTCGAGGACGGCGTCTTCACCTATCCCGCGACGGCGGTCGTGCTGGAGGGAGAGGAACGCGACCACATGTTCGCGCGAGCCGTGGAGGCCGACCCCGGGTGGGGGGCGTACCAGGACAGGGCGGGAAGGATCCTGCCGGTGGTCGCGCTCGTCGCGCGCGACGCCGGGCCGCCCGCCGGCCCGCTGGGTGATGCGCTCAAGAAGGTGCACGACGCCTTCCGCAGGGAGCTGGCGCTGATCCGCGGGGAGGTCGCCGCCTCGGGCTCTCGCCTGGGCGCGCAGCTGCGGGTCAACTGCCTGACGCTGTGCCAGGGCCTGCACGTGCACCATGCGCGCGAGGACGGGTTCATGTTCCCGGCGCTTGGGGGCCGCCATCCGGAGCTGGCCCCCGCGCTGGAACGGCTGCGCGCCGAGCACGAGGTCGTTCAGGAGTTGCTGGACCGGCTGCGGGCGGTGCTGGCGGACGGCGACCTCGCGCCGCAGATGCTGCTGGCCGAGGTGAACCGCCTCACCGAGGAGCTGGAGGCGCACCTCGACTACGAGGAAGAGCAGCTCATGCCGCTGCTCGGCTGACCGGAACCGCCGTGAACGCTCGTGCCGTGTTCCCAGGCTGGCCGGGACGGCCGTGAACGGAACCGGGCTGAGCGCGCCATCCACCGATCGGTGGATTCCGCGCTCAGCCCGATCCGCCGCCGAGCATGGCCGGCGGGTCGATCCCCGTCGTGAGCTGCGAAACCATGATGGACGCATGGCAGTCATCGACGTCGCCGGCCTCACCAAGAGGTACGGCGGCCACACGGTTCTGAACGGCGTCTCCTTCTCCGTCGAGCAGGGCGAGATCTTCGGCCTGCTCGGTCCCAACGGCGCCGGCAAGACCACCACCGTCGAGTGCGTGGAGGGACTGCGGCGGCCCGACGGCGGCACGATTCGGGTGCTCGGGCTCGACCCGATCGGCGACGGCCGCGCGCTGCGCGAGCGCATCGGGGTGCAGCTCCAGCACACCCAGCTGCCGGAGAACATCAAGGTGTGGGAGGCACTCGACCTGTACGCCTCCTTCTACGCGGAGCCGCGCGACTGGCGCGAGCTGCTGGAACAATGGGGGCTGGCCGGCAAGCGGGACGCCCGTTTCAGCAAGTTGTCGGGTGGCCAGAAGCAGCGGCTGTTCATCGCCCTGGCCCTGGTGGGCAACCCGAAGGTGGCCTTCCTCGACGAGCTCACCAGTGGGCTCGACCCGCAGGCCCGCCGCGCCACCTGGGAGCTGATCAAGCAGGTGCGGGCGTCGGGTGTCACCGTGGTCCTGGTCAGCCACTTCATGGACGAGGTGGAGGAGCTCTGCGACCGCGTCGCGGTCTTCGACAGGGGCGGCATCGTCGCGACCGGCAGCCCGGCGGAGCTGATCGACGGGGTCGACGCCGAGCACCAGATGCGGTTCACGCTGATGGCCGGCGACGCCAGCGACCCGGTCGCCCTGCTGAGCGGCCTTCCCGGCGTCTCGGGCGTGACCCGCGACGGCGACGGGGTGAGCGTGACGGGCCGGGGCGACTTCGCCACGGCCGTCACCTCGGCACTCGCCCGCAACCTCATCCCCGTCGCGGACCTGCGCATCGACAAGCGCACGCTCGACGACGCGTTCACCGCCCTGACCGGCCGCTCGTTCCACCCGTGAGGAAGATCCCCATGACCGTCATCGCCAAGCTCACCACCGTCGAGCTCAAGCTGCTGGCCCGCGAGCCCGGCTCGATCTTCTCGGTGCTCATCCCGCTGTTCATCCTTTTCGTCTTCGGCAGCTCGATCCCACCCGGCGACACGGTGCTGCTGCCGATGACGCTGGTGATCGCCGTCGGGCTCGTCGGCCTGTACCAGCTGCCGACCACGTTGGCCACCTACCGCGAGCGCGGCATCCTGCGCCGGCTGTCCACCACCCCGGTACGGCCGGGGAGCATGCTGGCGGTGCAGCTCATCCTGCAGTTCGTGCTGGCGCTGACCGCCTGCGCGCTGCTGATCACGGTCGCGGGCACCATCCTGGGCGCGCACGTTCCCTCCCAGGCGCTGCGGATCGCCGCCGTGTTCCTGCTCGGCACGGCCGCGATGTTCGCCATCGGCCTGCTGATCGCGGCGTTGGCGGCGAACGGGCGCACCGCCAACGGGGTGGGCGTGCTGCTGTACTTTCCGCTGGCCTACCTCGCCGGGCTCATGCAACCGGTGGATCAGATGCCGGATATCCTGGCGCGCGTCGGCGCGTTCACCCCTATGGGCGCGTTCCGGCAGGCCCTTCATGATGTCTGGGCCGGGTTGTCGCCGGACCCGCTGGTGCTGGGCGTCATGGCCGCGTACGCGGTGATCGTCAGTCTCGCCGCGGCCAGGTTCTTCCGCTGGGAGTGAGTGATGACGACAGGGGACGGCGCGCGTCTTGACCGGTGGGAGCGGCTGCTGCAGCGGCTGCTCACCGCCGTCCCGTACGTCCTGCTGGCCATCTCGATGGCACTGTCATGGCTGGCCGACGACCGGCCGGGGACGTACCATCTCGTCACGCTCGGCCTCTCCGCGCTCGCCGCGGCGTGGATCTGGTTCATGCCCGGGCGCCAACCGGTCGTCTATGTCACGGGCCTGGTGATCCTGATCGCGGTGCTCTGCTCGCGTGGACTGTGGTTCGGCAGTTTCTTCGCCTTCACCGGATACCTCCACTCCTGGCACCTGTTGAAGGGGAAGTGGAGGTTCGCCGGGGTGACGGCTACGGCGGCCATCTCCATCACGGCCTACACCGGAGGGCTGCCCGAGCCCACCCCGCCCGCGATCGCCACCCACCTGCTCTTCACCGTCGCCATCGTGGCCGTGGTCAGCCTGTTCAGCTTCGTCGGCGAGGTCACGGCCGAGCGCAGCGCCGAACGCAAGCGCATGGTGACGCGGCTGGAGGAGGCGATGCGGGAGAATGCCGGCCTGCACGCCCAGCTCCTCGTCCAGGCCCGCGAGGCCGGCGTGCTCGACGAGCGCCAGCGCATGGCCAGGGAGATCCACGACACGCTCGCCCAGGGCCTGACCGGCATCATCACCCAGCTCCAGGCGGCCGTGCAGACCGAGGCCGACCCGCAGGCGTGGCGGCGGCACCTCGACCACGCGGTGGGGCTGGCCCGCGACAACCTGGCCGAGGCCCGCAGATCCGTGCACGCCGTCCAGCCGGGCCCGCTGGAGTCCGCCCCGCTGCCGGCGGCGCTGGCGGAGATCGCCGCCCGGTGGTCGGAGCTGAACGCCGTGCGCGTGGAGGTCGCCACGACAGGCACGGCGCGTCCCCTGCATCCCGAGGTGGAGGCGACCCTGCTCCGCATCGCCCAGGAGGCGCTGGCCAACATCGCCAAGCACGCCGGCGCGTCGCGGGCCGGGCTCACGCTGTCCTACATGGAGGACGTGGTCAGCCTCGACGTGCGCGACGACGGCGCGGGCTTCGACCGGGCGCGCGCGCTCGACGGCGGCGGCTTCGGCCTGGCGTCGATGCGCGACCGGGTGACCCGCCTGGCGGGCGCCTTCGAGATCGAGTCCGAGCCCGGGGCCGGCACCGCCGTCTCCGCCGTCGTGCCCGCCATCACCGCGCTCGCCGCCACCCCTGAGGAGTCCCGGAGTGCCTGAGGCCCCCGTCCGGCTGCTGATAGCCGACGACCACCCCATCGTCCGCGACGGCATCCGCGGCATGTTCGCCGGCGATCCCGGTTTCGAGGTGGTCGCCGAGGCCGGCGACGGCGCCCAGGCCGTCGACCTGGCGCGGGCGCTCGACCCCGACGTGATCCTCATGGACCTGCGGATGCCCAGGATGGACGGCGTGACGGCCATCAGGGAGCTCGCCCGGCTGGGCCTCAAGGCGCGGGTGCTGGTGCTGACCACGTACGACACCGACAGCGACGTGCTGCCCGCGATCGAGGCGGGCGCGACCGGCTACCTCCTCAAAGACGCGCTGAGGGAGGAGCTGGCGCGCGCGGTCGCCGCGGCGGCGCGGGGGGAGGCGGCGCTCTCCCCGTCGGTGGCCACCCGCCTGCTCGGTCAGGTCCGCGCCCCCGCCGACCCGCTGAGCGGGCGGGAGCTGGAGATCCTCGACCTGATCGCGCAGGGCACCACCAACCGGGAGGCGGCCGCCCGCCTGTTCATCAGCGAGGCCACGGTCAAGACGCACCTGCTGCACATCTACGCCAAGCTGGGCGTCAACGACCGGGCGGCGGCGGTGGCCGCCGCCTTCCAGCGGGGTCTCCTCCCCAGGGGATGAGCCCGCCTCGCCGACGCCGGGCGACGCCGACGACTTGGTTGGAGATCCACTACGCCACCGCCGTGGTCGTCCTCATCAGCTCGGCGTTGCTGCCGCCCTCTGGTTGTGCTTGTCGCCGTGGTGATCGACCAGGCGGGTGAGCAGGTCGATCAGGTTCTGCCGGTCAGCCGCGGACAACGGGGCGAGGTATTCGTCCTGGGCGGCGGCGAGCAGCCGGTCGAGGTTGGCGAGTTGCCTTCGGCCTGCAGGGGTGATGGTGATGATGTTGCGGCGGCGGTCTTCTGAGTCGGGTGCGCGCTCGAGAAGTCGCCGTTCGGCGAGATCGTTGACGGTCGTCACCATGTCGCTGCGATCGATGCCGGTGCGGCGACCAAGGGCGGCCTGGCTGGCCGGGCCGTACTCCTCCAGGGTGGCAAGCAAGGCGTAGTGGTAGCGCCGGACGCCGGCCTGCGCGAGCGCCTGATCCACGATCCGGTTGGCGATCAATGCCGCACCGTTGGTCAACCTGCTCGGCAGCGCGCGCAGCCGCTCCGGCGGCGGCCCTTCGGGAGTGTCCACGAGGCGAATCTAGCAAATCGTTGGCAAGACCCACGACTAGCTGTAGTGTTGGTCGAGCCAACGTTGGTCATGCCAATGTTGGAGCAACCAACGACCAACCGAAATCCTTCGATCAGGCATATAAGCGACATACCCGAAAGGCGGATGATGGACATGCTGCATGCGGACTCAACGGTCGACTGGCGCGACCTGGCGGGCCTGCGCGAGCGGATCCGGGGGCGCACGCTCCACCCCGGTGACGAGGGCTTCGAGGAGGCCTGCTCCGGCTGGCTGCTGACGGTCGTGCACCGGCCCGCGGCCGTCGTGGTCGCCGCCGATGCCGCCGACGTGGTCACCGCCGTCCGGTTCGCGGCGGAGGTGGGACGCCCGGTCGCGGTGCAGTCGACCGGGCACGGCAAGTCGGTGCCCGCGGACGGAGCCGTGTTCATCGCCACCGAACAACTGCGCGAGCTGTCGGTCGACCCCCGGGCCGGCACCGCGAGGATCGGAGCCGGCCTGCGGTGGGACGAGGTGCTCACCGCGGCGGCCGAGCACGGCCTCGCGCCGCTGTGCGGGTCCGCCGGCCAGGTCGGGGTGATGGGCTACCTGACCGGCGGCGGGCTTCCGCTGACCGGGCGCACGTACGGCTTCGCCGCCGACCACGTCCGCTCGCTCGACGTCGTCACCGCCGACGGTCTGCTCCGCCCTGTCTCGCCTGCCCAGGAACCCGACCTGTTCTGGGCGGTGCGGGGCGGCAAGAGCAACTTCGGTGTCGTGGTCGCGGCCGAGATAGACCTGCTGCCGCTGCGCACCGTCTACGGCGGTGAGCTCTGGTACCCGGGCGAGGATCCCGCGCACGCCGCCCACCTGCTCGGCTCCTATCTGGCCTGGGCCAAGGAGCAGCCGGAGGAGATGTCATCGTCGGTGACACTGATGCGCCTGCCCGATGCGCCGCAGCTGCCCGAGGAGTTCCGAGGTCGCTCGTTCGTGCAGATCCGGGTGGTCTGCACCGGGGGCGAGGAGCAAGGCGCGCGGCTGGTGGAGCCGTTGCGCGCGCTCGGCCCGGAGAAGAACACCTGCGCCGCCCTGCCGTACACGCAGATCACCGAGATCTACCAGGACCCCAAGAACCCGGTCTCGGCGCACCTGCGCAGCGCATTGCTGCACGAACTGGACGACGAGGCCGTGCGGGAACTGGTCTCGTTCATCGATCCGTCCAATCCCGCAGGACCCTTCCCCGGCATCGAGCTACGCCACCTGGGCGGGACGCTGAACCGGCCGCCCGGCCGCCCTCACGCGGTCAGCACCCAGGGTGCGGCCTTCCACCTGTGGCTGCGGATGCCGGCGCCCGCCGAGCGGGCCGAGGTGGCGCGCACGGCCGCCGACGAGGTGCTGGAGCGGCTCGGGCGATGGGACACCGGAGCCATGCTTCCGGGGTTCCTGTTCGACCACGACTCCGCTCCCGAGCGGGTCAGGCGCGCCTACACCGAGGCGAGCTACCAGCGGCTGGCCGCGCTGAAGGCGACATACGACCCGAATCAGCTGTTTCGTATCAACCACAACATCCCGCCTTCGGGCCACGGCACTTCCTGACTCGCGGCGTCTCGGGGCGCCGGGCGGCGGCCGCCCACCGCTATGCGCTACGTCGAACCCGGCGCCGAAGCCCTCGCCACTGTCACCGGGCATCTCGCTCCACCCCGGCGCCGGCATTGACGCGGCGACTCCGACGTCATGACGGACGTCGGACGGGTACGGCCCGGCTATGAGTTCACTCGGATGCAGATTTGCAGTCGACTTAATTTTTGCAGTAGGTTCCCGTTTCATGACGGAAGGGCTGCGGGAGCGGAAGAAGCGGCGGACCCGGGAGAGCATCTCCGAGGCGGCCCTCGGCCTGTTCGTGGCGCGCGGCTTCGACAGCGTGACGATCGCCGAGGTCGCGGCGGCCGCCGAGGTGTCGGTCAACACCGTCTACAACTACTTCGAGTCCAAGGAGGACCTGGTCCTGCCGCCGGACGAGGCGTCGCCGCAGCGGCTCGCCGACATCGTGCGGGCACGCGAGCCGGGCGAGTCGGCGGCGGGGGCCGTGCTGGGGCGGCTGCGCCAGGAGGTGCGCGGGCGCGAGCGCCAGGTGGGCCTCAGCCCGGGGTTCGGACGGGTCCTGGAGATGATGCTCGCCGCCCCCACGCTGACCGCCCGGCTGGAAGGTCTGGGCCGCCGGATGACGGACACGCTGGCCGCCGCGCTGGCCGAGGAGACCGGCGCGGCGGCGGACGACCCGCTGCCGCGCGTCATGGCCTGGCACATCGGGTCGCTGCACGCGCTGGTCCTGGGCGACATCGCCCGCCGCACCACCGCGGGGGAGGGGCCGGAGGTGATCGCCGAGCGGGTGCTGGAGCTGCTCGACACCGTGGAGAGCGTGCTCGGCGAGCGGGTTCTCACCTATGCCGTACGAGAGGAACGACCATGTTCAGGGTGACGATCAGGGGCAAGTTCGCGGGGTTGGACGACGCCGGACGGGCCAGGGTGCTGGCGGCGAGCGGCACCGTCTTCACCGAGGCCGGCACGTTCACCCACGACCAGAGCGTCTCGGCGTTCACCTTCCGCTGCCAGGTGCCCGCCGGGCCGGACGACGGCGAGGACGAGGCGGCTCTGGGCGCGATGGCGGCGCTGGAGGCGCACGGGCACCCGTACGAGATCCTGAAGATCGGGGTGACCGACATGCGCGACATCAGGATCCGGCGCGGCGGACGCCGGCCGGGGCTCGCCGGGCCCGCGTGAGAGCGCCGAGGCCGGACAGCCACCATGCCTGGCAGGGCCGGAGGGCCTGAGCGCTGCGGCTCGGATGCCCGGCGGCCACTGCTGGTGGCGGCTACGGCCGGTTAGGTTCGGCGAACAGCTGCGCGACGAGCTCACCGCGGCTGGAGGTCCCCGCCTTGCCGAAGACGGCCTTGAGGTGACCGCGAACGGTGTGGGGAGAGATGAACAGGGCCGAGGCGATCTCGGCGGTGGACAGGCCCCGTGCCACGAGCTGAGCGACCTCGAACTCCCGTGGCGTCAGCCCGTATGCCTGGGCGACGATAACCGCCAGGTCGGCAGGGGGCGCGGGCTCGATGACGAGGGCTGTCGGACCTGGCCGTCCGCCGGGACCGCTCAGGCATGAGGCGCGGCAGGTCAGCCACTGCTGGTCGAGGGTTCGGATGCGCATCCTGGCACTGCCTCGATCGTGGCCTTGGGCGATGGCCCGCGCCTGCAGAGTCGTGCCGATCAGCCAGATGGGCAGCCTCAGCCCGAGCGCCGTGGGCATGGATGGCCCGTCCGGCAGGAGCGCGAGATAGCGCCGAGCCTCCTCATTGATCGACGTGGCCTCGCCGTGCTCGTCGAACAGCAGCAGGCCGGGTGCGGAGGCGCCGGGCTCGCCCTCCGATCCGGACGGACGAGCGAACCGGCGCAGCCGGTCGGCGAGTGGTCCGGACAGATCGGCGAGCAACGCGATCTCGTGCGTGGCGAACGCCGGGCCTCCCCGCATGCGGAACAGGCTCACCGCGCCCCACGGCCGGTCGCCGATCCGCAGCACGGCCCGCAGTTCGTCGTCCACGCCCTGATCGCCGAGCAGGCGGCGGTATCGGGCGCTGCGCGCGGGCACGTCGCCCGTGGCCGCGCGCAGACCGGCCACGGGGACGGCCGCGCGGGCGAGGTCACGGAACGGTAGGACGTTCTCCTCCAGGAGTTCGCTTTCCCAGTAGGCGGCGCATCCTTCGCCGGAGCCGAGGTTCTCCACCAGCATGGGTGCGGTGACCAGGCCCGTTTCCGGGTCGGTGGCCGTCCACACGGAGGCGTCGAATGGCATGTGCCGCCGCAGCCTGGCCGAGGCATAGCTGAAGAGCTCCAGCGCGTTGGCGGCCCGCTCGGCAGCCGAGAGGATCTCGGCGTGGCGGTGCGGGTGGGTCATCGAGCTTCCTTCTGGCGGTGGGTCACTTGCGAGGGTTGGACGCGGGTCAGCTTGCCTTTTCTCCCTTCCTTCGCCAACCCCCCATCTGAGGGGGTCGTCTCTTGACGATCCCCCGCAAGCGGGGGATGGAGCGGGGTCATGGCGTCCACGAGGCTCGGAAGGACCTTCTGGGACGAACAGGGAGAAATGTCGTGCGTATCGCGATCATCGGAGCCGGGGCCGCCGCGGTCGGCCTGCTGGACTCGCTGGCCGTCAGCGGGACGGGGATGGGGGAGGTCACCGTGTTCGAGCCGTCCGCGTACCTGTGGCGGGGACGCCCATACGGGCCCGATCTGGACAGTGTTCTGGTCAACGCCCCGCCCGCCATCATGTCGATCCGTCATCTGGATTCGGGGCACTATGCCTCCTGGCTGGGTCCGGAGCGTGCCGCCGCCCACCGGGACGACCTGCTGGGACAGCCGCTGGTGCCGCGCGCGCTCTACGGGGCGTACCTGGCCGACACCGCCGAGGCCGCGCTGGCCGCGCTGCGCGAGCGCGGGTGGCGGACGCGGGTCGTCGCCTCCCGGGTCGTCGCGGTGGCCGGCTCCGGCGGGGGCCTCCGGCCGGCGCTGCGCACCGAGGACGGCCACGACCATCCGGCTGACCGGGTGGTTCTGTGCGTGGGCGGGGGGATGCCGCAGGACCACTACGGTCTGGGAGGCTCTCCGGGGTTCGTGGGTGATCCTTATCCGCTGGCGTACACGCTCGGCCAAGTCCCGCCGGCAGCCGACGTCGCGGTGATCGGCAGCGGGCTGACCGCCGTGGACGTGGTGGTGTCGCTCGCCGCGCGCGGCCATGCCGGCCGGATCATGCTGGTGTCGCGGAGCGGCATGCTGCCCCACGTCTGGCAGCGTCCCCTCGGCCACCGGCCCGTGCACGTGACCGTCGAGCGGGTGGAGGCGCTGTGCCGCGGGCACGGCGGCGTCACCCTCGACGACCTCGCCGGGCTGCTCCGCACCGAACTGGCCGAGACGGGCGAGGACTTCGCGGACCTCACGGCCGAGTTGCTTGCGGCGGGGTCGGAGGAGCCCGTACGGCGGTTGCGGCGGCAACTGGCCGCCGTCGACGACCCGCGGATCGGGCGGCGGGTGCTGCAGGAGACCGCCCACACCGTCGGCCCGTACGCCTGGCGGCTGCTGCCCGAGCCCGACCGTGAACGGCTGCGCAGGCACTTCCGTCTGGCCACCAGCACGGCCTCGCCCATGGTGCCGGTGAACGCCGCAACCCTGCTGCGGCTGTTCGAGTCCGGGCACCTCACCATGGTGGCAGGCGTACGCAAGATCGAGCCTGCGAAGGGAGGGTTCCGGGTCCGGGGCGACGGTGGCGACCTGCACGCCGACGTCGTCGTCAACGCCGTGAACCCGCCGCCCCAGGCGGTGCCCCGCGCCGCCGAGCCGCTGGTCACGTCCCTGCTCACCGATGGGCTGGCCGCCCTTCACCCGTCGGGAGGGCTGGTCCCCGCCGACCCGCGCCTGAACGTGGTGGGCGACCTGGCCGGCGGCGGTCCGTTCATCACCTCGGGCATCCCCGGAGTCGCCGCAGCGGGCGCCCGTACCGTCCGCGGACTGCTGGCCGCACATACCGGCTGATCAGTCGAGGGCGGGAGACGGCGTTCGCCGGGGACGTTCGGGACCGCTACCGTGGATGATATGACAGAAGCGTAAGATGACTCGCTGTTGCGGTGGAATACGGATATTCAGGCTGGCACATGCAAGAGATAGGGTAAAGGGTTGTGACGACGTTCCGGATCAGCGAGGCCGCGGCGCTGCTCGGGGTCAGTTCCGACACGGTCCGCCGCTGGGTGGACGCGGGCAAACTGGCGGCGGAGCGGGACGAGCACGGCCACCGGCAGGTGAGCGGCGCCGATCTGGCCGCCTTCGCCCGCGCGCAGGTCGAGGCGGTCGACGGCGGCCGTTCCTCGGCGCGTAACCGCTTTCGCGGGATCGTCACCGAGGTGATCCGCGATGCGGTGATGGCGCAGGTGGAGATCGCGGCCGGGCCGTTCCGGGTGGTGTCGCTGATGAGCCGCCAGGCAGCCGACGAGCTGGGCCTGGAGCCGGGGGTGGTGGCGGACGCCGTGATCAAGTCCACCAACGTCGTCGTGGAGATCCCCGGTCACGAACGCGTGGCCAGCCATGTGTGAGGAGCCCGCCGTGGTGTTCAGGCGCCTCTTCCGAAGGGCGATCGCCCTGCCGGCCGCGCTCGCGCTCGTGTGCCTGTCCGGATGCGGCTCCGGTGGGCCGGCCTCGTCCGCGACCACCGCCGGCGGGGACGCGAAGGAGGTGACGGTGTTCGCGGCGGCGTCGCTGACCGGCACGTTCACCGAGCTCGGCGAGGCCTTCGAAGCCGCGCATCCGGGCACCACGGTGAGGCTCAACTTCGGCTCCAGCGCCACCCTGGCCCAGCAGATCGTCCAGGGTGCGCCGGCGGACGTGTTCGCCTCCGCCAGCCCGGCCACGATGAAGACCGTCACCGACGCGTCCCTGGCGAGCTCGCCGACCACGTTCGTACGCAACAAGCTGCAGATCGCCGTACCGGAGGACAACCCGGCCAAGGTGGACGAGCTGAAGGACCTCACCGACGCCAAGGTGAAGGTGGCGCTCTGCGCCGAGCAGGTGCCGTGCGGCGCCGCCGCGGTCAAGGCGCTGGACGCGGCCGGGCTGAAGGTCACCCCGGTCACCCTGGAGCAGGACGTCAAGGCCACGCTGACCAAGGTCGAACTGGGTGAGGTGGACGCGGCGCTGGTCTACACGACCGACGTGACCGCCTCGGCGGGCAAGGTCCAGGGCATCGCCTTCCCCGAGGCCGACCAGGCCATCAACGACTACCCGATCGCCACCCTGGCCGAAGCGCCCGCCGGTGAGACGGCCAAGCAGTTCGTCGACCTGGTGCTGTCGCATCAGGGCAAGGACGTGCTGACCAAGGCCGGCTTCGACGCTCCCTGATCTCCGATGAGCTCTTCCGCGCCGCAGCAGCCGCACCCGGTGGACCCGCCCGCCGGGCGGCCGGCCGCGGGCCGCAAGGTCTCAGGGCGGCTGCCGTGGATGCTGGTCGTGCCCGCGCTGGCGGGGCTGGCGTTCCTGGTGCTGCCGCTGGCCGGGCTGCTGATCCGGGCGCCCTGGTCCACGCTGCCGCAGCGGCTGGCCGAGCCGCACGTGCTGGAGGCGCTGCGCCTGTCGCTGGTGGCCGCCACCATCGCCACCGCCTTCTGCCTGCTGTTCGGGGTGCCGCTGGCCTGGCTGCTGGCCCGGGTGGAGTTCCCGGGCCGGCGGCTGGTGCGGGCGCTGGTCACGGTGCCGCTGGTGCTGCCTCCGGTGGTCGGCGGCGTCGCGCTGCTGCTGGTGCTGGGGCGGCGCGGGCTGGCCGGGCAGTGGCTGGAGGCCACGTTCGGCATCACGCTGCCGTTCACCACCGCCGGGGTGGTCGTGGCCGAGGCGTTCGTGGCGATGCCGTTCCTGGTGATCAGCGTGGAGGGCGCGCTGCGCGCCGCTGACCAGCGCTTCGAAGAGGCCGCCGCGACGCTCGGCGCCTCGCGCTGGACGGTGTTCCGCCGGGTGACGCTGCCGATGGTGATGCCGGGCGTGGTGGCGGGGGCGGTGTTGTGCTGGGCGCGGGCGCTGGGCGAGTTCGGGGCGACGATCACCTTCGCGGGCAACTTCCCCGGCACCACCCGCACCATGCCGCTGGCCGTCTACCTGGCTCTGGAGACCGAGCCGGAGGCGGCGATCGTGCTCAGCCTGGTGCTGCTGGCCGTCTCCGTCGTCATCCTGGCCAGCCTGCGCGATCGGTGGGTGAGCGCGGCATGACCCTGCACGCTCGTCTCGTGGTCGAACGGGCCGCGTTCACCCTCGACATCGAGGTCGAGGTCGAACCGGGTGAGGTGGTGGCGCTGCTCGGCCCCAACGGCGCGGGCAAGACCACCGCGCTGCGCGCGCTGGCGGGGCTGACCGCCATGACCGGCGGGCGGATCCTGCTGGACGGCGGCTCCATCGACGGCCTGGCCGCCGAGCAGCGGCCGATCGGCATGGTCTTCCAGGACTACCTGCTCTTCCCGCACCTTTCGGCCCTCGACAACGTCGCGTTCGGGCCACGCTGCCAGGGGGTGGCCAAGGCTGAGGCCCGTCGTCTGGCCGCGCGGCTGCTGGAGCGCGTCGGCCTGGCGGACCGGGCCTCAGCCAGGCCGCGCCAGTTGTCCGGCGGGCAGGCCCAGCGGGTGGCGCTGGCCCGCGCGCTGGCCGTGCGGCCGCGCCTGCTCCTGCTGGACGAGCCGCTGGCCGCCCTCGACGCCCACACCCGGCTGGAGGTCCGTTCCCAGCTGCGCCGCCACCTGGCCGGTTTCGACGGCGCGACCGTCCTGGTCACCCACGACACGCTCGACGCGATGGTGCTGGCCGACCGGCTGATCGTCATCGAGCACGGCGCCGTCGTCCAGCAGGGCGCCCCGGCCGAGGTGGCCCGCCGCCCGCGCACCGACTACGTGGCCCGCCTGGTCGGGCTCAACCTGCACCGGGGGGTTGCCGACGGGGCCCGGGTCAAGGTCGGCGAACTGGTGTTGACCACCTCACAACACCTGGAGGGAGCGGTGTTCGTGGCCTTCCCGCCGGCGGCCGTCGCGCTCTACCGCTCCCGGCCCGACGGCAGCCCGCGCAACCTGTGGCAGGGCCGCATCGACGGCATCGAACGCCACGGCGACAACGTCCGCGTGCACCTCGACGGCCCCGTCGCCGCCTTCGCCGACATCACCCCCGCCGCCGTCGCCGACCTCGACCTGACCCTGGGCCGGCAGGTCTGGGTGTCGGTGAAGGCGACCGAAACCCACGTCTATCCGGCATGAACCGCACCGCGATCCGCGATCGCTTCGACGCCGCGACCGCCGGCCGGCTGATGTTCGGCGGCCGCCAGCCAGGCTGGTAGCGGCGAGCCGTCCAGAGCGGCTCGCCGCTACCACATGTTCTCCGGGTAGGGCGGGAGACCGGCCCCTCGATCAGATGCGGGTCGAGGTGGAGGCGTACCCGCCGCCGCCGGGGTAGACCCACTCACCGGTGAGCGTGGTGTCGTCGGCGTCGAAGGTGCCCTCGAAGTAGGCCGGGCCGCCCCTGGCCCCGGCCCAGATGGTGAGCCTGTCGCCCTCCAGTTCGTAGACGTAGTCGAAGGTGTTGCCCGCCGAGTCGTAGAACCGCGACACCACGTCCGCCCCGGTCGGCTCACCGAACGGACGCAGGTTGCCGATGATCTCCATGCCGGTGACCGGCTCGCCGAACTGGGTGAGCTCGACATGCTGGACCAGGAAGAACCGGCCCGGCATCCACTCGTAGCGCACGGTGCCCTCCGCACCGCCGGCGACCCTCCAGGTACCGACCAGGCGGTCCAGGGCCTTCAACTCGGGGCTGGGCTGCTGGGTCTCGATCATGTTGTCCTCCTCTGTGGTTGCTCGCCGGTACCTCGGAGACCTCTGCCGGGCCTTGACACGGAATCAGTGTGGTCTGAATCACATTCGACCGCCGTCAAGAGAGCCGATGCGGGTCCGAGGTAACGAGCGAGAACCCACTGACAAGGGAGGACGTCATGACCGCCACCACCACTGCCACCGGCGTTCCCGTCCGCAGGACCGCTCGGACATCCGGACGCCTGCTGCTGGCGGGAGCGCTGGCCGGGCCGCTCTTCTTCGCCTCGGCGATCACGCAGATGCTCACCCGTGAGGGCTTCGACATCACCCGGCACCCCATCAGCCAGCTGTCCACCGGCGACCTGGGGTGGATCCAGATCCTCTCCTTCGTCCTCGCGGGGACGGGGGCGCTGGCGCTGGCCGCCGGCGCCAGGCGCACGCTCACCGAAGGGGTCGGGCGTCGGGCGCTGCCGATCCTGGTGGGCATCTTCGGCGCCGGGCTGGTGGCGGCCGGGATCTTCACCATGGACCCCGAGAAGGGCTTCCCGGTCGGCACCCCTGAGGGACCGGTCGCGCAGATGTCCTGGCACAGCATCGTGCACTCGGCCGCCGCCGCTGTGGCCTTCACCGCGCTGGCCATCGCGGCCATCGTGATGACCGTCCGGTGCGCCCGCCGCCGGGCGACGCCGCCCGCCATGCTGAGCGCCCTCGCCGCGCTGGTGCTGCTGGTGCCGATGTCGCCCGGCTACATGAGCATCCAGATCGCCCTGAACGGCCTGGTCGCCTTCACCTGGACGACCGTGCTCGCGACGTCGCTGCGGCGCGCCGCCTGAGACGCACCTAACATAGCCT
Source organism: Nonomuraea sp. B5E05 (assembly GCF_039880665.1). Taxonomy (NCBI): domain Bacteria; kingdom Bacillati; phylum Actinomycetota; class Actinomycetes; order Streptosporangiales; family Streptosporangiaceae; genus Nonomuraea; species Nonomuraea sp. B5E05. The sequence continues at coordinate 29,210 of NZ_JBDPMJ010000020.1, forward strand.
GCGACGATCCATCAAGGGACTCACCATGAAATACCTGCTGCTCGCCTACACTCCGGCCGCCGAGTGGGACGCCGCCACCGCCGACGTCCCGTCCGAGGAGGCGCTGGCCGCCTTCGCGACCTACCAAAAGCTGGAGCGGGAGCTGATCGCCTCCGGCGAGTTCGTCACCAGCGAGGGCCTGGGGCACCCCGCGGTCAGCACCACCGTCCACCGCAAAGGTGACAAGGTGGTCGCCACCGACGGTCCCTTCGCCGAGCTCAAGGGGGGCCAGACCAAGTACGAGAGAAAGGGGCAGTGAGCCGCTGAGCCGCTGGTCAGACGCCGCGATCGTCAGCCTGAGGTGACCCTCTGCGTGGGTTTGGTTGCGGTTTGATGAACAAGGTCGTTCGGCGGGGTTGATCGCCGCTACGGTTTCGGCGTCTGGACGCCGGGATCGAGGCGAGGGACGGCCTGGGATGACGTGGATCGAGCGGACCGCCTACCCGCAGTTCAAGCGGCTGACCTCGGCGCGGGTGCTGCACGTGTTCTTCACGCCGTCGTCGGAAGAGGTGGCCTGGGCCGAACAGCGCACCGGCAGCCCGGAGTCGCGCTTCGCGCTGGTGCTGGCGTTGAAGTGCTTTCAGAAGATGGCGCGTTTCCCGTCCCCGGACGAGATCCCCGATGTGGTGATCGCCACGTCCGGCGCTGCCTGGAGCTGCCCGAGGACGTCTGGCCGGACCATGGCGCCTCCCGCAGCGCGAAGGCGCATCGCAAGCTGGTGCGCCAACGTCAGGGCGTGAAGTACGACGCGGGCCGGGCGAAGGTCGAGTCCTACAACGGGTTCTCCAAGTGGCTCGGCTTCGGCGGGGTACTGGCCGACAACGACCCCGAAGAACAGGAGAAACTGATCAAGTTCAACACCCTGCTGGCCAACCTGGTCGTCTTCCACAACGCCCTGGACATCTCCGACATCGTGCGGCAGCTGGTCGCCGAAGGCCGGAGCATCACCGCCGACCAGCTCGGCCAGATCGCCCCCTACCTGCGCGCCCACATCAGCCGCTTCGGCGCGTACGCCACCGACGAGCTACGTCATCGGCCAGATCCGTTCGACCCCCTGCTGAAGGAGGTCGACTTCGCCGACGTCGAGCTGGCCGCTTGATCACCCGTCGCGCTCGATGGCCATGGTGATCAATGCGGTGATCATGTGATGGTCATTCCTTCGCGGGAGTGAGGCCCGCGGCGACGATGTCGATCAGCAGGTCGAGAATCTTCTCCCGCACGGCGGGCTCGCCCAGCCGGTCGGCGAACATCGGCACCAGCAGCACGCACTGCAGCACACCGATGATCACGGCCGGATCGGCGGCGATCAGTTCTCCTTCGTCCTTCCTGACTGCGACGAACTCGCTCAGCGCCGTCACCGGGTTGTCGGTCATGACGGTGACCCGGGCGGGATCCAGTTTGCGGGCCACGGCCTGCATCTCCTCGGGATGGGTCATCAGGCGCCGCCACAGCGGGTTGGCCGACAACTCGGCGAGGGTGGCGCGCAGGAAACGGCGCAGCCCTTCGCGGGTGTCTGCGGTGCTGTGCAGCCCGTCGTCGATGACCCGGCGTTTCACCTCACCGGTCTGGCGCAGCATCAGCTCCAGATACAGGGCTTCCTTGGAGTCGAAGAACACATAGAAGCTGCTCTTGGCCACTCCGGTGGGGGTCATCAGTTCTTCCAGCGAGGTCTTGCGCAGGCCCTGGCTGGTGAACAGGCGCTGCCCGGTCTCCAGCAGGAGGGCGGTGATGCGAGCCTTTTCCTCGGCGGAGAACGCGGGCGGCATGGTCAACCTTCCTTCATCTGAACGTCAGGTGCATATGGTTTCACGGCAGCGGCGGCCGAACGGCGAGCCCGCTCGCCCCGTGCTCCTGAGGGATGGTGCCGTCGGCGGCGTCGAGAGTTAGTCGTTCGCTGATGTTCGCCGGTCCTCGGCAGCGCGCACGGTGGCGGGCTCGGTGGCGGGCTCGGTGGCGGTTTCGGCCGGTGTGGTGCGGCGGGGGCGGAGCAGGGTGAAGGCCACCACGGCGGCGCCTGCCGCGAGCACGGCACCGACGAGCATGACGAACGACATGGAACCGGCGAACGCCTGCCGGGCCAAGCCCATGATCGCCTGCTGGCCGGTGGCCAGAGCACCGGCCAGGGACTCCTGGACGGCGGCGGGTAGTCCGCCGGGGAGCCGGGACTGGTAGCCGGCGGTCAGGGCGCTGCCCAGCACGGCGATGCCCAGGGCGCTGCCAGCCTGGGAGATGGTGCTGTTCATCGCCGACCCGGCGCCGGCGTCCTTCGGCGGGATCGCGCCCATCAGCGCGGTGACCGCTGCGGGGGTGGCCAGCCCGGCGCCCATGCCCAGGATCATCAGGGCGACGGCCAGCAGCGGATAGCCGTCGGCCTGGGTCAGCGTGGCCAGCAGCAGGAATCCTGCGGCGGTGACGAGCATGCCGGTGGTGACCATGGCCCGGTTGCTGAAGCGGCGGCCGAGCGTGGCGCCGGCCAGGTTGAACGCGGCGGAGGAGGCGGCGAAGGGCAGCATCGCCATCCCGGCCTGAAGCACGCCGTAGCCGGCGACGAGCTGGATGTACTGGGTGAGCGCGAGCATCATGCCGGCCGCGGCGAACGCGAGCAGCATCACCGCCAGCGTGCCGCCGGTGAAGGTGCGGTCGCGGAAGACCCGCAGCGGGAGCATCGGCGTGGCTGTGCGCAACTCCCAGGCCACGAAGCCGGCCATGACCACCAGCCCGAAAGCCAGTACTCCGGTGGTGACAGGGCTGTCCCAGCCGTGCTCGGGAGCGCCGATGACGGCGTACACCACGGCGACCATCCCGGTGGTGCACAGCAGCGCGCCCACGCCGTCGCTGCGCCCGGCTCCGCCGGTGGACTCCGGCATCAGCAACATCGCGGCGGCGATCGCGACGACGGCGACGGGCACGTTGATCAGGAACACCGACCCCCACCAGAAGTGATCCAGCAGGAAGCCGCCCAGCGAGGGCCCGGCCAGCACGCCGGCCAGGGACACGGTGCTCCAGGCGGCGATGGCCTTGCGCCGCTCGGTCTCGTCGAACACGGTGATGAGGATGGACATGGTGGCGGGCATGACCAGCGCGGCGCCGACGCCCATCAACCCCCGCCCGGCGATCAGGATCTCGGGTGAGCCGGCGTAGGTGGCCAGCAGGGAGGCCAGCGCGAACACTGTCAGGCCGGCGGTCAGCATGCGCCTGCGGCCGTAGCGGTCCGACAGCCCGCCGGCGGTCAGCAGCAGCCCGGCGAAGGCCAGCGTGTACGCGCTGATGATCCATTGGATGTCCTGCGGGGACGCGCCGAGCTCGCGCATGAGTGAGGGGATGGCGAGGTTGAGGATGGTGTTGTCGATCACCAGGACGAGCAGGCTCAGGCAGAGCGCTCCCAGGATCCACCAGCGGCGCGGGTGCGCCGTTCCGGGGGTGTGCATGACAGGGTTTCTCACCTTCAAGGGGTTCGAGGGCTCCCGTGGCCGGGACGCGGTCGCCGGCCACGGGCAGGGTCAGTTGCTGTCGGGGGAGGTGCGGCGCAGGCCCTCTTCGTAGATGGCGACGAAGCGGTCGATCTGCCACAGCTGGGAGATGAAGATCAGTGTCAGGCCGAACACCGACGGCCAGGCCTCGATCGTGACGAGCCCGTACACCATGATCCCGAGCCCGGCGGCGGCCAGGGCGATCAGCCAGCGGATCGCCGGGCGGTGCGCCTCGGCGGCCAGCGAGTGGTCGGCGGCGTACATCTTCTCGCCGTAGATGCCCTTCTCCGCCCAGCGGCGCGGCTCATAGACGGGCTTGAAGGCGTGCGGGTTGATCCACATCCAGATCACCCCGGCGGCGATCGGGGCCAGTGCCCACCAGCCGAGCTCCTCCCGGAAGTAGATCGGCGCCAGGATCGGCAGCACGCCCGCCATCCGGGTCCACACGCTCCACGCGTTCGCGTGGCGCTTCCACGACTCCTCGTTGAGACCGAACGTCGCGGCGGCGGCCTGGGTCAGCTTCATGATGCTCCTCATCGGGAAAGGGGCGGAGCAGGAGGCGCTCCAACCGATGCATCCATAAAACCAGTTTCTACAAATGTTTTCAAGGTGGCGAACGGCCAACGGTCCCGACCATGGAACCTCGTCGCCCACTCCAGTCCGTCACACCATGTACGTGATAATGATGAGCGCCGCGCCGAAGATCACCGCCCTGCGTGGCGGAGACGTCAGCCTCGCCGCGGCCGCCGACGCCTTCCTGGCCACCCAGCGCACGGCCAACCCCAACACACATCGCGCCTACGCCTCGGCCATCGACCGGGTCATCGCGCTGGTCGGCCGGGACCGGCCGCTCGCCGAAGTCGCCGACGCCGAGATCGGCACCGCGCTCACCGAGCTGTGGGGAGCAAGCGCGCCGGCCACCTGGAACCGCAACCGCGCCGCCGTCACCTCCTGGCTCACCTGGTGCCAGACCAAGAAGCACTGGGCCGCGCCCTCGGTCCCGGCGGACGCCGAACGCCGCAAGGAAACCGCCGACGAGACCCGCGCCGTGGCCAAGACCACCGTCCACCGGCTGCTGTCCCGCCGCGATATCCCCCTTCGCGAGCGGGCGCTCTGGCGGATGCTCTATGAAACGGCGGCCAGAGCGGCCGAGATCCTCGCGCTCAACGTCGAGGACCTCGACCTGGAGCACCGGCGCGCCCCCGTCCGGTCCAAGGGCGGCGCCGTGGAGTGGGTGTACTGGGACAGTGGCACCGCCCACCTGCTGCCCCGCCTGCTCCGACTCCCGGACGGCAGCACGCGCACGCACGGTCCGCTGTTCCTGTCCGAACGCCGCCCCGTCCCGGCCCGCCGCCCGGCCGCCGCCGACATCTGCCCGCACACCGGCCGCGCCCGCCTCGGCTACGACCGCGCCCGCGTCCTGCTGGACAAGTACGCCGGCCTCGATCTGCACCAGCTGCGCCACAGCGCCGCCACCCACCTCGGCGAGGCCGAAGTCCCGCTGCAGCTCATCATGGGCAAGACCCGGCACAAGAACCCCCGGACCGCCATGCGGTACGTCAAGCCCGGCGCCGAAGCCATCGCCAAGGTCACCGAGGTCCTGGCACCCCGCCGCCGTACCCACTGATCAGCGATCTCTCAGGTAGAGCAGGACACTGCCCCTTTCTCTCGTACTTGGTCTGGCCCCTTCAAGGAGGTCCTGGCCAGCTTCGCCGTGATCGACGTAGCCGGCAAGGAGCGCGCCGTCGAGATCGCCGCACGCATCGTCGAGGTGCTCGGCGAACCGATCGAGATCCGCCCGATCATGGGTGAGGACTTCGCGGCGTGAACCACGAGCACGAGCACCTGCTGCGCACCGAGGCGCCGCAGGTGCTCGGCGCGCTGGTCCGCCGCTTCGGCCGGTTCGACATCGCCGAGGACGCAGTGCAGGAGGCGCTGCTGACCGCCAGCCAGGTCTGGCCGGCCGAGGGCGTCCCGGAGAACCCGCGCAGCTGGCTCATCCGCGTTGGATACCGGCGCATGGTCGACCTGATCCGCTCCGACCAGGCCCGCCACCGCCGCGAGCAGCAGGCCGGAGTGGCCGAGCTGGCCATGCAAGGACCCGAGCGACGGGCACATCCCGCACGCGAGACCGACGACAGCCTGACCCTGCTGCTGCTGTGCTGCCATCCCGCGCTGGACCCCACCTCCCAGGTGGCGCTCACGCTGCGCGCGGTCGGCGGCCTGACCACCGCCGAGATCGCACACGCCCACGGTACGACCGCGCCCACCATGGGCGCCCGGATCAGCCGCGCCAAACAGCAGTTGGCCCGCGCCGGAGCCCGCTTCACACCGCCCACCGACGCCGACCGCGACAACCGTGTGGCCGCCGTGATGCGGGTGCTCTACCTGATCTTCAATGAGGGCTACACCGCCACCGCCGGCAACCGGCTCGCCCGCGTCGACCTGACTCGCGCATCCATCCGGCTGACCCGCATGCTTCACGCCACGCTCGGCGACGACGCCGAGGTGACCGGCCTGCTGGCGCTGATGCTGCTCACCGAGTCCAGGCGCGCCGCCCGCACCGATGGCGGTGACCTGGTCCCCCTGGACGAGCAGGACCGCGCCCGGTGGGACCACGACCTGATCGACGAGGGCACCGCTCTCATCGACGGCGTCCGGAACCGCAACCAGACGGGGCCCTACCAGCTTCAGGCCGCGATCGCCGCCGTGCACTCCGCTGCCTCCTCACCCGACCAGACCGACTGGGCTCAGATCGCCATGCTGTACCTGTGGCTCGAACGGCTCACCCCCACCGCACCGGTCCAGCTCAGCCGCGTGGTGGCGGTGGCCCACGCCCACGGACCGGCCCGCGGCCTGGCGCTCCTGGACGACCTCAACCAGCGCCACCACCTGGACCGGCTCCCGCTCACCAGGCAGCGGGAGCACGCGGTCCGCGCCCACCTGCTCCAGATGACCGGCAACACCACGCGGGCAGCCGCGCTCTACCGTCAGGCGGCCGACCTGACCGCGAACCAGGTCGAGCAGCGCTACCTGCTCTAGGCCGGCGATCTCATCTGAGCGACGTGGGGACCGACACGGAGGGACCTCACGGACCCGCGGTGATGGTGATCTGGGCGGGCAACGCGTCCAGCAGGATGAGGACTCCCGCTATCCCGACGATCCAGCGCAGGGTGGTGCGGGAGCCGGAGTCGAGCCTGCCCTGCCACCGTTCGAACCGTTCGCGGGTCCGCTCGCCCAGGGCGGCCCATGCGGCGAAGAGCAGGACGCCGGGGATCACCATGATGGTCACGTAGACGCCGAGGAGCGGCGACCATTGGGCGGCGGGCAGGCCGGCGAGGGTCATGACGCCGATCGCGCCGAAGTAGGGCACGGCGGTGGCGAACTCGAACAGCCAGGTCGCCAGCCCCAGCAGCAACATCGAGCGCATGGTGAAGGACCGTGCCCTGACGGACGCGCGTCCGGGGTCCCGATCCGGGATGAAGTAGCTGCCCACCACGAGGGCCGCGCCGAAGACGGCCTGCCCCCAGGCCCACACGGTGTCGTCGACGCGGGGCACGACAGCGCCCAGGCCGAGCATGAGCAGCACGCCCAGGGTGAAGTACGCGATCGCGACCGTGCCGAGATAGCCGCCGAGCAGCAGGCCCACGCGGTGCGGCCTGGCCAGCAGCAGATAGAGGGTGATCCCGATCACCGCGGGGCTCAGCGTATCGAGCAGGGCCAGCCCCAGCACCGCCACGATCATCTCGATCGGCACACGTCTCCTACAGGGGTCAACGAACCTTAATAACACACCCGTGTCAGTACGGTAGCACAGGCGTGTTAGCACGTGCGTACTACCATGTGGACGTGCCACGACTCGTTGACCACGACCAGCGACGGGCCGAGCTCGGCGAGGCGGCCATCCGGATCATCCTGCGCGAAGGGCTGGCCGGCGTGACCGTCCGCGGCGTCGCCGCCGAAGCCGGCTGGTCCACCGGGTCCCTGCGGCACTACTTCAGCAATCAGCACGCGTTGCAGGCCTACGTCGTGCAGGCCACCACCGACGCCCTGCGCCGCCGGGTCCTCCCGCGCGTCCAGCGGCCCCGTACCGAAGGTTCGGTGGTCGAGCAGGTCGCCACCATCGTGGAGGAGATGCTGCCGCTCGACGACGAGCGGCGCGAGGAGTACGCGCTGTGGTCGGCGGTCGTGGAATGGGAGCGTCACCACCCTCAGGAAGGGGGCTCGGTGACGTGGAACGACCAGCGGGCGCTACACCGCCAGTGCGTCGCCGCCCTGCGCGGACACGAGCCGGTCCGCGACCCGGGCCAGGCCACGGCCGCGCACCCCGATGCCGAGGTCGAGCTCTGGGCGGCTCTCCTGCACACGTTCGTCGACGGGCTCGCCTCCCAGATCGTCAACACCCCCGGCCAGGTGTCCGCCGGCACCGCCGGACACCTGCTGCGTGCCCTGCTGCGTGCCGTGCCCCGGCCGGATCCTCCCGCGCACCACCCGCAGAACCGCTGATCTCCGCAGACCGGGACGGCGCTCTGGCCGGCGTCACGTATCCCGGCGGCAGATGATCGAGTTGAATGTTGTGGGATACCTCCATGACTGAAGCGTGCCGTTCTGGTGTGAGATCGACCCCATGAAGGATGAAGGGAAGCAGCACAGGTTCCCCACGGGCGACCTGGCGAGAGTGGCCGTGTTCGCCGCGCTGATCGCCGTGCTCGGGTTGCCGGGCACCATCAACGTCTTCGGCAACGCGGTCCCGATCACCCTGCAGACCGCGGGCGTGATGCTGGCGGGCGCGATCCTCGGCTCCTGGCGGGCGGCGCTGGCCGTCGCCGTGCTGCTCGTGCTGGTCGCGGCCGGCCTGCCGCTGCTGGCGGGCGGGCGCGGCGGGCTGGGCGCCTTCACCGCGCCGTCGGCGGGATTCCTGCTGGGCTGGCTGCCCGGCGCGGCCGTCACCGGCTGGCTGGTCGAGCGGGCGGGCCGCCGGCCGAACTGGATCCAGCTGTTCGTGGCGAGCCTGGTGGGCGGCGTCGGCGTGGTCTACCTGGTCGGGATCCCCGTCCAGGCGATGGTCTCCGGCGTGTCGCTGGGCGCGGCGGCGCTGCTCACGGCCGCGTTCCTGCCCGGCGACGTGATCAAGGCGGTCGTGACGGCCTACGTCGCCAGGGGCGTGCAGGCGTCCTACCCCGACGCGGTGCCCGCCGTGCACCGCGAGCGGCTGCGCACCGGGGAGCGTTGACCCCGCGATGCCGGTAGCAGAACACGTGCTGCGGCACGCCGCCGAACGTCCCGCGCGGACGGCGGTGTGCGGCCAGGACGGCGAGCTCTCCTACGCCGAGCTCGCCGCGAACCTCCAGGGCGCCGCCCGGCACCTGCGCGGCCGGGGGATCGGCCCGGGCGCGCTGGTCGCGATCGGGCTGGCCGGTCCGGCCGCGCTGCTGACCGCCGTGCTCGCCGCCGACCTGGCCGGCGCCACGCCGCTGGTGGGCGACCCCGCCTGGGGGCGCGAGCGCTGGGCGCGCCTCACCGGCGCGGTCACACCCGACCTCCTGGTCGCCGAGCCGCTGCCGTACGCGCCCGGCCTGGCCATGACCCCGCACGCGGCCCCCGCCGACCTGGCGTGGGCCTGCTTCAGCTCCGGCAGCACGGGCCGGCCGCGCGCCGTCGTACGCCGCCGCGCGTCGTGGACGGACTCGTTCGCGCACCTCAGCGACCTGGCCGGGATCGGCGCCGGCGACGTGGTCCTGGTGCCGGGGCCGCTGACCTCCAGCCTGTACGCCTTCGCCGCCGTGCACGCGCTGGCCGCCGGCGCGACCGCCGTCGTGCCCGGCCGCCGCCCCGGCAGGGCGCTGCAGGCCCGGGCGGAGGCGGCCACCGTCGTGCACCTGGTGCCGCACCTGCTGGACGACGTCCTGCGCCGTTTCGGGGCGCTGCGCACGGCCGTGGTCGGCGGCGCGCGCCTCGCCCCGGGGGCGCGCGCGGCCGCGGCGCGGGCCGGGGTCAAGGTCGTGGCGTACTACGGCGCGACCGAGCTGTCGTTCGTGGCCGTCGACGCCGACGGAGGCGGGCTGCGCCCGTTCCCCGGCGTGGAGATCGAGGTCAGGGCCGAGCCGGGGGCAACGCTGGGCGAGGTGTGGGTGCGCTCGCCGTGGCTGGCCGACGGCTATCTGGCCGACGTGCCCGGCCCGTTGCGGCGCGACGCGGGCCACTGGGCCAGTGTGGGCGACGTGGCGCGGCCCTACCAGGAGGGTGAGGTGCTGCGGTTGCGCGGCCGGGGTGAGGGCGCGATCCAGACGGGCGGCGCGACCGTCGTGGCCGAGGACGTCGAAGAGGTGCTCAGGACGGTGCCGGGTGTGGGCGACGTCGTGGTGGTCGGCTCGCCGCACCCGTCCCTGGGTTCGGTGGTCACGGCGATTCTCGAGGCGGAGGGCGCCTCGCCGCCGTCGCGGGAGCTGCTGGAGGCGATGGCCAGGGGCGGGCTGGACGCGGTTCAGCGGCCGCGCCGCTGGTACGCGGTGCCGAGCCTGCCGCGTACGCCGTCGGGCAAACCCGCCCGCGCCCTGGTGGCGGCCCGGCTGGCCGGCGGCGATCCCGACATCCGGCGGCTGGTCTGGTGACTCCTCCGCCCCCTAAGAAGGGCGGCTTCTCGCTAGGCCGCTGCGGCTTCGCGAAGGGCAAGCCCTGCCCCGAGAATGTTGATCGCCGCGTTGACGTCGGCGTGCGCGGTGTGACCGCACGCCGTACAGGCGAACTCGGCTTGGATGGCGCGGTTCTCTTTCGCCATGTGCCCGCATCGGGCGCACGTGCGGGAGGTGTTGCGGGGGTCCACGGAGATCAGCTCTCGACCGGCGCTTTCAGCCTTGTGCGCGAGGATGCCCAGGAACACCCCCCAACCCGCGTCCAGGATGCTCTTGTTCAGTCCGGCCTTGGCCGCCGCGCGGTTGGGCAGGTAGCCGCCTTCTCCGTCCGGTTTCGGGGCTGGGCTCTTGGTCATGTTCGCGATCAGCAGGTCCTCGTGCACGATCATGTCGTAGTCGCGGATCAGGGCGTTCGCGGCCTTGTGCGCGCCGTCGAGCCGTTGACGCCGGACCTTGCCGTGCAGGGCTGCGACGCGGGCGACCGCCTTACGGCGGCGCTTGGACCCGCGCTTCTTACGGGCGAGGTCCTGCTGAGCGGCTGCCAGCTTCCCAGCGGACGCCGCGAGGTGTCGCGGGTTGCCGACCTGCTCACCGTCCGAGGTGGTCAGGAACGACGCCACGCCCATGTCCACGCCGACGACCGCACCCGTGGCGGGCAGGATCTCGGCGGGTACGTCGTCGCACGACAGGACGACGTACCAGCGGGGGCCTTCCCGCTTTACGCTGATCGTCTTCACCCGGCCCCGCACCGGGCGGTGCTGGCACACGCGGACATGCCCGACGCCTTGAAGGCGGACGAACGTGGCGGACGGGTGCTCGGGTTGGGAGTCCCACCGGCAGCCGTCGCCGTCCTTGGGCCACTCAACCGTGCCGAACCAGCCCCGGCCCTTGAAACGCGGGAAGCCCGGAGCGCGACCGGCCTTGACGCGGTCGAAGAACGCGCGGAACGCCTTGTCCAGGCGGCGCAGGGTGGCCTGCTGGGAGGAGAACGACCAGCGCGCCTGATCGGGGTCGTAGGCGCGGATCTCCTTGAGCTGGGCGGACTGGTCGCCGTACCGGATCGACACCTTGGACCGCTTGTACGCCTCGCGCCGCTCCTCAAGCGCCGCGTTGTACAGGGCACGGTGGTCATCCAGGCACGCGGTGAGCGCGGCCTGCTGATGCGCGGTCGGACGCATGAGGAACTTGAACGACCTCCGCACACCCACCTCCCACGTTCGGTAACGGCACGACCACGATATCTGCTGGCACCGACAAAATCCGGAAGGACATCCCTGATGCGCAAACCTGACAGGTCACTGCACGCTCGGGCCTTGGCCGCCCTCCCGCTCCCGATTCCCCCGACGGCTGAAGCCGCCGGTCCCCTCGGGAGGTACTGATGGCCGTCGTGGTGGCGGCGCGGCGCACGCCCATCGGCACGGCCGGGCACGCGTACAAGGAGCTGACCGTCGACCGGCTGGCCGCCCCCGTGATCGCCGCGGTGGTGAACGACGTGACGGGTGCCGGGGCTGGTGTCGGGGCCGGGGCCGGGCGGGCGGTGGAGGACGTGGTGCTGGGCAACTGCATGGGTCCTGGCGGGAACGTGGCGCGGGTGTCCGCGCTGGCCGCCGGTCTCGGGCACGCGGTGCCGGGGGTCACGGTCGACCGGCAGTGCGGCAGCGGCCTGGCCGCGATCCTGCTCGCCGCGCAGGCGGTGCGCTCCGGTGACGCGGACCTGGTGATCGCGGGAGGCGTCGAGAGCGCGTCGACCGCGCCGCTGCGCACCCGCCGGGGGGAGGCGGAGCCGTACGCCAGGGCGCCTTTCACCCCCATAGGGCACGCCGACCCGGACATGGGTCCGGCTGCGGAGGCGCTGGCGGCCTCGTGCGGCGTCGTCAGGGAGCGCCAGGACGCCTACGCCTGCCGTAGCCATGCGGCGGCGCTGGCCGCCCGCGCGGCGGGGCGCTTCGAGGAGGAGATCGTGCCGGTCGGCGGGCGGGCCGACGATCAGCGGCCGCGGCCGCTGCGGGCGTCGTCGCTGGCCCGGCTGCCCGCGGCGTTCGTGGCCGGGGGTACAGTGACGGCCGGCAACGCGTCCCCGGTGAGCGACGGCGCGGCGGCCGTGGCCATCGTGCCCGACCACCTGCGCGCGGGCCTTCCGGGGATGCGGCTGGTGGCCGGGTCCGTCGTCGGGTGCGACCCCGGGCTGCCGGGGTGGGGGCCGGTGCCCGCCGTGCGGCGGGTGCTCGCGCGTGCGGGGGTCGAGGTGGAACGGGTGGCGGCGGTGGAGATCGTGGAGGCGTTCGCGGCGCAGGTGCTGGCCGTCACCGACGCGCTCGGGCTCGACCCGCTCGGGGCCGACGGGGAGCGGGTGTGCCCCGACGGGGGCGCGCTGGCGCTGGGGCATCCGTGGGGCGCCTCCGGGGCGGTCGTGGTGGCCAGGCTGTTCACCCGGCTCGTCCGTGCCGGCGCCCCGCCGGGCACGCTCGGCTTGGCGACGGCCGCGGTCGGCGGCGGCCTGGGCGTGGCCGCGCTGTTCGAGGTGGTGTGAGGTGATCGAGTTCGCGGACGTGCACGTCCGGCTGGGCGGCCGTGACGTGCTGCGCGGCGTCACCGCCCGCCTTCCCGAGCGGCGCGTCGGCGTGGTCGGCGCCAACGGCTCGGGCAAGAGCACGCTGGCCAGGCTGATCAACGGCCTGGCCGTGCCCACCTCGGGCAGCGTCACCGTGCTCGGCCTCGACACCCGACGGCAGGCGGCGAAGATCCGGCGCGGCGTCGGGTTCCTGTTCACCGATCCCGACGCGCAGATCGTGATGCCGACGGTGGCCGAGGACGTCGCCTTCTCCCTGCGCCGCAAGGGCCTGGAGCGGGAGGAGGCTGAGCGGCGGGTGCACGAGGCGCTGGCCGCGTACGGGCTGGCCGGGCACGCCGACCATCCCGCGCACCATCTGTCCGGCGGCCAGAAGCAGCTCCTCGCCCTGTGCTCGGTGATGGTGCTGCAGCCGGACATCCTGGTGATGGACGAGCCGACCACGCTGCTGGACCTGCGCCATTCCCGTCAGGTCGCCGAGGTGCTGCGCGGGCTGCCGCAGCAGGTGGTGGCGGTCAGTCACGACCTGCCGCTGCTGGCGGACTTCGACCGGGTGCTGGTGCTCGACCAGGGCCGGATCGTGGCCGACGGCAGCCCGCAGGAGGCCATCGGCCACTACAGGAAGATGATGGCGTGAACGGCCTGACCGGCGCCTACGTGCCGGGTTCCTCGCCGCTGCACCGCCTGCCGGCCGGGGCGAAGCTGGCCGGGCTGGCCGTGGCCTGCACGGTGCTGGTGCTGCTGTCCTCGCCGGCGGCGCTGGGCGGCGCGGCGGCCGTCGTGGCCGGGCTCTACGCGGTGTCGCGGGTGGGGCCGGCGGCGGCGTGGGCGCAGGTGCGGCCGGTGCGTTATTTCGTGGTGGCGCTGTTCGGGCTGCAGTGGGTGTTCGTCGGCCTGGAGGGGGCGGCGGTCACCACGCTGCGGGTGGTGCTGGCCGTCGCGATGGCGGGGCTGATCACGCTGACCACCCGCACGTCGGCCATGATGGCGGCGCTGGAACGGTGTCTGGGGCCGGCGAGGCTGGTCGGGCTCGACCCGTTCCGGCTGTCGTTGCTGCTGTCGCTGACCGTACGCAGTGTGCCCGTCATCGCGGCGCTGGCCGTGCGCGTCCGGGAGGCGCAGCGGGCCAGAGGGGTCGAGCGCAGCCTGCGCGCCTTCGCCGTGCCGCTGGTGGTGAGCTCGCTGCGGCACGCCGACGCGCTGGGGGAGGCGCTCAGCGCACGCGGGCTGGACGACTGACTATCCCCATGTTGACTTATATAATCTCACCCTGAAATAGTGGGCGGCGTGCACGCATTCGACGTCCTCGGAGATCCGGTGCGACGCCGGATCCTGGAGCTGCTCGCCGAGGGCGAGCGCAGCTCCGGCGAGGTGACCGCGGTCATCCAGCAGGAGTTCGGCATCTCCCAGCCGGCGGTCTCCCAGCACCTGCGGGTGTTGCGCGACAACGGGTTCGCCAGCGTGCGTGCCCAGGGCACCCGGCGGCTCTACGCCGTCGAGGCGGAGCCGCTGCGGGAGGTCGACCTCTGGCTGGAACGATTTCGCGGTTTCTGGAACCAGCGGCTCGACGCGCTGGCCACCGAGCTGGCACGGGGCAAGCGCGAACGCCGTGTCAAAGACGACAAGAAGGACACTTGATGACTTTTATCGACGAGCTCAACCGAGCGCACCGCGAGGTGGTCAACGGCGAGCGCAAGACCGTCGCGCTGCGGCGCCACTACGACGCGGACGTGGAGGACGTCTGGGAGGCCTGCACCGACGCCGAGCGGCTGAGCCGATGGTTCCTGCCGGTCACCGGGGACCTCCGGCTGGGGGGCACGTACCAGCTCAAGGGCAACGCCGGCGGCGAGATCCTGCGCTGCGAGCCGCCGCGCCTGCTCAGGGTCACCTGGCTCTTCGGCCCCGACCCCGGCTTCTCCGAGGTGGAGGTGCGCCTGTCGGCCGAGGACGGCGGCACCCTGTTCGAGCTCGAGCACACCGCCGAGGTGCCGGCGGAGATGTGGTCGCAGTACGGGCCCGGCGCGACCGGCGTGGGCTGGGACCTGGCCCTGCTGGGTCTGGGCCTGCACCTGTCGGGCGGCGCGCAGGTGGACGAGGAGACCTTCCACCTGACCGCCGAGGGCCGGAGCTTCATCATCGCGACCAGCCAGGCATGGGGTGAGGCGTTCCAGGCCGCGGGCGCCCCTGCCGACCAGGCCGCCGCCGCCGTGGCCGCCACCACCGCTTTCTACGCTCCCGAGGAGGAGTCCCCCGCATGACCCAGAAGATCCACACGTTCCTCATGTTCCAGAAGGGCGAGGCCGAGGAGGCGATGACGTTCTACGTGTCGCTGTTCGACGACGCCAAGGTCACCCACCTGGAGCGCTTCGGCCCGGGCGAGCCCGGCGCGGAGGGCACGATCAAGCGCGCCACGTTCACGCTGGCCGGCCAGGAATACATGTGCCTGGACAGCCCCACGCCGCACGGCTTCGACTTCACGCCCTCGATGTCGCTGTTCGTCGGGTGCGACACCGAGGAGGAGCTCGACCGCCTGTACGCGGCACTGGCCGAAGGCGGGGGTGAGCTGATGCCGCTGGGCTCGTACGGGTTCAGCACGAAGTTCGGCTGGGTCAACGACCGTTACGGCGTCTCGTGGCAGCTCAACCTGGACTGAACGTCATCGGTCCTGACAGCGTTGATCGTGGCCGGCCGCGGCCGACGGGTCGTGTTCGGGCGGGCCGGCCGGCCACCAGCCGCCGTCGCGTTCGGTGAAGGGATACCACCGCCCGTCGCGCCCGTAACGTAGCTGCAGCGGGCCGAGCGTCCAGCGGTTGCGCCACGCCTCGACGGGCGGCGGGCCCGCGCCCTCCCAGCCGGCCTCCAGCCGGGCCCGTGCCCTGGCCAGGTCCTGGCGGGGCGGCGTCCAGGGGGTTTCGAGCACGTCGAGGCCGTCGGCGCCGCCGTACCTCCAGGCCTGGACGGCGGCCTCGAGCCCGCGGCCGAGCCCGAGGCCGTGCTCGGCGGCCAGCCGTACGCGGTCCTGGTGTTCGGTGAGGCGGGGCAGCCGCCCGCGCAGCAGCAGCTCGCGCGCCCGGGAGGCGGCGGAGGCGGCCAGCACGCCCAGCGCGGCGACGTCGATGCCGATGTCGATGTCGCCGCCGGGGCCGGGCTCGAGCGCGGGCGGGGTGAAGGTGACGTCGTCCGGCGGCGGGCCGGGCAGCGGCGGTGTCCCCAGCGCGAACGCCTCGGCGGCCGGCACGCCCTCGGGCTCACGGGCGGGCTCACTGGCAGGGGTGTCGCGCTGCTGGAGCGCCTCGATCAGCTCGTCCTGGCCGCGCCCGCGCATGAGCAGCAGCACGAACGGGTCGGCGTCCAGCAGCCACGAGGCCTGGTAGCACAGGGCGGCGGCGTGCTTGCACGGGTGGCCCCAGTCGGGGCAGGAACATTCGGGCTCCAGGTCGCCGACGGCGGGCAGCAGCGGCACGGCGGCGTCCTGGGCGGCCTCGACCAGGTCGTGCGGCATGTCGCCGTCGAGGAGCGCGGCGATGTGCCCGGCCTTGGCGGCCACCTGGCCGAGGAAACGTTCCCATGCGGCGCCGGTGAGCTGCTCGACGCGTACGACGGTGTCGTACTCGTTCTCGGCGACGGCGGCGATGCGGCCGGGGCTGACGGTGATGGGGCCGAGCTGCCCGGTCTTGGCGTACGCTCGGCCCTTGCGCAGCAGGACGTGGTCGAGGGAGGTGTCCTCCATGGCCTTGACCCAGGCGCGGCCCCACCAGGAGGTGGCGAAGCGGGCGCCGGCGCGCTGGGGGGCGAAGGCGGGGAACCCGCGGGCGGCGTTCACCTCAGCTCCACGAGCGCGGCGAGGTCGGCGTCGGTCAGTTCGGTGAAGGCGGCCTCGCCGGAGGCGAGCACGGCGTCGGCGAGCGAACGTTTGGCGGCGAGCATGCCGGCGATGCGGTCCTCGATCGTGCCCTCGGCGATCAGGCGGTGCACCTGGACGGGACGGGTCTGGCCGATGCGGTAGGCGCGGTCGGTGGCCTGGTCCTCGACGGCGGGGTTCCACCAGCGGTCGTAGTGGATGACGTGCTCGGCGCGGGTGAGGTTGAGGCCGGTGCCGGCCGCCTTGAGCGACAGCAGGAACACCGGCGCCCGGCCGTCCTGAAAGCGGCGGACCATCTCCTCGCGGCGGGCGACGGGGGTGCCGCCGTGCAGCAACTGGGTGCCCACGCCCCTGGCGGTGAGGTGGCGTTCCAGGAGACGGGCCATGGCGACGTACTGGGTGAAGACCAGCGCCGCGCCGTCCTCGGCGGTGATGGTGTCGATGAGTTCGTCCAGCAGTTCGAGCTTGCCGGAGCGGCCGGGCAGGCGCGGGTCTGCCTCATGCAGGTAGTGGGCGGGATGGTTGCAGATCTGCTTGAGCCCGGTGAGCAGCTTGACGATGAGGCCGCGCCTGGCCATGCCCTGGGCGTCCCTGATCTGGCCCATGATCTCGCGTACGGCGGCTTCGTACAGGCCGGCCTGCTCCGTGGTGAGCGCGACGGGACGGTCGGTCTCGGTCTTGGGCGGCAGCTCGGGCGCGATGCCGGGGTCGCTCTTGCGGCGGCGCAGCAGGAACGGGCCGACCAGCCGCGCCAGGCGTTCGGCCGCCTGGCGGTCGCCGGACTCGACGGGTTTGGCCCATCGCGCCCTGAACCTGCTGAGCGGACCGAGCAGTCCGGGCGTGGTCCAGTCGAGGATGGCCCACAGCTCCGACAGGTTGTTCTCCACGGGTGTGCCGGTCAGCGCGACGCGGGCGGCGGCGGGGATCTCGCGCAGGGCCTTGGCGGTCCCGGACGCGGGGTTCTTGACGTGCTGGGCCTCGTCGGCCACGAGCAGGCCCCACGAGTGGCCGGCCAGGCGGTCCGCGTCGAGGCGCATGGTGCCGTACGTGGTCAGCACGAACCCCTCGTCGGCGAGTGTGCGGGCGGGGCCGTGGTAGCGGCGCACGGGCACGCCGGGCGCGAACCTGGTGATCTCGCGCTCCCAGTTGCCCAGCAGCGAGGCCGGGCACACCACGAGCGTCGGGCCGGTGCCTGTGCGGTGCAGGTGGAGGGCGATCACGGTGATCGTCTTGCCGAGGCCCATGTCGTCGGCCAGGCAGCCGCCGAGGCCGAGGGAGGTCATCCTGGCCAGCCAGCGCAGCCCGGCCAGCTGGTAGTCGCGCAGGGTGGCGGCCAGCCCGGGCGGCGGGCCGGCGTCGGCGGGCTCGGCGAGGCGTTCGCGCAGCTCGCGCAGCCAGGCGGTGGGCTCGGCCTCGATCTGCTCGCCGTCGACCTCGACCGTCCCGGTCAGGGCGGCGCCGAGCGCTTCGAGCCCGGTCAGGGGCTTCAGCTCTCGCCGGCGGGCCTTGCGGGCCAGGTCGGGGTCGATGAGCACCCACTGCTCGCGCAGCCGTACGACGGGGCGGTGGGCCTCGGCGAGCAGGTCCATCTCGGCGGGGGTCAGGCGTTCGCCGCCGAGGGCGAGCTGCCAGTCGAAGCTGGTCAGCTGGTGCCCGCCGAGGAACGAGGGCATGTCGGAGGGCGCGCTGTCGCGCTCGCCGATCACGGCGCGGGCGCTCAGGCCGCGCACGAGGGACCTGGGCCAGTGCACCTCGACGCCGATGGCGGCCAGGCGATCCGCGGCGGCGGCGAGGAGGTCGTTGATGTCGCCGTCGGAGAGGGTGAGCTCGTCGGGGACGGCGTTGTCGAGCAGTCGTTCGAGGCGGGGCCAGGCGCGGGCGGCGCGGCGGACGGCCAGGGTGGTCTCGATCCTGGCGCGGGCGCCGAGGCCGTGCCCGCCGCTGTGCCCGCCGCTGTGCCCGCCGCTGTGCCCGCCGCCCTGCCACAGGGCGGCGGCGTCGACGACGAGCGAGGGGTCGGCCAGGCTGTGCACCTGGACGACGGCGCGGAACTCACCGGCCAGCTCACCGGCCAGCTCACCGGCAGGGTCGCCGGAAAGGTCGCCGGCCTCCAGCCGCAGCGACAGGCGCACGCCGGCGTCGAGCCCGGCCGACACCTCCTCGGCCCATCCGCGCAGGTGCGGCACCTTGACGGGTTTCATGGCGGCGTAGGCGGTGGTGCCGGTGGCCCTGACGGCGCCGGGGGAGCGGGGCATGGTGTCGGCGACCGCGTCCAGGAAGGCGCGTACGAGCGGCTCGGCGTCGGGCAGCCTGATCCCGGCGTCCCGCCGGTTTGCCAGGGGCACGGCGCGGGCAGAGGCGGGCATGGCATCGGCCAGGTCGCGTACGCGCCTGACGTCGGCGGCGTCCAGCGGCCCCGCCCGCCAGGAGTCGTGCTCGCCCGCCGTCACCCCGGGCAGCACGCGGCCCCGCGTGAGGAGTTGGAGCGCCACGAGGGCCACCGCGCCCCAGAATCGTGTGGCAGGGTGGACGCCGGGGCCGGTGCGGGCCCGGGCCAGCGTGGCCACCGCTTCGTGCACCGGCACGACGGTCGCCGCGACCTGCCGGGTGCACACCTCGCCACCGTTCTGCTCGGCCACCGTCATGGTGGACTCACCGTCCGGATCGAGAAAGGCGACCACCCCCGACCTGGGGGGATCGCCGGGTTGGAAGACTGCCGCGTGTCGTACCAGATCCGTCAAGGGGCTCACGGCCGTACAGTGTACGGTACGCCGGGGCTGTGGTTTACCACAGTCCGGGACGGCCACCTGCCGCATTACCGTCATGTCCGATCTTGCCTAGCGTTGGTGCCATGACTGACTGGTTGGTTGGACTGATGGAGAGCCTCGGGGCGCCCGGGGCGGGCCTCGCGATCGCGCTGGAGAACCTCTTCCCGCCCCTGCCGAGCGAGGTGATCTTGCCGCTGTCGGGCTTCACCGCCAGCAGGGGCGAGCTGGGCCTGATCGAGGTGCTGGTGTTCACGACGCTCGGCTCGGTGCTGGGGGCTCTGGCACTCTACTGGGTGGGCGCGGCGCTGGGCCGCGACCGCACCCTGGCGCTGGCCGCCAAGCTGCCCCTGGTGAAGACGTCCGACATCGAGAAGACCGAGGCCTGGTTCGGGCGCCACGGCCGCAAGACCGTCTTCTTCGGCCGGATGATCCCCGTCTTCCGCAGCCTGATCTCCATCCCCGCCGGCGTGGAGCGCATGCCGCTGCCGACGTTCACGGCGCTGACCACGGCCGGCAGCCTCATCTGGAACACGATCTTCGTGATGGCCGGCTATCTCCTGGGCGAGCAGTGGTCGGTCGTCGAGACGTACGTCGGGGCCGGCACCTACGTGGTGGTCGGCCTGGTCCTGCTGGCGATCCTGGTGTTCATCGGTGTCCGGCTGGCCGAGCGGCGCAAGGGCAAGCATGCGTCTGGCCGCTGAGGGCCTGCGGTTGCTCGGCGCCGTGACGCTCGGCGCCCTGACCGCGCTGTGCGAGCTGGTGTTCCTGCTGGTGGCTCTGCCGTTCCTGGCCAACCCCAACGTCGTCGCCGCCTCCCGGCGCCTGGCCCGGCTCGAAGCGCGCCGCCTGCGCCTGGACACCACCGGCCTGACCGCGCTCACCGAGGACGACCTGCGGGCCTCGCGCTACCTCGCCGCCCGCGCCCCGCTCGGGCTGCTGGGCGGGATGGTGATCGCCCTGCTCGTCTACGGCGCGGGCGCGGCGGTGTTCATCGTCGTGCTGTGGGGGCAGGGCAAGCCGTTCGACGGCATGCTGCCGTCGGTGCCCCTGCTGGCCTACACCGCCGTGGCCGGGTGCGTGCTGCTGTTCCTCGACCTGTCGGGCATCGTGGGGGTGCACGCGCTGGAGCGCATGCTGATCGTGCGGATGCTGGGCCCCGACCGTACCGAAGCGCTGGAACGCAGGATCGCCGAGCTGGCCGAGAGCCGGGCCGGCATCGTGGCCGCGGTCGACTCCGAGCGGCGCAGGATCGAGCGTGACCTGCACGACGGGCTGCAGCAGCGGCTGGTGGCGCTGTCGATGCTGATCGGACGCTCGAAACGGGGCCGCACGGAGCTGCTGGAGCAGGCGCACCAGGAGGCGCAGGAGGCGCTCGCGGAGCTGCGCGAGGTGGCCTGGCGGGCCTATCCGAGCGGCCTGGACTCCCTCGGCCTGGGCGAGGCGCTGGCGGGCGTGGCCGAGCGGTCCGACGTTCCCGTCAAGGTAGCCTGCGAGCTGCGGCGACGGCCGCCGATGGCGGTGGAGACGGCGGCCTACTTCGTGGTCAGCGAGGCGGTGACCAACGCCGCCAAGCACGCCGCCGCCACGCTCATCACGGTCGAGGTGCACGAGGAGGACTCCCAGGTGGTCGTGCGGGTCCGCGACGACGGCCGCGGCGGCGCCAGCCCGGCGGGCGGCGGCCTGTCCGGGCTGGCCAGGCGGGTAGCGGCGCTGGACGGCACGTTCGAGCTGACCAGCCCCCCGGGCGGGCCGACGTCGATCACGGCGGTGCTGCCGTGCGGGTGATCCTGGCCGAGGACTCCACGCTGCTGCGCGAGGGCCTGGTCCGGCTGCTGGTCGAGGAGGGCCACGAGGTCGCCGCGGCGGTGGCCGACGCCGAGTCGCTGGTGTCGGCGGTGGCGGCGTACGAGCCGGACATCGCGGTGGTGGACGTGCGCATGCCGCCGACCCACACCGACGAAGGGCTGCGGGCCGCCCTGAAGATCAGGACGCGCTGGCCGACGGTGAAGGTGCTGGTGTTGTCGCAGTACGTCGAGAAGAGGTACGCCGCCGAGCTGATGAGCGCGGACGTCGAAGGGGTCGGCTACCTGCTGAAGGACCGGGTGGCGCAGGTCGGCGACTTCCTGGACGCGCTGGAGCGGGTGGGGGCCGGGGGAGCGGCGTTCGACCCCGAGGTGGTGCGCCAGCTGCTGGCCCGCACCACCCAGGTCGATCCCCTGGCCCGGCTCACCGCACGCGAGCGCGAGGTGCTGGAGCGGATGGCGCAGGGGCTGACCAACGCCTCGATCGCACAGGCGCTGCACGTGTCGCAGAGCGCGGTGGAGAAGCACGTCAACTCGCTGTTCGACAAGCTCGGCCTGTCGCACACCACCGGCTACAGCCGCCGGGTGCTGGCCGTGCTGCACTTCCTGGAGTCCTGACCGCCCGGCCACCGCTTCAGCAGTCCCACGGAGTTCCTCCGGTGGCGGGTCAGGGGCGGAGCAGGGTCTTGATGGCGCGGCGTTCGTCCATCGCCCGGTAGCCCTCGGAGGCCTCCTCCAGCGGGAGGTCGAGGTCGAAGACCCTGCCGGGATCGATCTTCCGGTCCCAGATCAGGCCGATGAGCTCGGGCAGGAAGCGCCGGACCGGAGCCGGGCCGCCGTGCAGGTGCACGGCGGAGAAGAACAGCTCCTCGCCCGGCAGCGCGACGTCGTGGCTGACGCCGACGTACCCGACGTGGCCGCCGGGCCGGGTGGAGCGGATGGCCTGCATCATCGACTCCTGCGTGCCGACGGCCTCGATGACCGAGTGCGCGCCCAGACCTCCGGTGAGCTCCTTGAGCCGGGCGACGCCCTGGTCGCCGCGTTCGGTGATGATGCCGGTGGCGCCGAACTCGACGGCGAGCTCCTGCCGGTCGGCGTGGCGGCTGAAGACGATGATGCGTTCGGCGCCGAGCTGCCTGGCGGCCAGGACGCCGAGCAGCCCGACCGCCCCGTCGCCCACGACGGCGACCGTCCTGCCGGGCCCGGCTTCCGCGGCGACGGCGGCGAACCAGCCGGTGCCGAGCACGTCGGAGGCGGTCAGCAGACTGGGGACGAGGCCGGCGTCCGGCTGGCCGGGAGTGGCGACGAGGGTGCCGTCGGCCAGCGGGATCCGGGCGTGCTGGGCCTGGGTGCCGATCGCGCCGATCAGCTCGGCGTGCACGCACCGGGACTGGTAGCCCGCCCGGCAGATCTCGCAGGTGTTGTCGGAGGCGAAGAACGAGCCGACGACGAAGTCCCCGACCTTGATCGTTTCAACCTGGTCGCCGGTCTGCTCGACGACGCCCACGTACTCGTGCCCCATCGGTGCCGGGCCGTCACCCAGGTCGATGCCGCGGTAGGGCCACAGGTCCGAGCCGCAGACGCACGCCGCGGTGACGCGGATGATCGCGTCGGTGGGCTGGACGATCCGCGGGTCGGCGCGGTCCTCGACGCGTACGTCGCCTGGGCCGTGCAGAACTACTCCACGCATGACAGGTGTCTCCTTCGACAGTGTCGTTGTGATGACGGCGGACGCCCGTGGACGGTCACGTTCCGGCGCTCTGCAGTGGGCGGTCGTCGGGCTGCTTCCTGCGGGTGCAGGGTGGCCGTTCCGTCAGGTGCCCGTCGGTGAGGGCTCCGTGGGCGCCGGCTGGCCGGGTGATCCCGGAAAGGGCCCTGGCGTCATCCCGGGCATGCCGGGCACTTGCGGGATGCAGGGCATGCTCTGCTGTCCGAACCACTGGGCCAGGTACTGCCGCATCGTGCGGGCCTCCGCCCACTGGTCCTCGCGCACCGTGCGGGCGAAGTCGGAGACCTCGGCATGCTGCGCCTCACCGTGCATGAGGAGCTGCTGCGACATCATGACCGCCATCATGTGGTGCGGGATCATGTGCTGCAGGAACGTCCTGTCGAGCTGATCTCCCGACAGCCCCGACAGGTCGGGCATCGTGGTCCCGCTCGGGCTCGGCGCCGGGCTCTGCCGGTACCACTGCTCCAGCCAGCCCTTCATCCTGGCGACCTCGGCGGTCTGCGTCGTGACGATGGACTGCCCGAGCTGCCGCATCTCGGGCCTGTTGGACCGCTGCAGCTGCCGGGCCGCGGTGATGGCGTCCTCGTGGTGCGGCACCATCTGCGACAGGTAGTCGTACTCACTGGCGACGGGATGCATCTGCCCCATGCCTGGGCAGGTTGGCTGCGAACCCGTGGGAGAAGGACTCATCGGTGGAGAGCCCATGGCCGCCGCGGCGGCCGCCGAACCCGTAGTGGTCGCGGCCAGGAATGCCCCAGCGGCGATCGCGGTCTTCACAGAGCGTCGCTTCATGCGTCGGCCCCCTAACGCCGCACCTACTCCTACGGTATTCCCGCTGTTCTGACCGGCCGACGTCAGGTCCGCCGTCCCCTGATCGGACTGCTTCGACGGAGCGAGCGGCGGCACAAGAGGGCTCTCGTATCTGCCCGGAACGTTCGATGCTTAGCTGCGTCGGCGCCGGGAGAGGTAGGTACTTGCGGATCTTGCCGGGCACGTGCGGCCGCTGGTCGCCGAGCGAGATGCCCAGCGTCGGGAACTGGTCGGCGATCTCCAGCGCGGTGGGAGGGTCCGGCTCTGTAGCTGTGTGACCTGGCGTTTGCGAGGGTGCAGTCGAGATCCGGTCGGTGGTGCTCGAGCCCGCCGAGTACGCCGTGCCGAGTCCGGACGCGAGGACTGCCTGCGGAGGCATATCGCGCACCGATGAGGTTTCCGGGCCGTGCCCGTCTGTATGTGTGAGATCGACTCACGGGAGGCTGGCACGATGCGGAAACTTATCTTCGGTATGAACGTGACGCTGGACGGCTACATCGCCGCGTCCGGCGACGACATCGGCTGGAGTGGGGGAGAGGGGCCGGACTCGTCGCCGAGCAACGAGCTGTTCCAGTGGTGGTCCGACCGGGTGGACGCGACGGGCCTGGCGCTGTACGGGCGCAAGCTGTGGGAGTCGATGAGCTCCCACTGGCCGACCGCCGACAAGCAGCCGGGTGCCACACCGGCGGCGATCGAGTTCGCCGGCCGCTGGCGGAACATGCCGAAGGTGGTGTTCTCCTCGACGACCAGCACGGTCGACTGGAACACCCGTCTGGTCACGGGCGACGCGGTCACCGAGATCACCAGGCTCAAGGCCGACGACGGCGGGCCCATGGACATCGGCGGCGCAACGCTCGCCGCGGCGGCCATGCGGGCCGGACTGATCGACGAGTACGCGATCGTCACCCATCCGGTCCTGGTGGGCGGCGGCACGCCGTTCTTCACAGCCCTGGACAACTGGGTGAACCTGAGCCTGGTGGAGACGCGGACGTTTCCCGGCGGCGTGGTGCTGAGCAGGTACGAGACAAGGCGATGAGCATGGGCCAGATGTTCGGCTCGTGAGGCCAGGTCGAAGTCCTTGCCGGCGTGCTCACCGTAACCCTCGGCTATAGGGAACCTTCCCCGGCCCCATCAAGATGCCCCGCCGGCAAAGCCTGCGGGGCGGTGGTGTTCGAGTTGCCGCGTTGGTGTTCAGCTGGTCGGGTGCTCATTCCGCGGTGACTTCGGTGACGCCGGCCCGTGCGCTGGACTCGTCGACGATGAGGACTTGTCTGATCACAGCGTCGCGGGCAGGCCCAGCCATGGTTTGTCGGTGGCATCGAATCCGGTGAGTTCGGCGATCTTCCCGTCGACGATGTGCAGGACCGCGATGGTGAACAAATGGTATTCCGGGTCGTCGGGGGCGCGGAGGTACAGCACGGCGGCAGGCATGCGGTTGACCGTCGTGGCGATGCAGCACCAGCCGTCGTAGCCGTGTTGGAAGAGCCCGCTGGAGACCCAGCCGTCCACCGCGTCCTTGGCCGTCATGATCAAGGTGCCCGGATCGGGCAGCATCACGAAGCGCAGGTCGTCGCGCAGCAGGGCCATCAGCCCGTCGAGGTCGTTGCGCTCATGGGCGTCGATATACGACTTCACCACGCTGCGCTCGTCATTCGACAGCTCGTGGGTGGCGGGGCTCCGCCAGTCGAGGCGGCGGTCGGGCAGTTGCTCGCGCATCGTCACACGGGCCCGACGGATACCGATCACTCGATCAACGACTCCTGCCAGTCTCAACCACGCGTACGGCGCCGATCTTGCGGGCCGTCGGCGGGATCAGCGGCTCAGCAGCGAGCCCAGCTTGCGCAGGGAGTGGCGGGCGAGGGCGCGGACGAGCGGGCGGGCCAGCGGCCACAGGGCCCGGCCGAGCGGCCCGAACGGCATGCGCAGTTCCTCGGCCCAGACGACCCGGCTGCCGCCGTCGTGCGGCCGTACCCGGATCGCGCCGCGGCCGCGCACCACGCGCCCGGTGTGGTTCATGATCACCAGCGTGGGAGGCTCCCAGCGGGTGATCGTCATCGTGTCGAGGAAGCCGAGCGGCCGCAGACCGGTGTAGGCCTCGACGGCGTGCTCGCCCACCTGGCGGGCGGTGGTCATGAACATCCAGTCCCGGTGCCTGGGCCAGTCGGTGATCAGCGCGAACACGTGTTCCGGCGGCGCGGGCACGTGGACGGCGACGGCCGTGTACACGAGTTTCATCCGGCTCCCTCGACGCGTGACCACGTGGTCTCCTCCCGCTCGGACCCTACCCGCGCCGGCCGGCACGACGCGGCGGCGGGCGGCGGGCGGGCGGCGGCGGGCGGGCGGCGGCGCGGCCTCGGCGACCGGTCGGTCGCGCGGGTCAGTCGCGCAGGTCGGGGAGGGAGTCGAGCCAGTCGGTCAGCCGCCGGCCTTCGCGGGTCATGACGCCGGGCTCGCGCAGCGCGTTGGCCAGCAGCGACATGCCCTGGTAGGCGCTGACCAGCGTCAGGGCGAGCCCGTCGGGGTCGGGCAGTGCGAGCTGGCGGAACTGGCGTCCGGCCCAGTCGAGCAGCAGCCGGATGACCTTGCCGGTTTCGTCGTGGAGGCCGCCTTCTTCGCGTTTGCCCAGCTCGGCGGCGAGGGTGCCGGTGGGGCAGCCGTAGCGGGCGGCGAGCTCGCGCTCGCCGACCCAGGCCTCGACGAGGCCTTTGAGCCGCTGCCTGGGGTCGGGGAGGCGGTCGAGACGGGTGGTGAGGGTCTGCAGCCCGTGGGCGTGCTCGGTGAGTGCGGCCGCGACGAGGTCGTCCTTGGTCTTGAAGTAGTAGTAGACGTTGCCCACGGGAACGTCGGCGGCCCGGGCGATGTCGGCGATGGTGGTGCGCTCGACGCCCTGCTGGTGTACGACCCGGGCGGCGGCGGCCGTCAGCCGCTGCCGTTTGGCGGTCGCCGTCCTGGCCCGCGAACCCTTCGAGTCAGCCATCTGACTCACTATAGGCGGCGGCCGAGGGGATCAGCCCGCCGAGAGCGAGCCCGAGCAGCCGCGCCGCGCGGCCTGCCGGCGCGGCCGTCGAGATGCCGGTGAGGAGTTGGAACAGGTCGTCGACCTCGACACCGGCCGCGGCCTGCCCGGCTCGCTGTGCGCGGGCCAGCAGGTCGGCCGCGGCCGAGCGCATCATGGCGTGGCAGTCGATGCCGAGCTCGGGTTCCGACACCATCGCGGCGGACAGGCCGCCGTCGGTCTGCGCGTGCACGAGCACGGCCTGCAGCCAACGCACCAGCGCCCGCCCGGGGCAGGGGTGTGCGGCCAGGTCCACGGCCTGGGCGCACAGCCTCTCGACCCGGTCCCTGAAGACGGCCTGCAGCAGCGCCTGCCGGGTCGGGAAGTGGCGGTAGAGCGTGCCGGGACCCACTCCTGCCCTGCGGGCGACCTCGTTGAGGGACGCGTCGGGCCCCGACTCGGCGAACACGGCCCTGGCGGTCGCCACGAGATGCTCGCGGTTGCGGCGCGCGTCGGCCCGCATCGCACCCCCTGTTGCTCATCCGGAGAACCTCTCCGTATTCTAGCCACAACCATCCGGAGAACCTCTCCGGTTATTGTTCGTTCTGGAGTACTCCATGCGCAATCTGGGAGAAGTCGGTGTCTGGACGTTCGCTCTCGACAGGCAGCCGACGGCGAAAGTCCGCGAGACGGCGGCGGAGATCGAGGAGCTCGGCTACGGTGCCCTGTGGTTCGGCGAGGCCTTCGGGCGCGACACGGTGAGCCAGGCCTGGATCACCCTGTCGGCCACCACGCGGCTCGTCGTCGCCGCCGGCATCGCCAACATCGCCTTCCGTGACCCGATCTCCATGGCCGCGGCCGAGCGGGCCGTCAACGAGGCCTTCCCCGACCGTTACGTGCTCGGCCTGGGCGGCCACCGGGTGAGCGACGAGCCCATCGTCATGGAGGGGTACGTTGTTCCCAGCCGCGGCAGGGCGGTGCGGACGATGGGCGCCTACCTCGGCGCGATGGACGCGGTGCCGCTGGAGTCGCCGCCACCCGCCGCGCCCCCGCGGCGCGTCCTGGCCGCCCTCGGCCCGAAGATGCTGGCGCTGGCCGCCGAACGCACGATGGGCGCCCATCCGTATTTCGTGCCCGTCGAGCACACGCGCATGGCCCGGCAGGTCATGGGGCCCGAGGCGTTCCTGGCGGTCGAGCAGGCCGTGGTGCTCGACACCGACGTGGCCAGGGCACGCGCGCTGGCCACCGAGCACGTCGGCTTCTACAGTGCGGCCGCGCCCCACCAGATCGCCAGCCTGCGCCGGCTCGGCTTCGACGACGCGGACCTGACGGGCCCGAGCCGGCGCCTCGTGGACGCGATCGTCGCCTACGGCGACGCCGAGGTGATCGGGAAACGGGTACGGGAACACCTCGACGCGGGCGCCGACCACGTCTGCCTGCAGGTGCTCACCGCCGACCCGGCCACGCCGCCCTTGCGGGAGTGGCGCGAGCTGGCCCACCTGGCCCGGCCCTGAACCCCGGAGGGCCGGGCGGCGCGGCTCATGCGGCCATCGCGGCGAGCTTCAACGGGTTCGTCATCCACAACACCCGGTCGATGCCGTCGGAGGTGACGCTCACGGTGACGACCGCGACCACCCGCCCCTCGTGGGACAGCCGGACCAAGGCGTGCCCGTCGGCCTCGACCGGCTCGACCGTCACGCCGTGCCAGTACGTGCCGGCGAACGCGTGCACGTGCCTGGCCACGCGGTGGCGGCCGACGACCGGGAACGTCGACGCGCGCACGGCGCCGCCGCCGTCGGAGCAGGAGACGACGTCCTCGGCGAGGAGCGCCTCGAGCCCGGCGACCTCCCCTGACCGGGCGGCCGCCACGAACGCGGTCAGCAGCCGCCGCTGCGCGGAGGCGGCGACGCTGGCGCGTCGCCCCGCTGCCAGGTGCTTGCGCGCGCGGCTGACCAGCTGGCGCACGCTCGCCGGGGTGTGCCCGATGATCTCGGCGATCCGCTCGTAGGAGTGGTCGAACGCCTCGCGCAGCACGTACGACGCGCGTTCGGTGGGTGTGAGCCGCTCCAGCAACATCAGCACCGCGACTTCCAGGGCCTCGGCGCGTTCGGCGCCCAGCGCCGGGTCGGCGCTGGTGTCGACGGGCTCGGGCAGCCACGGGCCGACGCAGGTCTCGCGGCGCGCCCGCGCCGATCGCAGCACGTTGATCGCCAGCCGGGTGGTCGTGGTGGCGAGGAACGCCTCCGTGTTGCGCACGTTGCGCCGGTCGCTCGTCTGCCATCGGATCCACACCTCCTGGAGCAGGTCGTCGGCCTCGCTGACGCTGCCCAGCAGGCGGTACGCGATCCCGAACAGGCGCCCGCGTACCGCCTGGAACGCCTGCTCGGCCTCCCGCAGGCTGCCGGAGCCTGCCGCCAGGTCTTCGTTCGACTGCATCGTCGCCGGTCCTCGCTTCTCGACGCGCTCTTCCTGCCGGGGAGACCTCGCGCATCACTGCGGCGATCTCCCCGGGAACCGGGGGGATGGTTCCGCTCCACCTGCCCAGGACCGGGCCGAACATGGTTGACCCGCCGCCGCCGTGCCGGGTGACCGCCAGGGGAGGCGGTCACCCGGCCGTCACCCGGCCGTCATCCGGCTGTGGTCAGGCGTGCCAGCCGGTCACGCCGCCCGGCACCGGCGCGCCGGGGTCGTAGGGGTCGCGGGTGAAGATGAAGGTGTTGAGGTCGAGGTGGTCGGGCGCCACCCGCAGCGTCTCCCCGGCGTAGTAGCCGTCCAGGCCCAGCCACGTGCCGTCGTCCTGGGGCACGAACCGGGAGGCCCGCCCGCCGCCGCCGACCGGTTCGAGCGACAGCCCGCGCTCGGGCAGCAGCCGCAGCGCGTACGGTTTCGGCCCCCAGTGCCACAGCCCGGTCAGCTCCAGTAGTTGCGGGTCGGCGGCGGCCGGCTGCCATTCGTCGGGCAGCCGCGGTTCGTACTCCTCCAGGATGTCCAGCAGGTCGGTCGCCAGCCTGCCGCTGAGCCCGGAGGTGGTGTTGGCCATGAACAGCACTCCCGCGCCGGCCGCGGGGTCGGCCCACACGGTGGCCAGGAAGCCGGGCATCGACCCGGTGTGGCCGGCCAGGCGGCGGCCGCCGGGTCTGGCCAGCTGCAGGCCGAGCCCGAACCCGCCGGTCCAGGTGTCGCCGTCGTCGACGCCGGCCGGCTCGCGCATCTCGGCGAGGGTGCCGGGGCACAGCACGCCCGCGGTGTCGCCGCCGAGGAAGGCCGCCCAGCGGGCCAGGTCGTGCGGGGTGGACCACAGTTGTCCCGCGGGGCCCATGGCGTCGGCGTCGTGTTCGGGCTCGGCCAGCACCACGTCGGCCCACGGGTGCACGGCGTAGCCGGTGGCGTGGGGGGCGCGGGGCCTGGCGGTGGTGTCGTGCATGCCGAGCGGGTCGAGCACCTCGGCGCGTACGGCCTTGAGCCACGTGGTGCCGCGCAGGCGGGCGACGAGCTCGCCGAGCAGCGCGAAACCGACGTTGGAGTAGTGGAAACGCCGGCCTGGCCGGTGTTTGAGCTCGTCAGGCCCGAGACGGGCCAGCAGCTCGGCGGCGGGCACGCCGGGGGTGCGCTCCCACCAGTCGGTGGGCGGCTCCGCGGTCAGGCCGGCGGTGTGCGACAGCAGCTGGGCGATCGTCAGGTGCCCCAGTGGCGCGCCGGGCAGGTGTTCCTCCAGCGGGTCGGTCAGCCGTAGCGCTCCTTCGTCGCGCAGCCGCATGACGACGACGGCGACCATGCTCTTGGTGATCGATCCGAGCCGGTACTGGGTGGCGGCGGTCGGTGCGGCGCCGTCGACGCGGCCGCGCCCGCCGAACCACGCCGTCGCGCCGTCGCGCACGATCGCGGCCGTCAGCGACGGCACCCTGCATTCGGCCTGTTCGACGGCGATCCTGCGCAGCAGCGCACGTGCCGTCCTGTGTCCCACCTGCGTCATGGGCGACAAGATTAGCCGCCGCGCGGGGGCCGGGTCGGGCCCTTTCCCCCTGACCGTCCGTCCGGGCCCGCCACGCGGGAGCGCGCCGGGGCCTCCGGGCGCCGGAGGGCGCCGGCGTTGCCGAAATTTCGTGACGGCACCGACGTCTTTCTACCGGTTCGGTGCTATCGCCGCAGGTAGGGTGTGCAGCAGACCGATGGTCTGGTCCCCCACGGATGAGCCTGCTCCCGCACAGTGAAGGGGACCGGAGATGGCGGACAGCGGCCCGCGTGCCGTCTTTCTCATGCTCCTCGGTGGTTTCCGGCTGATGGCCGGTGAGGAGCGGATCGTGCTGTCCAGCGGATCGGAGCGCCTGCTGGCGTACCTGGCGCTCAGCAGGAACACGGTGACCCGATCGGTGATGGCGGCGGCGCTGTGGCCGGGGGCGCCGGAACGGCGGGCGCAGGCCAGCCTGCGTTCCGCGCTGACCCGCCTGGACGGGGCCGGCCGGCGGCT
This sequence comes from Nonomuraea sp. B5E05, assembly GCF_039880665.1. Taxonomy (NCBI): domain Bacteria; kingdom Bacillati; phylum Actinomycetota; class Actinomycetes; order Streptosporangiales; family Streptosporangiaceae; genus Nonomuraea; species Nonomuraea sp. B5E05. The sequence continues at coordinate 60,354 of NZ_JBDPMJ010000020.1, forward strand.
GCTGCGCGTCGACTCGAACGGCCTCGGGTTGTGCCCGGAGGTCGGAGTGGACCTCGACGAGGCCAGGTCGCTGGCGCGGCGCCTGCTGGACCCGCTGGAGCCCCCGCAGGACGGCGACGTGTGCGCCGGCTCGATCGAGGTGCTGTCGGACGGCCTGCTGCCCGGCTGGTACGACGAGTGGGTGCTGGCCGCCTCGGACGAATGGCACCAGTTGCGCCTGCACGCGCTGGAGGCGTTGTCGGGGTGGTTCCTGCAGGCGGGACGCTTCGCCGAGGCGGTGGCGGCCGCGGGCGTGGCCGTCCACGCCGAACCCCTGCGGGAAAGCGCTTGCGCCGCCTTGATGGACGCGCATCTGGCCGAGGGTAACCAGGCGGAGGCGCTCCGTCACTTCCAGGCGTTCGAGCGGAATCTGCGCGACGAACTCGGCATCACGCCGACGCCCCGCTTGCGCGAGCGGGTCGCGGGTCTGCTCGCGGAGCGCCCTCCTGTCATGCGGGCGCCGTCACGGCCCGGTCACGCCCGCATGACGGGCCGGTGACAAGGCATTCGCCAGGCTGTCGGAAGACGCCGGGCCACGGCGACGGCATCGACCGTCACACCGGCCCGGCGACCGCAGAAAAGGGGGGAAGCATGAAGCGCTCCAAAGCAGGCGTGCTGCTGCTCAGTCCAGCGCTCATCGCCGCACTGGCCGTCGATCCGGCCGCTGCCTCGGACACCTCGGCCGTGTCCATCGCCCAGAACCTCACCGCGACGACCTCCACCACGATGCACAGCGCCACCGAAGAACTCGCCCAGCCGCCGCGGCGCAGGGCCAAGAGGCGGCGCTACAACGCGGGCCGCAGGGACGGCTTCGCCGACGGCCGCGCGGACTGCCGCGCCGGCAGGGACCACGACCTGCAGATCTCCGGCAGCGGCGCCTTCCGGCGCGGCTTCCGGGACGGCTACAACGAGGGCTTCACCAGCTGCACCCGGCCGAAGCCCACGCAGAGCCCGACCACTCCCGCCCCCGGCGGCGGTGGCGCTCCCGGCGGTCCGTGACAGGGTGAGCGAGGGGCCGCACCCCGCGCGCGAGGGGTGAGGCGCCCCGGCCATGACCCGGACGTCACCCAGGGCTCCGTCCCGGCAGCGGGACGGAGCCCTTCTTCGTGCCGTGCCCGTGTTCGTCCCCGGTGGCGGACTCCCCGCGACCGGCCGATGATCTTGTTGGCGCGGGCGGCGGCCGCCGCGGGAGCGCTCAAGGACGCCGGCGCGGCCGCTGTAATCTGGCCTGCGACGGTTCGGGAGTGAGGTCTTCGTGGCGCATGGTGCAGACGGTTCGGCGGCCGTGGCGTTGGACGCCGTGCTTGAACGCGTCACCTACGCCGATGAGACCAGCGGCTACACGATCGCCCGGGTGGCGACCGAGCGTTCCGGCTCCGATCTGCTGACCGTCGTCGGCCCGCTGCTGGGCGCGCAGGTGGGCGAGTCGCTGCGGCTGCGGGGCCGCTGGACCTCCCATCCCCGCTACGGCCGCCAGTTCGAGGTGTGGTCCTACACCACGGTGCTGCCGGCCACCGTGCAGGGCATCCGCCGCTATCTCGGCTCCGGGCTGATCAAGGGCATCGGCCCGAAGATGGCCGAGCGGATCGTCGACCATTTCGGCGTCGACACGCTGGAGGTCATCGAGCGGGAGCCGCGGCGCCTGGCCGAGGTGCCGGGGCTCGGCCCCAAACGGACGAAGATGATCGCCGCCGCCTGGGAGGAACAGAAGATCATCAAAGAGGTGATGATCTTCCTGCAGGGTGTCGGCGTGTCCACCTCGATCGCGGTGCGCATCTTCAAGCAGTACGGCGAGTCGTCGATCTCCGTCGTCAGGACCCAGCCGTACAAACTGGCCGACGACGTGTGGGGGATCGGGTTCAAGACGGCCGACACCATCGCCCAGGCGGTCGGCATCCCGCACGACAGCCCCGAGCGGGTCATGGCCGGGCTGCGCTACACGCTGTCGCAGGCCGCCGACGACGGCCACTGCTACCTGCCGGCCCCCAATCTGGTGGGCGACGCGGTCAAGATCCTGGAGGTGCCCGCCGACCTGGTGTCCGCCTGCCTGGAGGAGCTGGTGGCGGCCGAGGGCGTGGTGCGCGAGCCGATCCCCGCGGGCGACAACGTGGTGCCGGCCGTCTACCTGCCGCCCTTCCAGCGGGCCGAGCTGTCGCTGGCCTCCGGCCTGCGGGGGCTGCTGGGCAACGGCCACGACCGGCTCAAGGCGTTCGCCGACGTCGACTGGGAGCGGGCCGAGCAGTGGCTGCGCGGCCAGACGGGCGCCGAGCTGGCGGCCGAGCAGCGCCAGGCGGTGCGCCTGGCGCTGACGGAGAAGGTCGCGGTGCTGACCGGCGGGCCGGGCTGCGGCAAAAGCTTCACCGTGCGCTCGATCGTGCTGCTGGCCAGGGCCAAGCGGGCCCGGGTGATCCTGGCCGCGCCGACGGGCCGGGCGGCCAAGCGCCTGGCGGAGCTGACCGGCCACGAGGCCACCACGGTGCACCGGCTGCTGCAGCTGCGGCCGGGCGGCGAGGCCACCTTCGACCGCGACAACCCGCTGGACGCCGATCTCGTCGTGGTCGACGAGGCGTCGATGCTGGATCTGCTGCTGGCCAACAAGCTCGTCAAGGCGGTCGCCCCGGGCGCGCACCTGCTGTTCGTCGGCGACGTCGACCAGCTGCCCTCGGTCGGCGCCGGAGAGGTGCTCAAGGACCTGCTGGCCGCCGAGGACGTGCCGCGCGTGCGGCTGACGCAGATCTTCCGCCAGGCGCAGGAGTCCGGCGTCGTGGTCAACGCCCACCGGGTCAACACCGGTCACCATCCGGTGCTGGAGGGCATGGGGGACTTCTTCCTGTTCCCGTGCGAGGAGCCGGAGGAGATCGCGGCGCTGACGGTCGACGTGGTCGCCCGCCGCATCCCGCGCCGTTTCCGGCTCGATCCGCGCCGCGACGTGCAGGTGCTGGCGCCGATGCACCGCGGCGCGGCCGGCGCGGGCGCGCTCAACACCGCCTTGCAGGAGGCGCTGACGCCGGCCCGGGAAGGCATGGCGGAGCGCCGCTACGGCGGCCGTGTCTTCCGCGTCGGCGACAAGGTCACCCAGCTGCGCAACAACTACGACAAGGGCGCGGCCGGGGTGTTCAACGGCACGGTCGGCATCGTCACCGACATCCGTCCCGACGAGCACAAGCTGACCGTCCTGACCGACGAGGACGAGGCGGTCGACTACGCCTTCGACGAGCTGGACGAGCTGGCCCACGCCTACGCGGTCTCCATCCACCGCTCGCAGGGCAGCGAATACCCCGCGGTCGTCATCCCGCTGGCCACCAGCGCCTGGATGATGTTGCAGCGCAACCTGCTCTACACCGCCATCACGCGCGCCAAGAAGCTCGTCGTGATCGTCGGCTCGCGCCGGGCTCTGGCCCAGGCCGTGCGCACCAAGGGGGCGGGACGCCGGCACACCGGCCTCACCCACCGCCTCGCAACGCGCTGACCTGCGGCTGATCACCCCCGCAGAAGTGATTGAAATGTGACCGAACTCTCCTAAATCATTCGTCGTCTTACATGCAGGAGCATTATGGTTTTTGGGGTGCCTTTAGTGCCCTTATGGGAGAGGAATGTCTTGAACGCTGCGCCTACTTGGAGGAAGCCCGCCACCGCGTTCGCGCTGCTCACTGCGGCGGCGCTGACGGCCTCATGCTCCGGTGGCGCCCCCTCGGGAACACCCGACGCGCCCGAGGCCACCACCTCGGCCACCCCGCAGGCGCCCACCATCAAGATCACTCCTGCTGAGGGCAGCGCCAAGGTCAGCCCGGAGAAAAGAATCACCGTCATGGCCTCCGGCGGCGCCCTGGAGGACGTGACCGTCGAGGGCGACGAGGAGCCGGTCGAGGGCCGTTTCAACGCCGACAGGACCAGGTGGATCTCCAAGACGCCGCTCAAGCCGTCCACCGACTACACGGTCACCGCCAAGGCCGGCGCCACCTCCTCCACCAGCGGCTTCACCACCGCCAAGCCCGAGCGCGCGCTGCAGGTCGTCGACGTCACCCCCAACGCCAAGGGCGAGACCCTCGGTGTCGGGGCGCCCATCATCGTGACGTTCAACCAGCCCGTCACCAGCAAGGCCGCCATCGAGCGCGCCCTCGAGGTGGAGGCGGAAAAGCCCGTCGACGGCGCCTGGCGCTGGGTCGCCGACAACAAGGTCATCTACCGCACCGCCAAATACTGGCCGGCCCACCAGAGGGTGAAGTTCCACGCCGACATCACCGGCGTCAAGGGCGGCAAAGGCCTCTACGGCGTCAAGGACTACACCGCGAACCTCGAGATCGGCGCCAAGCAGATCAGCAAGGTCGACGTCGCCAAGCACATGATGTACGTCTACAAGGACGGCAAGCGCGTCAAGACCATGCGCATCAGCGCCGGCAAGGCCACCACCCGCGAGTACACCACCACCTCCGGCGTGCACCTGACCATGGAACGTGCGCACCCCGTCCGCATGATCTCCCCGGGCCGCAAGAAGGGCGACCCCGAGTACTACGACGTCATGATCGACCACGCGGTGCGCATCTCCAACTCCGGCGAGTACGTCCACGCCAAGAACAACGTCTGGGCGCAGGGCAGGCAGAACGTCAGCCACGGCTGCATCAACGCCCGCCCCGACCAGGCCAAATGGTTCTTCGACAACGTCCAGCGCGGAGACGTCGTCGATGTCAAAGGCACCGACCGCGACCTCGAATGGAACAACGGCTGGGGCTACTGGCAACTGTCGTTCTCCAAGTGGAAGAAGGGCAGCGCCCTGAAGGAGAAGACCTGACCCCCATGCACATCCGCAAAGGCGACGGCGGCGACGTCCCCGCCGTGCTGACCATGTTCGACAGCGCCGTGGCCTGGCTGGTCTCGCAGGGCCGCACCGGCCAGTGGGGCAGCCGCCCGTTCACCGGCGACGACAAACGCACCCGGCAGATCGCCGGCTGGGCCGAAGGCGGCGGCATGCACATCGCCGAGGTCGCCGGCCGGCCCGCCGGCTGCCTGGTCGTCGGCGCCCCCCACGACTACGTCACCCCCGCCGCCGAGAGCGAGCTGTACGTCCAGTGCCTGGTCATCGACCAGGCCTTCGCCGGGCAAGGCGTCGGCCGGGCCCTGCTCGACCACGCCTACGAGCGGGCCCGCGAGCTCGGCGTGAGCCTGCTGCGCGTCGACTGCTACGCCGGCGACGACGGCCGCCTGGTCGCCTACTACGAAAGCTGCGGCTTCACCCGTACGGCCCCCTTCACCGTGGGGGAGTGGCCGGGCATGCTCCTGCAGCGCCGCGTGACCTGAACCCGCCGGCCCTCCTCTATTGGCCAGCATGACCATCGACGATCTCATCCCGCCCGCCGGTGCGTCGCCGCCCGCCTCGCGGCCGGTGACGCAGGCCGTGATCCTCGCCGGCGGGCAGGGCTCGCGCCGGCGCCCCTACACCGACACCCCGCCCAAGCCGATGGTCGAGATTCCCGGCACCGGCCTGCCCATCATCGGCCACCAGCCGGAACGGCCGGCGGCCGAGGGAGTGAGCGACGTCGTCATCTCCTGCGGCCACCCGGCCGAGGTGGTGCTCGGCTGGCTCGGCACGGTGTCCCTGCCCCTCACGGTCATCCCGGTGGGCGCGCACCCCCGCGGGCAGGCCGTCACGACCAGCCCGCGGCCCTGCCCAGCGGGGAGTCGTCGCCCGGGGCCAGCGGCCCGGCCAGGAACACCGGCGCCTGCGCCATGAACCGCGGCCGCTCACCCTCATGCGCCTGCGCCGCGTGCACCGTGAACGGGTGCACGATGTACACGTCTCCCGGCAGGCCCGTGGCCAGTTCCACCGGCCGTTGCCGCCCGGCCGCGTCCAGCAGCGGCCCCAGCTCTATCGGGTCGTGCACCCGCTCGTCCAGCAGGGCGGCCACGTCCCGCTGGCTGCCGGCCCGGACCCTGGTCGGCGCGTCGCCCGGCCCCACCTCCGACAACAGCACCAGCAGCAGCAGCGTCTGCGGACGCCCGCTCACCCCGTAGCCTCCGTCCGGCAGAACGGTGCTGGCGTCGATGTGCCAGCCGCGATCATCGGCCGGCGCCACCCCCGGGAACCGCACCGGGATGTTGCCCACGCTGCCGCGCGGCACCCACCGGCCATGCCCGGCCACCGCGTCCAGCGCGGCGCGCAGCCGCTCACTGCCCATGATCTGCCCGAACGGCCCCTCACCGGTCAGGTCGGCGGTCCACACCACCGGCTTGGTCCACCCCGAAGGGTTGTCGGGAGACAGGCCGATGCGCTGCCACAGCAGCGCCCTGGCGGCGTCACCCACCTCGCGCGGCACCACCGCATCGACCTTGGCGAACCCGCGCTCGACAAACATCTCCACATCGATGACTTCCATGGCCGGCACGCTAGCAGCGCCGTCAAACGTTTTCCCGAAGGCTTCGCCCCTGAGCTCACACGAGGGCGAGCTGCGCCGCCCGAGGCTCGAGCGGCCGCGGCGGCGGCGCCCCGCACGCCATCCCGTACACCTGGCACAGCCCGGCGATCTGCCCCGTGATGCGCTCCTCGTAGCCGGGGGAGGGCAGGCCCGCACGATCGTAGAGCTCCTCATAGCGCTCCACCAGGTGCGGATGCGCCCGCGCCAGCCACTGCGTGTACCACGCCCGGGTGCCGGGCGGCAGCCGCAGCACCACCGGCTCCACGGCCCGCGCGCCCGCCCCCGCGATGCGCCGCACCGTGGCCGTCAGCTGGTCGGCCGCGTCGCTCAGCAGCGGCAGCACCGGAGCCATCAGCACCCGGCAGTCCACGCCCGCCTCCACCAGCGCCGACACCAGCTCCAGCCGCGCCTGCGCCCCGGGCGCGCCGGGCTCGACCGCCCGCCGGATCCTCTCGTCGACGAACGCGATCGACACCGCCACCCTCGCCCCCGCCCGCGCCAGCAGCCCGGCGTCGCGCAGCACCAGCGCGCTCTTGGTGTAGACGGTGAACGGCACCCCCGCCCCGGCCAGCGCCGCGATCACACCGGGCATCAGCCGGTAGGTCTCCTCGGCCGCCTGGTAGCAGTCGCCGCTGATCCCGACGGCCAGCTCCTGGCCGTCCCAGCGCGCCAGCTCCGCCCGCAACCGCGCCACCGCGTTGGGCTTGACCACGATGCGCGTGTCGAAATCGCCGCCCGCGTCCAGCCCCAGCCGCCGGTGCCCGCCACGGGCGCCGCACCCGAGACAGGCATGAGCACAACCACGGTAAGGGGACAGCGCCCACCTCTGGGCGATGCCCGCGACCTGCGGCACCCGCTCGATCATCGTGCGGGCCTGCAACTCGTAGAAGCCGCCGCGCACCACCGCGCGCCGCTCGATCAGCGGGCGATCGTCGGCGGCCTCAACCAGCGAAAGCGCGTCCCAAGCCACACCCCCCAGTGGAACACGCATTCGACTGCGTTTTCAAGCGATTCCCGCACACCCGCCCGCTCCCCGCCGACCGGACGCACCGCCGCATCGCCACGACATCGCCACGACCCGGCCCGGCTCTCGCGGGCCCGCGCCCTGAGCCGCGCCACGAGCCCGGCCTACAGTGGTACGCCCGCACCGCTCACCATCTGGGGGACAACCGCCCATGGCCTGGCTCCTGCTCACCCTCGCCATCGCCTCCGAGGTCCTGGCCACCTCCGCGCTCAAACTCAGCAACGGCTTCACCCACCTCGGCTGGAGCGTCGTCGTCGCCGCCGGCTACATCGTCTCCTTCGTCCTGCTCGCCCAGGCGCTCAAACTTCACCTCGAGGTCGGCACCGCCTACGCCGTCTGGTCCGGCGCCGGCACCGCCGCCATCGCCCTGATCGGCGCCGTGTTCCTGGGGGAGACCCTCACCCCTCTCAAGATCGGCGGCATCCTGCTCATCATCGGCGGCGTCGTCGTCCTCAACCTCGCGGGCGCCCGCTGACCCGGCCACCAGCGACGGAAAACCCTTTGCCGCCCCCGCGACCGATCCCTACACTGCCCCCCGTGCTCAAACCCCACTACCCCCTCACCACCGACCGCCTCACCCTGCGGCCCTTCACCCCCGGCGACCTCGACGCCGTCCACGCCTACGAAAGCCTCTCCGAGGTCACCCGCCACCTCTACTGGGGGCCCCGCGACCGCGACGCCAGCCGTGCCTTCCTCGACAAGAGGATCGCCCGCGTCGCCCTCCTCGACGAGGGCGACGCGCTCGACCTGGCCATCACCCTGAGCGACAGCGGCGAGCTCATCGGCAACTGCCTGCTCATCTGGACCAGCAAGCCCAACCGCCAGGGCGAGATCGGCTACGTCCTGCACCCCGACCACCACGGCCACGGCTACGCCCCCGAAGCCGGCCGTGCCCTGCTCCGCCTCGCCTTCGACGGCCTCGGCCTGCACCGCGTCATCGGCCGCCTCGACGCCGCCAACACCGCCTCCGCCCGCGTCCTGGAAAAACTCGGCATGCGCCACGAGGCCACCTTCATCGACAGCGAGATCGTCAAGGGCGCGTGGGTCAGCGAAGCGGTCTACGCCATCCTCGACCGCGAATGGACCCCATGACGATCCACCACCTCGCCCTGCGCGCCGACTGGCACAGCGCCCGCCAGGCGGGGGAGTACCGCGTCTCAACCCTGGGCCGCTCGCTCGACGACGTCGGCTTCATCCACTGCAGCCGCGACCTGGCCCAGCTGCGCGGCGTCCACTCCGCCTTCTACACCGACGTCACCGAGCCGCTGCTCGTCCTCGACATCGACCCGGCGGGCCTGGACGTGCGCCTCGAAAACGGCTTCCCCCACCTGTACGGCCCCCTGCCGGTCAGCGCGGTCACCGCCGTCCTCCCCTTCACCCCCTGACCTCTCCCGGACTTCGAGGAAGCCAAGCGCAGAAGACGGCGGTAGCGACCTCGAGAATGCAGGAATGATCGTTGTTGCGCCGATCGCCACCTTTGACGCTGGAGGACGAGTTTGCTGGGTAAGCTCACGCCGCACCTGGTCGTGGACGGTGCCAGACCGTTGCATCCGGTGATCTCCCCGGACGGTCGCTGGGTCGCCTACACGCTCGCCCCGGTGGGGCGATCAGAGGACCATCCCAGCAGTGCGATCTGGGTTGCCGCGACTGACGAAAGCTCTCCACCCAGGAAGCTGACCGCGGGAACGGCGCGCGACTTCATCCCGCGCTGGGCGCCGGATTCAACCTCGCTCTTCTTCGGATCGGATCGGGCGCGGCGAGGCACCATCCAGTTGCACCGGATATCCCTCGAGGGCGGCGAGGCGGAGACGTTGACCGCCTGGCAGGCAGGGATCTCCGACCACCTTCCGCTCGCCGACGGCCGGCAGATCGCGGTAGTGGCCGCGGAGCCGCCGACCCATGAGGACGAGCGCAGGACAGCCGAACGCGACGACGCCAAGGTGTGGGGAGAGCGGGTGCCCTATGGCCGACTGTGGTTGCTCGAGCTGAACTCCGGGCGGGCGCGCATGGTGAACGGACTCGGTGACAGGCATGTCGTCGAACTGGCGCAGCGGCCGGATGGCGGCCCCCTCGCACTACTCAGCTGGGCGACCCCGGAGCCCGACCCCGGCTGCTTGTCCTGCGAGTTGCATGCGGTCGACCTGGACACCGGCAAGGTCCAGGCGCTCGGCAGTGCCGCTGCGCAGGCATCCTCGCCCACCTGGTGGAGCGCAGACGGCACCTGGCACCTGTGCTACCTGGCGACGACCCTCCCCGGGCCGGTCGGGGGGCGGGCCGTCTTCGACCTCGCCATGCCCGAGTTCGGCTCGCCAGGAGAACACCGCAACCTGACCAGCGGCATGACCGTCTGCCCGTCCGGCCTGACGCAGGTCGCGGCCGGACCGCCACTGGCACTGTTCGCCGACGGGCTCGACACCGCGATCTACCGGCTCGATCCCGGAACGCGGCGGTTTCAGCCGGTACGTTCCGCAGAGGGCTTGGTCGCCTGGCTCACCGCGAGCAAGGCGGGCGAGGTGGTCGCCGCGGCGGCGAGCACGGCGTACCAGCCGCTGAACGTCCACGCCGGGCGGCCTGCCGATCGACTCGCGCAGCTCAGCGACACCAGGCCGGAGCTGCGCGAGATCGAGTGGGGAAGGCAGGAACGCCTCTCCTACAAGGCGTCCGACGGGCTGGACCTTGACGGGCTGCTGATCCTGCCGGCCGGAAGGAGCCGTCGCGACGGCCCGTTCCCGCTCATCACGCTGGTGCACGGCGGCCCGTACGACAGGTACGCCGACCGCTTCCTGCTCGACGTGCTCCCGTCGGGGCAATGGCTTGCGACCGCAGGGTATGCGGTCTTCCTGCCCAACCCGCGGGGCGGCGAGGGCCATGGCCACGATTTCGCGGCGGCCGTCGCCGGCGCGGTCGGCATGGACGAATGGACGGACATCCTCAGCGGCATCGACCTGCTGATCGCCGACGGCATCGCCGATCCGGACCGGCTCGGGATCGGCGGATGGAGCCACGGAGGGTTCATGACCGCGTGGGCCATCGGGCAGACAAACCGGTTCAACGCCGCGGTCATGGGTGCCGGCATCAGCGACTGGGGCATGCTCGTCGCAACCGGCGACTGGGGAGTCCTGGAGGCAGGCCTCAGCGGGAGCTGCGGCTGGGAAGGAGCCGGCCCACACGTCCACGACCGGCTCAGCCCCATCTCCCACGCCTCGGAAATCCGCACGCCGGTGCTGATCCTGCATGGTGAGGACGACACGAACGTGCCGGTCGGCCAGGCCACGTACTTCCACCGCGCCCTGCGACGCTTCGGTATCGAGCACGAGTTCGTCGTCTATCCGCGGGAGGGCCACTCCATCCAGGAACGCAGCCACCAGATCGACGTGCTGCGGCGCACCCGCGCGTGGTTCGACCGATGGCTCGCCGGCCCCACGTCACATCCCGGCTGACGCCTGGAGCGGCTCTGCGTGGACGCCACCGGGACGAGCATGCTGGGGCCCGACGCCCTGGCTTGCGGCCGATCATGCCGCCCGAGGACGCGATGGCCGAGCCGGAGTCCACGCTCCGGCCGGTAGGGCCCGCCGGCCGGGGGGGATCAGGTGGGGGCGGGCGTGGAGCGGACGGCCAGGTGGTCGAGGGAGATGCCGAGCACGTCGGCCAGGGCGGCGATGGTGAAGAAGGCGGGGGTGGCGATGCGGCCGGTCTCGATCTTGCGGAGCGTTTCGGCGGACATGCCCGCGGCCGCCGCGACCTCGACGATGCTGCGCTCGCCGCGGGCCTGCCGAAGGGTCGAGCCGAGTTGCTCACCACGGAGCCGCTCTTCAGGGGTCAGCGGAGGTCGCACCATGGCCACCACTCTATACCCGGATACTAATACCGGTATAGTTATCGAAGGGCTCAGCCGGACTCGCGCGGGCCGCCCGGCTCGCCCCGCAGCAGCGGATGCGCCCGCATCGCCACCTCCAGCTCACCCGGCAGCTCATCGCGGTAACGCCCCAACGTCGACAGGTCACTGTGCCCCAGCACCCGCCGCACCGCGTCCATGTCGACCGCGTCGGCCAGCAGATGCGTCGCCGTCGTGTGCCGCAGCCCATGCGGCGTCACCGACCGCCGCTGATCCGGGTCGACCCGCGCCTGCACCCGGTCGATGACCGCCTGCACATCCCCCCGCGCCAGCCGCCGCCCCCGCCACGACAACAACAACGCCTTGTCCTGTACCGCCGGCCGCCCCCGCGACAGATACTCCTGCAGCACCCGCGCCACATCCTCCGGCAACGGCACATCCCGCGTCCGCCCGCCCTTGCCGAAGATCCGCCAGTAGCGCACCCCGTCGTTGGTGAAGAAATCCTCCACATTGGCGCGCACCAGCTCCGACACCCGCGGCCCCACCGTCGCCAGCAACAACACGATCACCGCATCCCGCAACTCCGTACGCTGATCACGCCGCTTGCCCGCCGGCGCCACGTCCGGCACCGCCCGCGCCGCCCCGATCAGCCCCTGCGCCTGCTCCCGCGTCAACGCCCGCCGCTGCGGCCGCAACCCGCCCCGCTCCTTGGCCGTCACCGCCGACCCCGTCATCGGATTGAGCTGCACCCACCCGGCCAGCGCCGCATGCTTGAACAGCGCCGAGATCGACCGCCGAAACCGCGCCTGCGACGCCGCCGACTGCCCGCCGCCCCGCGCACCCGAGCCCGAGCCCGTCCGGCCCGCCGCGCGCCTGCCGTCCGGGCGGCGCGCGAACGCCAGCAGGATCGCATCGACGTCCGCGCCCGTCAGATCATCCAGCACCGTGGCCTCGCCCGCCAGCTCCACCAGCGTCGCCACGTCCCGCGCGTAAACCTCCGCCGTCGACGGCGACAACGCCCCCGTCACCGTCCTGGCCCGCACCAACTCCACATAACGGTCAGCCGCCTCCGCCACCGTCACCCGGTCGAGCTCCGCAGGCCGCACCGGCCACCACCCTCTCGCTGGACACGACAAGATCCGAGCAAGACCGTAGCGGCCGGCACCGACACAAACGCTAGATGTCGCGGAACGTCTCGATGCGCGCCCCCAGCGCGTTCAGCCGCTCCGCCAGATCCTCATAACCCCGATTGATCACATACACGTTCCGCAGCACCGACGTGCCCTCCGCCGCCATCATCGCCAGCAGCACCACCACCGCGGGACGCAACGCCGGCGGGCACATCATCTCCGCGCTACGCCACCGCGTCGGCCCCTCCACCAGCACCCGATGCGGATCCAGCAACTTCACCGACGCCCCCAGCCGCGTCAGCTCCGTCAGATAGATCGCCCGGTTGTCATAGACCCAGTCATGGATCAGCGTCGACCCCTGCGCCGAAGCCGCGATCGCCGCAAAAAACGGCACATTGTCGATGTTCAGCCCCGGGAACGGCATCGGATGGATCTTGTCGATGGGGGAGACCAGCTTCGACGGCCGCACCGTCAGATCCACCAGCCGTGTCCGCCCGTTGGCCGCGGCGTACTCGCGCCCCCGGTCGCAGTCGAGCCCCATCTCCTCCAGCACCGCCAGCTCGATCTCCAGGAACTCCACCGGCACCCGGCAGATCGTCAGCTCCGACGACGTCACCACCGCCGCCGCCAGCAGGCTCATCGCCTCCACCGGATCCTCGGAGGGGGAGTAGTCGACGTCCCGCTCGATCGAGGCCAGCCCGTGCACCGTCAGCGTCGTCGTCCCCACCCCCTCCACCCGCACCCCGAGCTGCTCCAGGAAGAAGCACAGATCCTGCACCATGTAGTTCGACGAGGCATTGCGGATCACCGTCACCCCGTCATGCCGCGCCGCCGCCAGCAGCGCGTTCTCCGTCACCGTGTCACCCCGCTCGGTCAGCACGATCGGCCGCGACGGCGACACCCCCCGATCCACCCGCGCGTGATAGAACCCGCCCGTCGCCGTGATGTCCAGCCCGAACGGCCGCAACGCCGACATATGCGGCTGCACCGTGCGCGTCCCCAGATCACACCCACCCGCATACGGAATCTGGAACTGCTCCGTCCGATGCATCAACGGCCCCAGGAACATGATCACACTCCTGGTGCGCCGGGCGGCCTCCGTATCCATCGCCTCCAGCTCCAACCGGGCCGGAGGAACGATCTCCAGATCACTGCCCTCATTGATCCACCGCGCCCGCACCCCGATCGACGCGAGCACCTCCAGAATCCGGTAAACCTCCTCGATCCGCGCCACCTTACGCAGAATCGTCCGCCCCGAGTTCAGCAACGACGCGCACAACAACGCCACACACGCGTTCTTCGACGTCTTCACATCGATCGAACCCGACAGCCGCCGCCCGCCCACCACCCGCAGATGCATCGGCCCGGCATAACCCAGCGACACGATCTCACTGTCGAGCGCCTCGCCGATCCGGGCGATCATCTCAAGACTGATGTTCTGGTTGCCGCGCTCGATCCGGTTGACCGCACTCTGACTCGTCGCCAGCGCATCCGCCAACTGCAGCTGCGTCCAACCACGATGCTGACGCGCATCCCGGATCAACCGGCCGATCCGCACAAGATAATCATCTGTCACACCGGAACCATATCTCACATATGAGATGCCTCCGCGTCCGACACCGACGACGCGCCGGACAACCCCCGATGAACCGCCAGATGCTCCGGCGTCGCCTCAGCCTTCACCTTGTGCACAAACGCCCGCCGAGCCGCCCGGAACCCATTCTGATCATCGAACATGTCCCGGCTCATCTCCGCCAGCTCCTCAGCCCGGAACGCATCCAACGGCTTACGCCGCTCATCCGCCTCCCGCGCCGCCCGACGCCCCGCCAGCAACCGATCGTAACCCGGATCCACCGCCAGCCGCTCCGCGTACTCCAGCACCCGGCGCTCGAAATCCAACCGCGACCCCGCCAGCATCCTGTCCGCCAGCCCCAGCTCCACCGCCTCGGCCGCCCCGATCGGCAACGCCTCCTGCGTCAACCGCAACGCCTGCTCCGCACCCACCCGACGCGGCAACACATACGTCCAGAACTCACTACCGAACAACCCCATCGTCCGGTAATGCGGATTCAACACCACCCCCTCACGCACGATCACCCGATCCGCACCCAACCCCATCATCACCCCGCCAGCACCGGCATTGCCGCCCACCGACGTCACCACCAGCTGCCCCGTACACCCCACGATCTCCCGGCACACCGCATTGATGGCATTGATGTTCATCCACGCCTCCAACTCCGGATGCCGCGCCGCCTCGATCACATTCAGATGAATGCCATTGGAGAACACCTCCCCACCCCGCACCACCAGCACCCGCGTATCCTGCGCCGCCGCATACCGCAACGCCGCCGCCAGCCGCCGGCACTGCTCCGTCGACATCGCCCCGTTGTAGAAGTCGAAACTCACCACCCCCACACCATCACTACGGTCATACGTGATCTCGCTGTACCCCGACCGCTCCGGCGCCGACGCCACCAGCTCACCCAACGCCATCGCCGCCGGCAACTTCACCGCCCCCTCACGCTCCAACCGCACATGCCCCACCCACACCGAACCGTCCCCCGTACGCACCAGCACGGCCCCCTCACGCCGCGCCACCACCTCACCCGGCACCCCACCCGGCAACTCCGGACCCCGATACACGTCGAACACCCGCACCGGCAGATCACACAACACCGTCCGCCCACCCGGCGACCCATCCGCCGCCCGCACCCGGCGCACGATCTCCTCACCTGGCTCCGACCAGGAGAACTCCCGATCCGCATGCCGCATCGCCCGCCGCAACCGCCCCCGCACCTCAGGCGAACGATAATCCAGCGGCACCGGCACGAACGACGCGTCCGCCGCCTTCCCCGCCACCTCCACCACCAGCTCCACCGCCGCATCGGCCACCGGCCCGTTGTACAACGCCGACTTACGCGGCGGCTCCGCCGGCATCGCGAACATCCGATACCCCCAGATCGGACCCGCGTCCATCTCCTCCACCGCCTGCAACGCCGTCACCCCCCACTCAGACTCGGCGTCCACGATCGCCCAATCCAGCGACGACGGCCCACGATCCCCAGGAGGACCAGGATGAATGATCACCGTACGGTGCCCCTGCCACAACGCCGCCGGCACCCGCTCCTTCAAGAACGGGCAGATCACCAGATCCGGCTTCGCCAGCTCGGCCGCCTCCACCATGGCCTGCTCAGAGACGGCCAGCTCGACACTCACCTCATGACCCTCGCGCCGCAAAGCCAGCCAGGAACGCTGGGTCAGGCCATTGAACGCGGAGCAGAGCAGCAAGATACGCAACGCGGTACTTCTTTCAGGACAAGGGGAGACGACACGACACACGGGCACGGGGGACCGGACTCAGCCGGACGGGTGAACCCACCGGTCTCGGACGATAAAGTCCATCCCATATGACCCATACATGCCATCGATGCTGACACGAAACTCACACCACCGCTGACACTTCACCGCAAATAACCCGCCTGACCAGCGCCGATAAGTCCTATTTGCCCACAAACATCACGCTCTGCGACGTGAACACACCCCTCGGCGATCACTCCGGGGGAGCGGGCCCGCGTCCCGCCGCAAGCAGGGGAGCGGGGCGGCGTCCCCTCGCGGCGGGACGCGGCGGCGCGGACACGATCACGCGCCGCAGGAGCCTCCCGGACGCGGACGGCCGGGGCAACGGGCGAACCCCGGCGCGCACGGCCGGGCCCTGTTTGCCTGCCGACCAGGGAACAATCAGCACAAAACCAGGACACAACACCCGATACCAGACAGAATCCCTGTTCTGTCGGGTATCAGATACGGATCCGCACGGCGCCCGGAAGGGCACCGGACCTACAGCCGGTTGACGAAACGCGAGGCGGCCCGCTGGCTCATGCCGGTTTCACCGCGCACGAGAAAGACGGCCTCACGGATCTGGCCGAGCGCCTTGAGCTCCCGCGCCTGATCCACAAGATCCGTGCTGGGATTGGGCCGGTTGCGCGGGCGTTTGGTGAGCCGGACGGTCCAGATGATCAACCAGATGGCCGCGGCGGCGAGGACGGCCGACAGCGCGATGAGGCTCGGGGTGGTGACCTCCAGGGGTGACATGGAAAGGCGTCTTCCCGGGACGAAACGGTTTAGTCGGCCCGCTCTCGTAGTTGCTCGATAATGAACATTATGTCAAGTAGAACGGGATGCATGTGGCTGGAGGGACTTCCCCGCGGGCTTGACATGCTGCCTTGACGGCCTGTCGATTCGCTTCCTCGGTGAGGTCGGCGCGCTTAATGTGGGGATTCTGCTATTCGCGCCGCGAGAGGAGCAGCACGTGGGGAGCCAGTCGGTGTTATGCCAGGTGTGTCAGGGGGTTCTGCCCGCTTCGGGTAAGGAGGCGTACACCGCGTTGCGGGGGCGGCTGATCGTGTCGAACGGCTACTGCGCGGGTGGGTGCGCCGAGCGGCGTGCCGAGGAGGCGGCTGCTCAGCGGGTGGCGCGTCCTGAGCCGCAGCAGGCTCCGGCGCCGGCGCGGCCGGTCGCCGCGGGTGCGGGGCCGGTTCGGGTGACGCGTTAGCTCGCTGGGCTTCAGGGGCCGTTTTCTGGGCCGTTTTCTGGGCCGTGGTGCCGGTCGGTGGCGTGCCAGTAGTCGCGGGTGCGCACGACGAGTCCGTCGGGGTCGAAGTGGACGAGGACGCAGCCCGCGAGGGTGGTGGCCTGACCGTCGACGAGGGCGTCGACGTGGAATTCGATGGCGGCCTGGTCGCCGTCGACGAGGGGTGTGGCGAAGGTGACGTGGGGGTCGGTTTCGCTGCTGAATGACCAGGTGATGTAGTCGGCGATGGCTGGTTTGCCCTGGTGGGGTGGGCGGAAGGGCATGCTGGTGTGGACGGCGTCGTCGCGGTAGAGGGCGATGATGGCGTCGGTGTCGTGGTGGGTCCAGCCGTGTTGCCAGGTGTCGGCGAAGCGTTGGGCTGCGGCGCGGGTGTTCATGGTGTTCATTGTGGTGGGGGTTGCGGCCTACGTAGCGCCCAATAGGTACCCATATAGGTATTTCTCCCGTCTTGTGGTTGGGGGTGCGGCGGCAAGCTACGTGAGGACCGCTCACCAGCCCTCGAGGGAGAGAACCGACGTGCGTGCCATGGACCGGCGAGGAAGCGACCCGAGGACGCCCGTCGTACGGCTCCCCTCCCGTAACGCGCTTCTGGCCATGGCCGACGCACTGGCTGTGCGCACCGGATGGGCGGGGCGGGATCGCGAGGTGTCGTGGTTGTTGTCGGCGCGGCCGTCGGCGGTGCCCGCCGCCCGCCGCCTGGCCACGGCCCGGCTGTCGGCGTGGGGTCTGCACCGGCAGGCGGAGGCGGCCGAGTTGCTCGTGGGTGAGCTCGTCGCCGACGCGTTGCGCCGCTGCGGCGGCCGGATCAGGCTGGCGCTGCGGGTGGACGACGGGTTGCTGCGCTGCGAGGTGACGGGTGTCTTCGCCGGTCCTGGGGCGCGGCCGGGTCCTGCGCCGCACCAGTCGCTGCTGGCCCGGCTGGCCTGTTGCTGGGGCGTTTCCGGGCAGGTGGCGTGGTTCGAGTTGCCTTCCGGCGGCGGTCACGTGCATTGACGGGTCGGGCGCGGCTCGCGGTGTCACTCCCCCCGTGTGGTGGTGTCGCCGGCTCTGGTGCGTTCTCCCACCCATACGGCGATCTGGGAGCGGGAGCTGAAGCCCAGTTTGGTCAGGATGTGCTCGATGTGGCCTTCGGCGGTGCGCTGTGAGATGACGAGCGAGGCGGCTATCTCCTTGTTGGTCAGGCCGCGGGCGACGAGCTGGGCGATCTCGCTTTCGCGGCGGGTCAGCCGGGTCCGCCGCTCGCCGCCGTCGCCGCGGCCGCTGGGCGGCTCCTCTTGCAGGACGTAGGCCAGCGCCTCGTCGAGCGGCATGCGGGCGCCGCGCCGTACGGCCGTGTCGAACGCCGCCTCCCCCAGCGTGTTGCGGGTCTCTTCCTCGCAGGCGTCGTGGTAGCCGGCCAGGTGCCCGTATCCGGACAGGGGCGCCCCGACGGTGGCCCACACCGTCTGCAGGATGCCCAGCAGGCGTGCGGCGCGCTGGTGGCGGCGTTGTGAGGCGGCGATCCAGGCCAGCGCTTCGAGGGTGATGCCGATGCCCAGGGAGTCGCCCAGGCTGCGGGTGATCGCCAGTGCCTGTTGTTCGAGGTCGGTGGCGCGCCGCAGGTCTCCTTGCCGCCACACCTCGACGCCCAGCGCCATCATGGCGTACGCGCGGTGCCAGCTTTCGTGGTGGTTCTCGCACAGGGCCAGGCACTCCTCCCCCGCGGCCATGGCGGAGGCGGTGTCGCCGGTGTAGGAGCGGGCCAGTGTCAGCCGGATGAGTGACAGTGCCGTGCCGGCGGGGTCGCCGCAGGCGCGGTGCTTGGCCAGGGCCTGCTCGTACAGGGTGACGGCGTCGGCGGTGCGGTTCTCCCACATGGCGATCATGCCGGAGAACAGGGCGACGTAGCCGAGGACGTGCTGGTTGTGCAGCCGCTCCCCCGCGCGGCGGCTGGCGTGCAGCATGGTGGTGGCGGCGGGTTTGTCGGCCTGGATGATGGCCAGCCAGCCGCCGGCCCACAGGGCGCAGGCGCGTACGTCGTCGGGGACGTCGTCGGCGGTGAGTCCGTGTTCCAGCCAGCGCCGGCCTTCAGCCAGGTAATAACTGGTGGTCCAGTGGTAGAGCAGGTCGGTGGCCATGGTCAGGCCGGTGGACGCGCCGTCCGGTCCGTTGCAGGACTCTTCCAGGGCGGTGCGCAGGTTGGCGTGTTCGAGGTGCAGGCGGGTGAGCCAGTGCACCTGCCGGGGGCCGAACAGGTCCGCTCGGGCCCGTGCGGCCAGGTCGCGGTAATAACGTGCGTGCCGTTCGCGCAGCCAGTCGTCGTGGCCGGAGGCGGTCAGGCGTTCGCGGCCGTAGGCGCGCAGGGTTTCCAGCATCCGGTAGCGGACGCCGCATGGGTGGTCTTCGCGTATCAGCACGGACTTGTCGACCAGGCCGATCACCAGGTCGACGACGTCGTGGCGGCTGATTCCGCGGCCGGAGCAGATCGTCTCGGCCGCTTCCAGGTCCAGGCTGCCGGCGAAGGCCGAGGCCCGTTCCCACAGCAGTCGTTCTTTGTCCGAGCACAGTGCGTAGCTCCAATCGATGAGGGCTCGTAGTGTCTGGTGTCGGGGTAGTTCTGCCGGTGATCCGGCGTTGAGCAGGCGGAATCGGTCGTCGAGCCGGTCGAGCAGTTGTTGTGCCGACAGGGCGCGCAGCCGGACGGCGGCGAGTTCGATGCCCAGGGGCAGGCCGTCGAGGCGGCGGACGATGCGGGTGATGACGTCGCGGTTGTCCTCGGTGACGGCGAAGGTGGGCAGGACGGCTCGGGCGCGTTCGGCGAACAGGCGGACGGCGTCGCCTTGGTTGAGGGTGTCGAGGGTGGGGCGGGGGGTGTGGCCGTCGGGCAGTGACAGGGGCGGCACGGGCACGGCCTGTTCGCTGGCGATGCCGAGCGCTTGCCGGCTGGTGGCGAGGATGCGCAGGTCGCCGGCGGCGCGCAGCAGGGTTTCTGCGAGGACGGCGCATTCGTGCACGAGGTGTTCGCAGTTGTCGAGGATGAGCAGGGCCTGCTTGTCGTGCAGGTGGTCGGTGAGGACCTGCATGGGGGGTGCGGCGGTGTGGCCGCGGATCTCGAGGGCTTCGACGACGCTTTCGGCGAGGATGGCGGGCTGGTGCAGGGAGGCGAGTTCGACGAGCCATACGCCGTCGCGGAAGGAGCGGCGCAGGTCCTGGCCGACGCGCAGGGCCAGGCGGGTCTTGCCGACGCCGCCGACGCCGGTGAGGGTGACGGCTCTGGATGCGGCCAGGAGTCGCTTGACGTCGGCCACTTCGTGCCGGCGTCCGATGAAGCTGGTCACCTCTGCCGGGAGCCTGTTCGTTCGCTGCTCCCTGGAGGTGGTGGTCGTCACCGCTGTCATGGTGTGTGGGGCGACCGGCCGGCGGGTTCGCGTGGCGCCGGAGCCGTGTCGTCGTAACCCACCGTATGTGCCGGCCGCTGGTGCCGGGTGCGTGGTCGGGACCCCGTGGCCGGTTTTTGACCCTTTCATGGCGGTGGCGTGGTTCATGGGGTGGCGTGCCAGGGGCGCAGGGCGTCGAGGTGGTGTTGCCGGCCGATCGCCACGAGGTTGGAGCGGTAGAGGCCGATCGCGCCTGGGGTGTCGAGGCTGTCGCGGGTGGCGGGCCGCAGGACGTTGTCGAGTTCGTCGACGAGGAAGACCCGGGGGTAGTGGGCGAAGATGAGGTCGAGCAGTTCGCCGGCGGAGTAGCCGCAGTTGGCCTGGAGTTGGGGGTGGAGTTCGAACAGCAGGGTGGGCTGGGCGGTGAGGGTTTCGGCGGCGCCGTGCAGGACGAAGCCTTCGTAGCCTTCGACGTCGATTTTGATGATGTCGGGTGGGGGGAGGTCGTGGCGGGCGAGGTAGGTGTCGACGGAGGTCATGGGGATGGTGACGGTGCCGGCGGGGGTGCCGACGTTGGCGGCGGCGGCGGAGTGTTTGCCGGACTGCTCGCCTGACAGGTGCACGGTCAGGTCGCCGGGTGCGGCGCCCACGGCGATCGGTTCGATGGTGACGCGGGTGGTGAGGTGGTTGCGGTCGACGTTGCGGCGCAGGTAGCCGAGGTTCTCGGGGACGGGTTCGAAGGCGATCAGGGTGCCGTCGGGTGGCAGGTGGGTGGCGCCGGTGCAGGCGTAGACGCCGATGTTGGCGCCGATGTCGAGGATGGTGCGGCTTGCGGCGGCCAGTCGTTCGTACAGGGTGACTTCGAATTCTTCGTAGTAGCCGGCCGAGACCGAGGGCATGATGGTGGCGTCCCAGGCGGGGCCGGTGAGCACGACGCCGCGGTAGTGGGCTTCGGCGTCGTGGTCGGAGGTGGTGACGCCGAGCCGGAACACGGTGTGGTAGAGGCGGTTGACCAGGGGGAGGCGGCGGACGCTTCGGCCGCGGAGCAGGGTGCGGGTGATGGTGCTGCGGTTGGCGGCTCTGGCCGCTCGCATGACCGTGATGGCGACTTTCTTGCGGAGGTGTTTGCTGGAGGTCATGGTGTGAGTCTGGTGCAGTCGGCGGTCCGATGAGCGCCGATGCCCGGGATTGGTGCGGCCGGGTGGGCGGTCAGCAGGCCTGCGCCTCGAGTGTCAGGGTGTCGTCGTCGGCCTGTTGCGGGAGTGGCAGGTCGAACCAGACGCGCTTGCCGCGCCGGGTGCGGGTGCTGCCCCAGCCGGAGGCGATGGCCTCCACCAGGTGCAGGCCGCGTGAGGTCTCGTCGTCGTGGCCGGCCGTGCGCAGGTGGGGCAGGTCGGGGCTGGTGTCTTCGACCTCGCAGCGCAGCAGGTCGCCGGTGAGTGACAGGCGCAGCCGGATGGGGCCGCGGGCGTGGCGTACGGCGTTGGTGACGAGTTCGCTGACCAGGAGTTCGGCGGCGTCGCTGCCGTGGGGCAGGCCCCAGGCGAGCAGTTGCGCGCGTACGGCGTGGCGGGCGCGCGGCACGGACGCGTGTCGTGGCGGCAGGGTCCAGGTCGCCGTCGCGTTCATGATGCCTGTCCGGCGCAGGTGGCGGCGGAGGGGATGACGCTGCGGCCGTCGGGCAGCAGCTCGCCGGTGTCGTCGAAGAAGACGACCCCGTTGCACAGCAGACCCCATCCCTGCTCGGGGTGGTATGCCACAAGGCGCGCGGCCTCGCGGCCGGCGGAGTCCGCGGGGGGACATGGTGGCTGGTGCTGGCACATGACTTCGTTCCTCGCTTCCCGCTTCTCAGCGGATTGAGCTCATGGGACCAGCGTGCTTCCTCCACCCACCCAAGGAAGAGGTGAAAAATCCCCATATGAGTACCTATTTCCGCGTAGGTAGGTACCCGAATCCCCAGCTCAGCCTCACCATGGCATCCCCCGGCACCGCCCCGCAACACCGCCCCGCAACACCGTCCCGGCCCCGGCAGGTGCTCATCTCCGCACCGAGATCACCACCCGGCGGTTCTTGGCCCGGCCGGCCGGGTTGTCCGAGCCGCCCGCCGTCGTGTTCGGTGCGACGGGTTTCGACTCCCCGAAGCCCCGCGCCACGAGCCGCGCCTGCGGCAGCCCTCCTTCGGAGGCCAGCCAGTCCGCCACCGCCCTGGCCCGCCGCTGCGACAGCGGCTGGTTGTGCGCGGCGTCTCCCTTGGCGTCGGTATGCCCGTCGACGTGAATGGTCACCCCGTCGCCGGCCTCCTCCGCCACCCGCCGCGCGATCTTTCTCAGCTCGGCGGCCGCGGACGGCTTGATGTCGGCGCTGTCGAAGTCGAACAGCACGTCGGCTTTGAGAGCGAACGCGATCGAGTCCTTCCCCTCGAACACCTGGCTCTTCCCGACCTCGTACCCCTTCAGTTCCGCCCCCGGGATCTCCACCCCCGGCACCTCGACCCCGGGAACCTCCACGGCGGGCACCTCGACCGCGGGGATGCACTCCCGCTGCGCGTTGCAGCCCTCCGGCCGGATGATGGAGGGGCGGATCACGAACGGGCGGATGATGAAAGGCCGGATGATGAAGGGGCGGATCACGAACGGCACCACGCCGCCGTCCTTGGGCACGGCCTGGCACGCCTCGGGGGTCGACACGCTCTCCGCGCTTTCGGCCGGCGCCGAGACGCCCTCCGCGCGCACCGGGTCGAGCTTGATCCCGCCCGCGTCCACGCCGGGGATCTCGACCGGCGGGATCCGTACGGCGGGGATCGACACCGGCGGGATGGACGCGGCCCCGAGGCAGCCGCCGGGCGCCGGCGCCACCTCGGTGCACTGAGCGGGGATGTGCACGGCGGGGATGTCCACGCCCGGGATGGTGACGGCGGGGACGACCTCTCCCCCGACCTTCGCCTCCGGCACGACCACCGGGTCGGCGTGCACGGCCGGCACGTCCACGGCCGGGATCAGCTCGCCGTTCGGGCAGCTCGTCGGTTCGGGGCCCGTGGGGGACGGCGTGGCCGGCGTGGCTGCCGGCGTCGTGGCGGCCGAGGCGGTGCTCTGCGACACCGACGCCGGCGCCGACGCCGGCGGCTGGCGCTCCTCGCCGCTGCCGCCGGTGTGAGAGAGACTGCAGGACGCCAGCGCGAGCGCGACCACCGGGAGGAGGAGCCGGCTGCTCGTACGGATCAACCGATCGGTCATAGCCCCCGACGGTAAAGGATCCACCTTCAGGATGTGCATAGCGTCGCGCGTCCCCGGCGGGCTTGACCCTCACCCGGCGTCACCGTGCAAGGTGGGACCATGAGCTTCTCCGTGGGGCAGGTCGCCAGACTCGCCGGCATCACCGTGCGCACCCTGCACCACTACGACGAGATCGGCCTGCTCACCCCCGGCGAGCGCACCCACGCCGGCTACCGCCGCTACACCGACGCCGACCTGGTCCGCCTGCAGCAGATCCTGCTCTACCGCGAGCTCGGCTTCGGCCTGGACGAGATCGCCGTCATCCTTGACGCGCCCCACACCGACGAGCTCACCCACCTGCGCCGCCAGCACGAGCTCCTCACCCGTAAGGTCGAACGCCTGCGCGAGGTCATCGCCGCCGTCGAACGCTCCATGCAGGCCCACACCCTCGACCTCGCCCTCACTCCCGAGGAACGCTTCGAGGTGTTCGGCGACTTCCGGCCCGAAGACCACGAACCGGAGGTCGTACGCCGCTGGGGCGACACCGAGGAGTACGCGGAAAGCCGCCGCCGCGTGGCCTCCTACACCAAAGCCGACTGGCTCGAGCTCAGGGCCGAGGCGGCCGCCATCACCGACGACCTCGTCGCCGCCTTCAAGGCCGGTCTGCCCGCCGACGGGGAACACGCCATGGACCTCGCCGAACGCCACCGCGGTCACCTCAGCCGCTGGTTCTACACCTGCACGACCGAGCTCCACCAGTGCCTCGGTGACCTGTACGTCGACGACCCTCGCTTCCGCGCCGCCTTCGACGACCTGGTCCCCGGCCTGGCGGGCTATTTCAGCCAGGCCGTGCACGCCAACGTCCGCCGCGCCTGACCTCGTACATGCCCTTGCAGGTATATAGCCGTACGGGTATATTCGCCGCCATGCGCTTCGACGTGCTGGCCGACCCCGCACGACGCCAGATCCTCGACCTGCTCCTCCAACGCCCCCACCTCGTCGGCGAACTCACCCACCACCTCGGCCTCACCCAGCCCGGCACCAGCAAACACCTGCGGGCCCTGCGCGAGGCCGGCCTCGTCGCCGTCCGCAAGGACGCCCAACGCCGCTGGTACGAACTCCGCCCCCAGCCCCTCGCCGAGATCGACGCCTGGCTCACCCCCTACCGCAGGCTCTGGAACCACTCCCTCGACCGCCTCGAAGACCACCTCGACACCATGGACGACTCATGAACGAAACCCTCACCCTGCACCCCGACGGCCGCACCACCCTGCGCCTGCAGCGCCGCCTGCCCCACCCGCCCGGCAAGGTCTGGCGCGCCATCACCCGGCCCGAACACCTGGCCGCCTGGTTCCCCGCCGAGGTCACCATCGACGGCGACCGCATCGCCTACGGCTTCGGCCCCGACGGCCGCATCACCGAGAACGACCCGCCCCACGTCTTCGCCCACACCTGGGGCGAGGACGAACTGCGCTGGGAGCTCCACCCCGACGGCGACGCCACCCTGCTCACCTTCACCCACACCTTCACCGACCACCACGGCGCCGCCAGCTTCGCCACCGGATGGCACACCTGCATCATGGCCATGCTCGCCCACCTCGACGAGCGCCCCTTCACCCCGCCCGGCGACAGCGCCCCCCTGCACGAGCACTACGTCGCCATCCTCGGCCTGACCTGCGCCGCCACCGACGGCGAGACCGTACGCGTCGAACGCCAGCTCACCCGCCCCGCCGACCACCTGTGGCAGCGGCTCGACGGCGACCAGGCCAGCCCGGGCGGCCCGCCCCCGGCCCCGTTCGCCCCGCCCGCCCTCGCCGCCGGCGCCGTCACGCGCGTCGAGAGCGGCAAGCTCCTCGAATACGACACCCCCGGCGGCCACGTGCGGTGGGAACTGGCGGCGGGCACCGGCCACGGCGCCCGCCTCATCATCACCCACACCGGCGACCCGTCCGCGCGCGACGCCTGGCGCGTCCACGTCGAAAGGCTCGCTGCGGCCCTGGTCGGCTGAGCGGCCCCGGTCCCTCAGATCGTCACGGGGCGAGTCGCAGGGCCGCGGCCGCCGCGGCCCGCGCCCTGCCCGGCGCCACCAGCAGGTCCGTCGAATCCGACAGCTGATCCACGCACCCGACCACCGGCAAACCCTTGATCACCGGGTCCGTCACCGACGCCATCAACGCATCGGCGAACCGGTCCCCGTCGATCACCTGGAACGGCCGGTCGTAGAACCCGCGCACCCCCTCATCCAGCCATCCGGCCAGCCGCGTGCGGTTCTGCAGCGCCGCCACCCGCGCGTACGCCGCCGCCAGCGCCGTCTCGCGCTCACGCCATGACCGGGCCGCCAGCGCCGCCCCCAGCGACTCCCCCAGCTCGGTCGAGCCCGGCATGCGCGCCAGCGCGCTGCCGAGCCACTTGGCGTACGGCGGGTAGCGCCGCCGCAGCAGCAGCGCCAGCCGCATCACCTCCCGCGCCAGCCGCGCTCCCACCACCGCCGACCCCAGTTCGTCGCCCACCTCGCCGCACCGGCCGGGAAACGGCTCCTCCTGCGCGATCCGCCGCCACTGGCACGCCAGGACGTAGCGCCACACATCATCGGGGTACCAGCTCAGCGCCGCCCTGGCCGTCTCCAGCCCTCCCAGCCCTCCTAGCCCGTCGTGGAAGACCTCGCCGCACGTCACCTCCGCCAGGCTCTGCCACGGCGCCGACAGCCAGTCCAGCAGCGACACCCCCTGCCTCGGGTCGAACCCCAGCCGCCCGGCCAGCCACTCCCCCGGCCCTGTCACCGTCACCCCGGAGCGCACCTGCCCGTGATAGGCGAACACCGTCGGGAACCCGCCGAACCGGTCCGGCAGGCCCGCCTCCACCGCCGCCCGCACCTCGGCCACCTGCTCGCCCGGCACGAACAGCAGCACCCGCGGCCCCCAGTCATGGTCGGTGGAGCGGGCGGTGTCGAACGCCAGCACCTCCGAGCCCGGCCCGATCAACGCGGCGCTGTGCGCGACCCCGGGGATCAGCGGCGCCACCACATCGCGATAGAAGGCCCGCGACAACTCCATACCAGGTACAAAATCGGACATCACGCCGTCCACTGTGCACCAGCGCCGCCGGAACCTCACCCCAATTTCCCGGGAGGGCCGCGCCGCCGCCCTCGGCACGGGTCACCGGCAACGAGAAGTGCACGGCATCGCGGCCGAGCGGCCGGCTGCTCGATCGGTCACCCGGCGACGTCGGTGTGACCGATGAGGCGTTCGATGCGCAGACGGCACACCAGTTCGGCGGGGCCGAGGTTGCGCCGGCCGTAATCAGGAGCGCGGCCGGGCGGGACGTAACGTTCGGCGAGTCTGGTGGTCCAGGCCAGAAGGTCGTCGGGAGCCTGCTCGAACCGGACGGGGCCACGGACGGTGACGTAGGCGTAGGGGTGTTCCTCCAGGTCGACGGCGAGCGCGGCTCGGGGGTTGGCGCGCAGGTGGCGGCCCTTGACGGTGTCGCGGCCGGTGGTGAAGACCAGGTCGTCGCCGTCGACGACGAACCAGATGGGGGCGACGTGGGGCGCGCCGTCTGGTGAGGCGGTGGCGAGTTTGCCCGTTCGGGTGCCGACGGCGAGGAACTCGATCGCCTGCTGTCGTGTCATGACCTCCATAAAGTCATCTTTGCCCAGCTCGGAGGGGGCGTGGCGGACGCCGGCCGGCGTGTCGGGCCGGCGGGCGGGGTGGGTTCCGCTGCTCCTGGTCACTGCCGCTCACGCGCCGGAGCCCGTCTCGGCCGGCTGCGGCGAGACGCCCAGAGCGGACAGGAACGCCGCGGCGGCGGGAGAGGGCTGGTGCCGGCTCCAGATGAGGTGCTCCACGCGGGCCGGCGCGTCGCTGAGCCGGACGACGGGCAGGTCGGGGAGCTGGGAAACGAAGGCCGCCGGCAACATCCCGATCCCCAGGCCCTGCCGGACCAGGCGCGCCATGAAGTCGGGGGTCGACACTTCGAAGGCGACCTCCCGCGGCACCCCCGCCGCCGCGAAGGCCTCATCCGACTGGATCCGCCCGGCGGTGCCCGCGGGGAAGTCGACGAACTGCTCGTCCGCCAGCCTGCGCAGCTCCACCCGCTCCTCGCCGGCCAGCGGGTGGCCGGGCGTGACCACGGCGACGAGGTCGCCGCGTGCCAGCTCGCGGCCGCGGACGTCCTTGGGCCGGACGCCCGGGGGAAGCCCCAGGAAAGCGACGTCCAGCGTGCCCTGCCGCACCCGTTCGACGAACTCCTCGCTGGCGCCGGAGCGGAGGCTGATCTGCACCCCCCGGTGACGCAGGTGGAATCGCCGCAGCGCCACCGGCAGGTCGACCGCCGTGACGGTGGGGATGGCGCCGACGGCGAGCCGGCCGCGGATCTCGCCTGCGGCGGCCGCCACCTCGGCCCGGGCCCGCTCGGCGGCGTCGAGAGCCTGGCGGGCGGCGGGGAGGAACGCCTCGCCCGCCGCGGTCAACCGGACGCGGCGGCTGGTGCGGTCGAACAGCCTGGCGCCCAGCTCACGCTCCAACCGCGCGATCTGATGGCTCAGCGCGGACTGGACGACCAGGCACTGCTCGGCCGCGCGGGTGAAGTTGCTCGTCTCCGCGACCGCGACGACGTAGCGCATCTGCTGCAGCTCCATCCATCAATCGTGAACCACGATTGAGCTGATGACAAACATGCATTGGACTCATCGATCGTGTATCCCCGAGGCTGGGGTGCATGACGACGACACCCCATCGTGATGGCGGCCTGTCGCACGGGCTGCTCCTGCTCATGTCGGTGGCGACCGGGCTGGCCGTCGCGGGCAACTACTTCGCGCAGCCGCTGCTCGACCTGATCAGGCAGGATCTGCGCCTCGGACCATCGCTGGCGGCGCTGACGGTCACGGCCGCGCAGGCCGGGTACGCGCTCGGGCTGATCCTGCTGGTGCCGCTCGGCGACCTGATGGAGCGGCGGCGGCTCGCCGTGGCGCTCTACGCGGCGACCGCGGTGTTCCTGCTGGTGTCGGCCACCGCGGCCGATGGCACGGTGCTCCTGGTGAGCACGGCCCTGACCGGGCTGGCCTCGGTCGGAGCGCAGGTCGTGGTGCCGTTCGCGGCGACGCTCGCGGCCCCGGCCGAGCGTGGCCGGGTGGTCGGCACCGTGATGACCGGGTTGATGCTCGGCCTGTTGCTGGCGCGCACCGCGTCAGGAACGCTGTCGGAGCTGGGCGGCTGGCGGACGGTCTACTGGGTGAACGCGGTCCTGATGGCGCTGACGGCGGTGTTGCTGCGGACCTTCCTGCCCCGGCTCGGCGGCGACGGCGGGCGCCTGACCTACCCGCAACTGCTGCGCTCGACGCTGGCCATGTTCCGGTACGAGCCGCTGCTGCGGTGGCGGGCGGGCATCGGCGCCCTCAGCCTGGCGTCGTTCAGCGTGCTGTGGACGGCGCTGACGTTCCTGCTGGTGGGATCGCCGTACGAGTGGACGGAGTCCGCCATCGGCCTCTTCGGCCTGGTCGGCGTCGCGGGTGCGCTGACCGCCACGGTGGCCGGGCGGCTGGCCGACCGCGGGCTCGTCCAGATCGTGACCGGCGCGGGAGCGGTTCTGCTGGCGGTGTCCTGGCTGGCCATCGCCGCCGGGGCGCGCTCCCTGGTGTGGCTGCTCGCCGGCGTGATCGTGCTGGATCTGGCGCACCAGGCGGTGCTCAACAGCAGCCAGAACGTCATCTACGCGCTCCGTCCGCAGGCCCGCAACCGGATCAACTCCGCGTTCATGACCTCCTTCTTCGTCGGCGGCGCGACGGGCTCCGCGCTGACCTCGGTGGTCTGGGTGCACGGCGGCTGGACCGGCGTGTGCGTCCTGGGCGCGGCCCTGTCGGCAGGCACCGTCGTGCTCTGGGCCCTGGAGCGCATCACCATCAGCCGGGCCGCCGGGAAACCCCCGCGGCCCGCGGCTCACCCGGCACCAGCCGGCTCTACCACGGGAGAATGAACGTGTCACGCACCGTGTTGATCACCGGAGCGACCGGAACCGTGTCCACCGCACTGATGAACGCGCTGGAAGGAGCCGAGGTCGGCCTTCGCGCCCTCGTCCGCGACGAGTCCAGGGCACACGGCCTGCGGGAGCGGGGAGCCGAGGTCGTCGTCGGCGACCTCGATGACGCCCGGTCGCTGCCGCCCGCCTTCGAGGGCGTGCACGATCTGTGGCTGCTCACTCCGAACGGCCCGCGCGCTCCGGAGAACAGCATGAACGCCGTGTGGGCCGCACGCCAGGCCGGGGTGGAGCGCGTCGTACGGCTGTCCGTGGTCGGCGCGGCGCCCGACGCGCCCAACCGCAGCGGCAGGCTGCACGCGCTGTCCGACCAGGAGATCGAACGGTGCGGCCTGCGCTGGACGATCCTGCGCCCGCACTGGTTCATGCAGAACCTGCTGAACGAGGCGGGCTCCATCGCCGCCACCGGCGCGTTCTCGCTGAACATGGCCTCGGCCCGGGTCGGCATGATCGACATACGCGACATCGCCGAGTGCGCCGCCCGCGTGCTCCTCGACGGCCCCGACCGCCACCACGGCCAGACGTACACCCTCACCGGCCCGCGCTCGCTGACGTTCGACGAGGTGGCGGAGGCGTTGAGTCGCGCCCTGGGCAGGCCGATCGCCTACCAGCCGGTCAGCGACGACGCCAAGCGCGAGACGCTGCTCGGCTACGGCGTTCCGCGATGGATCGTCGACATGTTGCAGGAGTACGCGCAGGCGTATGTCTCCGGCTGGGGAGATGTCACCACCGATGCGGTGGCCACCATTACCGGCCGCCCCCCGCGCGACATCGCCGACTTCGCCCGCGACCACGCCGCAGCGTTCGCCCAGACCGGATCCGCCGCCGCGTACTGACCTGTCGTGTAGTGGTGGCCGTGCCGCGCAGCCGTCCGGCGAACTCGCCGAATCGAACCCCCCGGTACCATCTGGGTATGCCGGTCCCCAAAGGCTCGACGCTCGACCCGGAGCGCACGCGCGCCACCATCATCCAAGCGGCGACCGCGGTGCTGTACGAGCGCGGACTCGACGGCATCGGCGTCGCCGAGCTGTGCGCCCGCATCGGCGTGTCCAAGGAGACCCTGTACCGGCACTTCGGCACCAAGGACGGACTGGTGCAGGCCGTGCTCAAGGCACGCAGCGAGCGGGTGACGCACTGGCTCGTCAAAGCTGTCTCGGACGCCGGGGACGACCCCCGCGACCAGCTCGCCGCAGTGTTCGACGCCCTGCAGCAGTGGTACGACGGCCCGCTCTTCCGCGGCTGCGCGATGCTGAACGCGGCCGCCCAGCACCACGTCGAGGCCGTACGCGCCATCACCACACGCCATCTCGACCGCTACCTGGACCTCCTGACCGGCATCGCCGACCGCGCCGGAGCAGCCCAACCACACCTGCTGGGGCGTCAGCTGCTCATGCTGGTCGAGGGCGCCACCGTCGTCGCCGCGCATCACGACGCGACCGGCGCGGGCGAGCACGCCCGCCAAGCCGCGCTCACCTTGCTGTCCACCGCCGCCCAGGCCAACCCCTGCGGCTAGGGCTGACACCAGCATCGATGGTGCGTATCGGATGTCGATGGACGTCGACAACCGCGGGTGACGCCGAAGTGCCAGTGCTAGCTTATATAAGTGATGCCTGGTACGATTCTGAGTCGTGCACGCGTTCGACATCCTCGGAGACCCGGTGCGCCGGCGCATTCTGGAGCTGCTCGCCGACGGTGAGCAGACCTCTGGCGCGATCACAGACGTGATCCGGGCCGAGTTCGCACTGTCTCAGCCGGCTGTCTCGCAACATCTGCGCGTTCTGCGTGAGAACGGGTTCGCGTCGGTCCGGGCTGAGGGGGCTCGCCGGTTCTACGCCGTCGACCCCACGCCGTTGAGCGAGGTTGACGTGTGGTTGGACCGGTTTCGCGGGTTCTGGGATCAGCGGCTCGATGCCCTGGGAACTGAGCTGGCCCGCGGCAGGCGTGCATCCCGGACCCCAGGTGTTGGCAAGGCCGATCCGCCAGCGAAAGGAACATGACATGAAGGACGTACTGGACGAACTGGCCGCTGCGCGCCGGACGATGGGCACCGCGACCCTGCCCGCTGGCGACGCGTACACGATGGAGCTGCGGCGTTGCTACGACGCACCGGTCGACGAGGTGTGGAACGCCATCACCGACCCCGAGCGGCTGGGCCGCTGGTTGAAGCCAGTCACCGGCAACCTTCGGCTCGGGGGGTCGTTCGAGGTGGACGGCGGTGAGCACGGCGAGATCCTCCGTTGCGACCCGCCGCGGCGGCTGCGGGTGTCCTGGCTCTTCGGGCCGGAGGGCGACGAGTGGCCGGGTACGAGCGAGGTCGAGGTGCTCCTGTCCCCGAGCCCTGACGGAGGCACCGAGTTCGAACTGGTCCATGCGGCGGCAGTCGGGGAGCCCATGTTCCCGACCTACGGCCCCGGTGCCGGTGGTGTGGGCTGGGACCTGCGTCTCCTCACCCTGGCCCGGTTCCTAGCCGACGGCGAGGCCCCCGATCACGAAGAGTTCCAGACCTCGCCCGCGGGCCGCGAGTTCGCCAGGCGTAGCGCTGTGGAATGGGGCGAAGCGCACCTGGCCGCCGGCGGCGATCCGAATCACGTGGCGGCCGCGGTCGAGGCCACCACCGCGTTCTACGTCCCCGGAGGCAACGAGCGATGAAGTACACCACCTCGATCGAGATAGACCTGCCCCGCGAGAAGGTGGTCCAGCTGATCTCCGACCCGGCGCAGATGCCGAAGTGGCTGCGGGGCCTGGTGCTGCACGAGCCGGTGAACGGGGTGCACGGCCAGCTTGGGACCACCTCGCGAGTCGTGTTCCAGATGGGGAAGCAGAGGATGGAGGTCACCGAGACCATCACACGCGTGGATCCTGCAGACCTGCACGCCATCCCGAGCTCGGTCGTCGTGCACTACGACCGCGAGATCGTCGGCGAGGGCATGTGGCAGGCCCAACGCGACCGGATCATCGAAGCCGGTCCGAACACGACACTGTGGCAGAGCGAGAGCGAGTTCCGGTTCGACGGACGCCTGATGCGGCTGGTGGCGCTGCTCATGCCTGGCTCGTTCCGCAAGCAGTCGCGGCAACACATGCAGGACTTCAAAACGTTCGCCGAACAGGGGACGGACGTCCGCCAAGGGCCGTCTGCCCCGCCGCGCTGGACCCGGTCGTCTGGGGCACCGAGACCTCCACCACCGCCGAGACCGTGACGTTGCGCACCCCCATCACCCGCAGCGAGCACGGCGATGAGGTGATCTTCTGCTGGGCCACCGACGAACCCCCGATGAGCGCCCGCTACCGGCTGGAGCAGCGCTTCCGCGCCCGCGACAACGACGACCAGCCCTCGGTCGCGTTGCGCACCGCCAGCGACCGGATGCGCGCGGCCGGCATCGTGCAGCGCGGCGCCGCGATCCTGGCCGCGCCGCAGATCGGCATCGACCGGAGCGGTGCTCGCCCGCGGCGGTGGCGCGGACCCGAGCGGGGCC
This sequence comes from Nonomuraea sp. B5E05, assembly GCF_039880665.1. Taxonomy (NCBI): domain Bacteria; kingdom Bacillati; phylum Actinomycetota; class Actinomycetes; order Streptosporangiales; family Streptosporangiaceae; genus Nonomuraea; species Nonomuraea sp. B5E05. Next base: position 93,454 of record NZ_JBDPMJ010000020.1, read on the forward strand.
CCTCAAACTCGTGCCAGGCACAGAGCGTGCGAGGGCTCGGGCAGGCGGCCACGGCGGTCAGCCCACCGCCCGGCAGGCCGCCACCCGCCGCCTGCGGTAGCCGAGCCGCTCGTACACCCGGATGGCCGGCGGATTGTCGTCGTCGACCATGAGCGCCGCCCGCCCGTAGGCCGCCACCAGCTCCCGCGACACCCACCGGCACACCCGCCCGGCCAGTCCTCTGCCGCGATGACGGGCCCGCGTCGCCACCCCCGCCAGCAACCCCACCGTGGGCGCCGACCAGGCGTCGGCCGCCACAGCCGCCAGTTCCCCGCCGGCCCGCACGCCCGCCCAGCGCCGCACCCCCGCCAGGCCGGGCACCGCGTACGACGAGGGCGCCTCGGCGGCCAGCAGCGCCGCCACCTGCGCGATGTCGTCGTCCTCCAGCCACCCCACCCCGCCGTCATCGCCGTCCGTGCCGTCCGTGCCCGCAACGTCCGTGTCCAGGCTCATCCACGAGAACCGCCCGGCCACCTCCAGCCCGTCCAGCCTGCCCGTCACCTCCCGCATCAGCGCCGCCTCACCCAGCGGCCGGTACGACGGACCCAGCTCCGCCAGCGCATGGCGTACCAGCCCGGCGGCGTGCACGGCACCACCCCGCACCGCGAGCCGGTCCCGCCGCGACACCCGCGGGCAGGCCGCCGCCACCGCCTCGCCCAGCGCCCACGCCCGCGCGCCGCCGCGCAACCCCTGCGCCGCCCACACCACCAGATCGTCGTCCCCGCAGGCCGCCCGCACCTCGGCCGCGGAGCGGAGCTCGCGGATCACAGAATGGCGCCGGGCCGGTACGCGGCCGCCTCCGGACGCTCCGCCACGACCTCGTCCACCTGCCGCACGACCGCCGTCACCTGGTCGCCGGCCGCGCCCGTGAACGACACCCGGTCGGCCAGCAGCTCCTCCAGCGCCGGCCGGCCGAGCGGGAACCGTTCGTCGCCGGCCAGCCGGTCGAGCAGGTCGTTGGCGGCTCCGCGCGAGCGCATCGCCAGCGCCGCCGCCACGGCATGCTCCTTGATCAGCTCGTGTGCCTGCTCACGCCCCACCCCGGCGCGCACCGCCGCCATCAACATCTTCGTCGTCGCCAGGAACGGCAGGTAACGGTCAAGCTCGGACGCGATCACCGCGGGGAACGCGCCGAACTCGTCCAGCACCGTCAGCATCGTCTCCACCAGCCCGTCGAAGGCGAAGAACGCGTCCGGCAGCGCCACCCGGCGCACCACCGAGCACGACACGTCGCCCTCGTTCCACTGATCACCCGCCAGCTCCCCCACCATGGACGCGTAGCCGCGCAGCACGACCGCCAGGCCGTTGACGCGCTCGCAGGAGCGGGTGTTCATCTTGTGCGGCATCGCCGACGAGCCGACCTGCCCCTCCTTGAACCCCTCGGTGACCAGCTCGTGCCCGGCCATCAGCCGGATCGTCCTGGCCAGCGAGGACGGCGACGCCGCCAGCTGCACCAGCGCGGTGACCACCTCGTAGTCGAGCGAACGCGGATAGACCTGCCCCACGCTGGTGAACCCGTGCGCGAACCCCAGATGGGCGGCGACCCGCTCCTCCAGCCCGGCCAGCTTCCCGCGGTCGCCGCCCAGCAGGTCGAGCATGTCCTGGGCGGTGCCCACCGGACCCTTGACCCCGCGCAGCGGATAGCGGCCGATCAGCTCCTCCAGCCGCCGGTAGGCCACCAGCAACTCATCGGCCGCCGTCGCGAAACGCTTGCCCAACGTAGTGGCCTGCGCGGCCACGTTGTGCGAACGGCCGGCGACCACCGTGGCCTGATGCTCCGCGGCCAGACGGGCCAGACGGGCCAGCAGCGCCACCGTCCGGTCGCGCACCAGCACAAGGCTGTCACGCACCTGCAGCTGCTCGACGTTCTCCGTCAGGTCGCGCGAGGTCATGCCCTTGTGCACCTGCTCGTGCCCAGCCAGCGCGTTGAACTCCTCGATGCGCGCCTTGACGTCGTGCCGGGTCACCCGCTCGCGCGCCGCGATCGAGCCCAGATCGACCTGCTCGACCACCTTGTCATAATCGGCGATGGCCTCCTCGGGCACTGTCACGCCCAGCTCGGCCTGGGCGCGCAGCACCGCCAGCCACAACCGCCGCTCAGCGACGATCTTGTACTCGGCGGACCACAGGCGAGCCAGCTCGGGCGAGGCATAACGAGCGGCCAGGACATCGGGGATACGCGGCTTGGCAGTCACGTTCGACAAGTCTATTCACACGCCCGCCCCCGCCGGGCGCGCAGGGGCCCCGCTCCCGCGCGCCCGCCACGAACACCCGAACCGCGCCCGGCATCACAAGCGCTTGCCGGTCAGCTCGGCCAGCCGCCGCTCCACGGCCGCCAGCCGATCAGCCAGCGAACGGCTGTGCACCAACTCCGCGACCCAGTCGCCCTCGTCGTCGTCCAGCTCCACCACATGCGACGCCGTGTCGGCACCGGCCCGGTCCTAGAACATCAGGCCGCGCCGCCCGTCGTCGAAGACCATAACGCCGATGTGATCTCCTCGCCTCGTGTCGTAGTGGTGGACGATGCCGCTGCCGGGGACGGTCGCGTGAGTGATGTCCACTGAACGGACTCTCCTTTCGTGATGGCCGCTCGGCCGGGATCGGTGTCGACGTCGCCGCGCTCGCCGTACCAATGGGCCAACCGGCCCCGCCGCGCGACCGCGCGCAGCCGCCGCTCGACCTGCACACGGGCGGCGCTGGTGGTGACGATGAGCACGTCGTCGCCCTCCCGCAACAACGTGACGGGCTCGGGGACGATGGTGTCGCCGTCGCGAATGATCAGTACGACGTTCGAAGGCGCAGGCAGACGCAGTTCGAAGATCTCCACCCCGTGCAGGCGGGAGCCGGGCGGGATCGTCAGCGTGAGCAGGTCGGCGCCCAGCACGTCCAGCGGCGCGGCCTCGATGCTCACCTCCCTGGCCTGGCCGGGCTGAGTGATGCCCAGCACCCTGGCCATCACCGGCAGCACCGGCCCCTGCATCAGCACGAACAGCACCACCAGCACGAACACGATGTTCAGCAGCTGCCCACTGCCGGGCACCGCCGCGACGATGGGAAAGGTGGCCAGCACGATCGGCACCGCACCCCGCAACCCCGCCCAGGAGATGAACACCTGCTCCCGCCAGCCCGAACGGAACGGAAGCAGGCAGGCCATCACCGACACAGGCCTGGCCACCAGCAGCAGCACCAGCCCCACGACGACGGCCGGCAACACCGCGCCACCCAGCTCGCTCGGGTCGACCAGCAGACCGAGCATGACGAACAAGCCGATCTGAGCCAGCCACCCCACACCCTCGGCGAAGGACCGCGTGGCGGCGCGATGCGGCAGGACCGCGTTGCCCAGCACGATGCCCGCCAGATAAGCGGCCATGAAACCGGACGCGCCCGCACCACCGGCCGCGGCGAACGCGATCACACCGAGCCCCAGAGTCGCCAGCGGATGCAGGCCCGTTGCGGGCAACGCCACATAACGCAGCGCCGCCGTCCCCGCCCAGCCGATCAGCAACCCGATCAACGCACCCGCCACCAGCTGGTAGGCCATCTGCCCCGCCACGGCCACCGGGCCGGGAAGGTCAACGGCAGCGGTGCTGAACACCAGCACCAAGATGACCGTGGGAGCGTCGTTGAACCCGGACTCGGCCTCCACCAGACTCGCCACCCTGCGCGGCAACGGCAGCGACCGCAACACCGAGAACACCGCGGCCGCGTCCGTGGACGACACGATGGCGCCCAGCAACAACGCCAGCTGCCAATCCATGCCCAGCAGAAAATGAGCGCCCGCCGCGGTGACCACGACGCTCACCGCCACACCCGCCGTGGCCAGCAACGCCGACGGCAACACCAACCGGCGCAGATCGCTCCACCTCGTGCTCAGGCCACCCTCGATCAGAATGATCGCCAGAGCCGACGTGCCGAGCGTCTGCGCCAGCCCGGCATCGTCGAAATCGATCCCGAGGACGTCCTCGCCGAGCAGCACGCCGAGCGCAAGGAACAACAGCAGGCCAGGCAGTCCCAGCCTGCTCGCCGTACGCGCCGCGGCGATACCCGCCAGCAGGACGATCCCGCCGGCCAGCAGCGCCGCGTACAGCTGCTGCAGGCTCATCGCGGCACCTCGAAGGCTCGGTCAGCACATCCCCTACCCACCCGGCCGTGTCTCCCGCAGCCGGTCCACCCACGCGATGAGCTCACCCCGCAGCGGCACCTGCATATCGTCGACGTCCACGAGCGTGACACGCACACCCCACCGGCCGGTCGCCCGGCTGATCCGCTCCGCCACCTCCACGCCGCTCCGGCTGATCATCGCCGGCAGGTCCGCCAGATCGGCCCCGGCGATCCGGCGGCGCAACTCCCTCTCCGCGACGACCGTCGCAGCCGCCAGCGGCCCGTCCATCACCATCACGAACCGGACCGGATCGCTCACCTCCGCCACGGCACCGGCCTTGACACGCACCGCCACACCATCGCGAGTCACCGCCTCGGCGCAGAACACATCCAGGCACACCAGCCGCAACGACACCCGCACCGCGCGCTCCACCCCAGGCCACACCACCACCAGCCCAGGCCCGCGCACACCCACCACCCGCCCCAGCCGGTGCACCACCAACCGCTCGTCCGCGTCGACGACGCGCACCGTCCACAGGACGGCCACCACGATGGGCAGCAATCCCAGCAACGCCCACCCCACCGGCTCCATCACGACGAACCCCCTGACCATGGGGACGGTGTGACCTGCGAGCATGCCAGTCTCCCGGTCGTCGTCCGCCCGGCCGGCACGCAGGTCATCCCGAACGACCAGGTCCGGGACCAGGCTCCCGTCCGCCCAGTCTCGCCCGCCGGCCAGGTCGGCGCCATCGGGCGCAGCACCCATTCCCGAGGGGAGCCACCCTGTAGACGCGAACGTGCCCGGCCGGACAACACACCCGGCCGGGCACCTCAACCCCGGCGACCTTCCGCCGCCGGAACGACGCTCACGCCGGATGACCGGCCAGATCCTGCGCCCCCGCGCCGTCGGCGTCCTCCCGCACCCGGGAACCCGCCGGCCCCCGCCCCTGGCCGCCCTCGCGCGTCACCACGACGTACAACGTCGGCACCAGAACCAGCGTCAGCAACGTCGAAGAGATCAGACCACCGATCACCACGATCGCCAGCGGCTGCGAGATGAAACCACCCGAACCCGTCACCCCCAGCGCCATCGGCGTCAGCGCGCAGATCGTGGCCACCGCCGTCATCAGAATCGGCCGCAACCTGCGCCGGCCACCCTCGATCACCGCCTCCACCACACCCATGCCCTGATCCCGGTACTGGTTGATCAGATCGATCAGCACGATCGCGTTCGTCACCACGATGCCGATCAGCATCAACATCCCGATCAGCGCCGGCACCCCCAGCGCCGTGTCCGTGGCCACCAGCAACCCGACCGCGCCCGTCGCCGCGAACGGGATCGACACCAGCAGGATCACCGGCTGGACGAAGCTGCGGAACGTCGCCACCATGATCAGGAAAACAATCGCGATCGCCGCCAGCATCGCCATGCCCAGATCAGCGAACGCATCGGCCTGATCAGCGGACACACCACCGATCTCGTACGACACCCCCGCGGCCAGCGACAACCCGTCCAGCTTCGACGTCAACGCCTGCGTCACACTGCCCAGATCCGCCGCGTCCGCCTTGGCCGACACCGTCGCCGACCGCTCACCGTCGATCCTGGTCACCTGCGTCGGCCCGGCCACCTGCCGCACATCGGCCACCGACGACAACGTCACCATCCCGGCAGGCGTCGGCAGCTTCAAACCCTCGATCGCCTCGACGTCGTCCGGCGCGTCAGCCCCCCGCAGCACCAGGTCGCTCGCCCGCCCGTCCAGCATGATCTGCCCCAGCGGCGCGCCACGGAACGCCTGCGCCACCGCCTGCCCCACCTGCGCCTCCGACAGGCCCCGCTCGGCGGCCTCCTCACGGTCCACCACCACCTCGACCCGCGGCGCACTCGACTCCAGGTCCGACGACACGTCCTTCAACCCGGAAACCTCGCCCATCGCCGCCGCGACCGTGTCGGTCGCCCCACGCAACGCCTCAGCGTCCGAAGCCTGCACGATCACGTCGATCGTGTCGGAAGAGAACCCGGCCGCCTGCGCCCCCACCGTGACCTCGCCGACCCCCGACAGGCCCGCCACCTCATCGCGCAGCGCCTGCTCGACCTTCACGGTGTCGGCACCCTCCTCAAGGGTCACCGAGTACGAGGCCCGATCCGCGCCACCGCCGACGGCCCCGCCCGACATCGCGTTCCCGCCGCCCACGTTCACCTGGTAGGTCTCCACACCGTCCAGGCCCGCCAGCACCTCCTCGACCTTCTGCGCCGCCTCGTCGGTGGTCTTCAGGTCGGTGCCCACCGGCATCCGCTGCGACAGGGAGATCGTGTTCTGCCCCGAGGCGTCCAGGAAGTTCGTCTGCAGCCCGCCCGCCAGCCCCATCGTGCCGACGAACACCGCCACCCCGATCAGCACCGTCACCAGCTTGAACCGGGTCGCGAACCGCAGCACGGGAAGGTAGGACCGCTGCAACGGCGAGCGCAACTCCTTCGCCTCGGCCTCCTCACGCTGCCTGCGCGCCTGCTCCGGCGTCAACGCGGGCGCCCTCAGGAACCAGTACGCCAGCACCGGCACCACCGTCAGCGACACCACCAGTGAAGCCAGCAACGCCACCGCCACCGTGATCGCGAACGGGCTGAACAACTCGCCCACCATCCCGCCCACGACCGCGATCGGCGCGAACACCGCCACCGTGGTCAGCGTCGAAGCCGTCACCGCCCCCGACACCTCGCGCACCGCCGTCAAGATCGCCTGAAGCTTCGCCTCGCCGTAACCCAGATGCCGCTTGATGTTCTCCAGCACCACGATCGAGTCGTCGACCACGCGGCCCACCGCGATCGTCAACGCGCCCAGCGTCAGCATGTTCAGCGAATAGTCGCCCGCCCACAACGCCAGCAGCGCGATCACCACCGACAGCGGGATCGACACCGCCGTCACCAGCGTCGACCGCACCGACAACAGGAACACCAGGATCACCAGGACCGCGAACACCAGACCCAGCAGGCCCTCAGTGGTCAGGCTCTCGATCGACTCCTCCACGTACGGTGCCTGGTCGAACACCACCGACACCGCCGTGTCCGACGAGTCGCCCAGCGCCCTGGTCAGCTCCGGCAGCTTCTCCCGGATCTCGTGCGAGATCGCCACCGCGTTGCCGTCGGGCGTCATCGTCACCGCCACGCCCAGGCTCGACCTGCCGTCCGTACGGGTGAGCGTCGTCGCCTCCGCCAGCCCACGCTCGATCTCGGCGACATCACCCAGCTTCACCGGCTTGAGCGGCTTCGGCCTGACCGGCTGCTGCGCGACCGCCCCCTGACCCGGCCGGCCCTGCGCCTGCCCCTGCTGCGGACTCTGCTGCTGAGACTGCTGCTGAGACTGCTGCGGCTGAGCCTGCTGAGGGGTCGCCGCCGGCTGCGCGGGCGCCAGATACAGGCTCTCCAACTTCGACACCGAGTCGACCCGCGAACCCACCTGAACCGTCAGCGCCTTACCGTCATCGACCAGCGTCCCCGCCGGAATCGGCGTGCCGTTCGCCTTCAGCACCTCGGGAATCTGCGCCGCCGACACCCCCGCCAGCGCCATCTTCCTGGCATCCGGCTCGATCGTCACGACCTCCTCGCGGGTGCCCGTGACCGACACCTCGCGCACGCCCTCAACACCCTGCAACTCCGGCACCAGGATCCGGCGCAGCTTGTCGGCCATCGACCGCTCGTCACCGCCGTCGCCCACCGCCAGCACCAGCACCGGAATGTCATCGGTGTTGCCCGCCACCACCTGAGGCTCGACGCCCTCCGGCAACGTCACCCGGCTGATGGCCTGCTGCATCTTGTTCACCGACGACTCGACGTCGGTGCCGTACTCGAAGGCCACCTGGATCTGCGCCAGCCCCTCCTTCGAGGTCGAGGTCATCTGCTCCATCCCGGTGAGCCCCTGGAAGGAGTCCTCGATCGGCTTGGTGACCTGATCCTCGACGATCTCCGGCGAGGCGCCGGCGAACGGCGCCACCACGAACGCGCCCGGGAACGACAAGGACGGCAGCAACTGCTGTTTCAACTGAGGGATGGCGAACATACCGAACGCGCTGAGCACCACCGCGATCAGGATCACAAGGCTGCGGTTGACCAGGCTCAACCGGGCGAAAGCGGTCATGGGGTCCCCTCCAAGAGTTCGCCACAGACTAACACTTCGCCTGATACGAATATTTAGACAGGCCGAGCCTTCCTGATAACCTTCTCAGGAAGGCGAGAGGTGAGTGTGAGCAGCGAACGCGAAGACCTGATCCACCGGATCTCCGAAACCCAGCGTGGCCTCGGGCGACTGTTCGCCCAGCACCACTCCCCCCTGTTCACCTCCAACCTCACCATGCGACAGCTCAAAGTCGTCATGCTCCTGGCGATCAACGGCTCCTCCTCCGGCCAGGAGCTCGCCCACGCGCTCGGCGTCGGCCTCGGCACCGTCACCGGCATCGTCGACCGCCTCGTCGCCCAGGGCCTGGCCGACCGGCACGAAGACCCCCACGACCGGCGCGTACGCCGCGTCCAGCTCACCCCCGAGGGCACCGCCCTCATCGAAGAGATCAACAACGCCGGCCACGAACACTACCGCCGCATCATGGACCACCTCGACCTGGAGACGCTGCGCGCCCTCGACCACGTCACCCGCACCATCCGCGACGTCGCCACCGACCTCGCCCCGGACAACGACACCTGCCGGCGGTAGCGCCTCCGGGCATCGTCGATGGGTGTGGGGGGTGGCCCATGATCGTTTCGCTCCAAGTCGCCGCCTTTACAAAGTAGATTTCTGGGTCAGCCGGGACAACACGTCCGGCAGATCACCCTCGTGCACCACCGTCAGCCGCCGCGTCGCCCGCGTCACCGCGACGTACAGGTCCTGCCCGCCCATCGGCGACTGGTCCAGGATGCCCTGCGGATCCACCACCACGACCGCGTCGAACTCCAGCCCCTTGGCCTGCCCCACTGTCAGCACCACCACCGGCGCCTCCAGATCCCCCTCCGGGAACAACCGCGCCACCTCAGCGTGCCGCGCGTCCGCCGTCACCACGCCCACGCGGCCTGCGCCGGCCTCGGCGCCGACCTCCGCCAGCTCCGCCGCCACGAGCACCGGCAGATCCACCCGCAGATCCGCCGCTGCGAGGCGCACCGCCCGCGGCTGCGCCCCGCCCGACCGCACCGACTCGGGCGGCTCCTGCTCCGGCGCGAACGCCCGCAAGACGTCAGCCGCCACCCGCATGATCTCCACCGGTGTGCGGTAGTTCACCAGCAGCCGCTCCACCCGCCAGCGGCCCTCCAGATAGGGGTCGAGCACCTCACCCCACGAACGCGCCCCCGCCGCCGACCCCGTCTGCGCCAGATCGCCCACCACGGTCAGCGACTTCGCCGGCACCCGCCGCATGAGCATCCGCCAGGCCATCGGCGACAACTCCTGCGCCTCGTCCACGATCACGTGCCCGTAGGCCCACGAACGGTCGGCCGCCGCCCGGTCGGCCGTGGTCAGGCCCGAACCGTCGTCGGCGTGCCGCTCGGCCAGCACGTCGGCCCGCTCGAAGATGCCCTGCTCGGCCACGCCCGTCGACTCCAGCACCTCCCGGGCGTAGCGCTCCTGCTCGGCCCACTCCTGGCCGGCCTCCCTGGCCGCCACCCTCCGGGCCGAGTCGTCCTCGCCCAGCAGCTCGGCCGCCTCGTCGAGCAGCGGCACGTCGCCCGGCGTCCAGGGGGAGCCGGGCGGGCGTACCAGCTCCTGCCAGGCCAGGCCCGCCGGAGCCACCGACCGCAACGTCTCCGACGACGACAGCAGATCGTCGATCAGACGCTGCGCCGTCAGCTCCGGCCACAGGCCGTCCACCGCGCGCCGGATCTCCGGTTCGCCCCACAACCGCCGCGAGGCCAGCTCCAGGTCGATCTCGTCGAGATCGGCCTCCAGATCGAGCGGCTCGACCAGCTCCGGATCGTCCACCTCCAGCTCCTCGATGTGCAGCGACTCCTCCAGCGCCCGCGCCTCCGCCCTGGCCAGCTCCTTCAGCAGCTCGCTCACGTACAGCTTGCGCGCCATGTTGTGCGGCAGCCGCACCGCCCGCGCCCGCTCGCGCAACCGCGCGCACACCTCGTACGGCACCCGCAGCCGCAGCCCGTCCAGCTCCACGACCAGCTCGCCGTCCGGCACCGCCTGGCGCAGCTCCAGCGCCCTGGCCACCACCTCGGTCATGCGCGGATCGCCCTTGGCCACCGCCGCCGCCGGGGAGTCGGCCGCGCGCGCCCGCACCCCCGGGAACATCTCCCCCACCGTGGCCATCACCACCTGCGTCTCCCCCAGCGCCGGCAGCACCTGGCTGATGTAGCGCAGGAACATCGGGTTGGGGCCCACCACCAGCACCCCGCGCCGCTCCAGCGTGTCGCGGTGGGTGTAGAGCAGGTACGCCGCCCGGTGCAGCGCCGCCACCGTCTTGCCGGTGCCGGGACCGCCCTGCACCACCAGCGCCCCCTGCAGCGAGGAACGGATCACCCGGTCCTGCTCGGTCTGGATGGTGGCCACCACGTCGCCCATCCGGCCCGTCCGCCCACGGCGCAGCGCCGCCAGCAGCGCCGCCTCACCCACCAGCGAGCGCCGGTCGCCGTCGCTCATGCCGTCCAGGTCGAACACCTCGTCGTCGATGCCGACCACCGTGCGGTCCTTCAGGTGCAGGTGCCGGCGGCGCACCAGCCCGCCGGGATCGGTGGCCGTGGCCACGTAGAACGGCCGCGCCGCCGGCGCCCGCCAGTCGATCAGCACCGACTCGTGCTCCTGGTCACGCAGGCCGATCCTGCCGATGTACGTGCTCCGCCCGGAGCCGTCGTCGATGCGGCCGAAGCACAGGCCCCGCTCGACCGCGTTCAGCTGGGCCAGCCGCCGCGCCTGCTCCGACGCCATCGCCTCGCGTTCGACCATCGCCTGGCGGGTGCCCGTCGCCCTGCCGTACGCCGTGCGCAGCGCCTCCTCCGCCCGTTGCCGGGCGGCGTCGAGCCGGCCGTACAGCCACGACACGGCACGCTGTTCGCTGTCAAGGGCTTGCGCGAAACCATCTTGACGATTAGCCATTCGGTGGTACACTCCTATCGGGAGGTCTGTGAACGCTCATGCCAGGTAAGGCAGCATTCGAGCTTAACCCTCCGCCCTCTCGCGCGCAAACCCCTCGCGACCCGTCTCCCCGTCGCCGCGTATCGTCGTGAGCGAGGAGGCGACAATGGCTGAGACGACCACGATCCACGTGCGCCGCGTCTACGACGAGCCCACCGGCGATGACGGCACCCGGGTGCTGGTCGACCGGGTCTGGCCGCGCGGAATGGCCAAAGACCGGGCCCACCTCGACGAATGGTGCAAACAAGTCGCGCCCTCGGCGGAGCTGCGCACCTGGTACGCACACGACCCCGAGCGCTTCGAGGAGTTCGCCCGCCGCTACCGCAGCGAACTCGAAGACCCCGAACGCGCCCAGGCCCTCGCCCACCTGCGCGAACTCGCCACCAACCGGCCACTCACCCTGCTCACCTCGACCAGACGACCCGAGATCAGCCAGGCGGCCGTGCTCGCGGACGTGCTCAGCACGTAGGCCCGGCGGCGGGCCGGCCCCGCCACCCTTCCCGAGATCCTGCGCCCTGCGCGCACGGGCCTCATGACGGCGTGCCACCCGGACTGCGCGCGAGCACGCAAGCCACGGGCGGGTCGAGCCCGAGCGTCTCGACCCGCAAAGAGACGAAACCGGCCTCGGTGAGCAGCTCCCGCAGCTCGCGGGCGGCCCGGACCGTGGTGTCCCGGGTAGCACCAGGGCAGCGAGGCTGGCTGACGAGCGCAATACGTCCCGCGGGCCGGAGCAGACGGCGCAGCTCGCGGAGCCGCTCCACCGGGTCGGGCCACATCCCCACGGAGTTGACGGCCAGAACGGCATCGAGCGGATCGCCGAAGCCCGGCATCCGCTCCACGGAGGCGTGCGCGAGGTGCACACGGCGGGCGCGGACGGCGGCGGCGTTGCGACGGGCGGCCTGCCGCACCATGACCTGTGAGTGGTCGACGCCGAAGACGTGGCCCCGGGTGGCGCGCGCGGCGAGCGCGGCGATGGCGACCCCTGGACCGAAGCCGATCTCCAGCACCCGGTCGGTGGGCCGCACGTCCAGCAACGACACCGCCCAGACGTTGCGCCGCCGGTTGGAGGGGCGATGAGCGAACATCCAGCCGACCGCCCGCCCGGCGATGCCCCGGGGCCGGTGCGCCTGGCCTGCCAATGTCCTGATCGCGCGCTGCTTGAGTGATGCGCCTGCTGTCTGCATGATGGCAAGTCAACGACTTCAAGTACGCTTGAAGTCAAATGGACGAGCAGGCGTTGACGATCGGCGAGCTGGCGAGCCGCACCGGCCTCGCCACCTCCGCTCTGCGCTACTGGGAGGAGCTCGGCCTGCTGCCGGCGCCGCCCCGGGTCTCAGGCCAACGGCGTTATCCGCCATCGGCGGTCCGGCTGGTCGGCCTGGTGCTGCTGCTGCGAGAAGTCGGTTTCACCCTGCAGGAGGCCAAGACGTTCATCACGGCCCGTTCGCTGGCCGGCGACGGCTGGCGAGAGCTCTACCGGCGCAAGCTCACCGAGCTGGACCAACGGATCGCCCAGGCTCAGGTGGCCCGTACTGCCATCGCCCATGGCCTGGCCTGCCCGCACGAGAACATCACCGAGTGCTCCAACTTCGCCGGCGGGATCGCGGCGCTCCTCGCCGGAGCTTCGCTCGAAGAAGCCCACACCAGTGCCCACACCAGGGCCCACGCGCCTGACCAGGCCGTCGAGACGGGCGACCTCGCCGCCGGCGTGCGAGAACATCACGGAAGAGGCCGCAGCGCCAGCTCGCCCACGTGACCTGTCCGGCTCTGACGGACACCTCGCGAGGTTCCCCCGCCGGGGAGGACGCACGTTCGGCCAGGGCGGGGGGAGGTTCCACCGCAGGCCGGGCACCCCGGCCGAAAGCGACGGCGTGATCAGTGCGGCTCGATGGCTACACTGATCCGGTGATCGTGAGGCGCTCCCTCGAACGGTCGCGGCTGACTCGCCTGGTGGCCGAGGCGAAGGACAGCCGGAGCCGCTCGCTCGCGATGCGGGGCGAGGCCGGGGTCGGCAAGACGGCGTTGTTCGACCACGCGGCCGCCATCGCCGACGGCATGCGCGTGCTCCGCGTGGCCGGAATCGAGTCCGATGGCTGCGACGTAACCGCCGCCGGCGTGTTCGAGTCACCTCGCCCGAAAACCGGCTGATGTTCGGGCACCGACAGCTCGGACGCCGGGCTGGAGCAGCTCATCCTGGCCGACGCGATGGTCCTCGGCCGCAAGACCCGCGAAGGCCTGGCGGCCGTCTGGCCCCACCTGACGGAGGACCCCGTGCTCGGGCGCTTCGCCGCCCGGACCGCCGGCGTGGATCGCACGATAAGCCCCGACCCCGAAGCCATCGGCGCACAGTCGGTCGCAGCCGGCCCGCCCACTCCCGAGGGTCCCGACGAGGCCGTCCGCCACCGTGCCCTTTCTCGCCACCGGCACAGCCCGCAACATCACCGGCGCCGGCCACATCATCGACTGCGGCAAGCAAGACGACCCGACCCACCCAGCACAACAACCCACCCCCCGAGGCGGGGGATACCACAGGAAGTTTCTGGCCACCGGCAGCGACCGGCGGCCGGCATCGAGTGACCTGGCCCGCGAACTCCGGGAAGAGAACGCAGCACTTGGAGGTGCAGCGATGGACACACCCTCGTACATGAAGGCCGTTGTCGAGCAGACGAGCACGCTTGCCGATTGGGTGCACGGCAGGGACGCGGCGACCCCGGTGCCGACATGTCCCGACTGGACGCTGGCCGATCTTGTCGACCATGTCGGCGGGACACAGCGCATGGTGACCATGCTCGTGGGCGAGCAGATGACCGAGCCGAGCAGGGCGTTCGCCGGCTACGTTCCGGGTCCGGCCGATCCGGGCCAGTGGCGCGCCTGGCTGAGCGACGGCGCGGCCGAGGCACGACAGGCGTTCGCATCCGTCACCGATGACACGCCGGTGTGGGATCCATCGGGCGGCGGCGCAGGCGTGCCGTTCTGGTCACGTCGGCTGTTGGGCGAGGCCTGCGTGCACCGCGCGGACGCGGCCGCGGCCCTCGGCACGCCGTACGAGTTGGCGCCGGAGCTTGCCGTCGCGGCCATCGAGGACTGGCTGGACACGATGACCTCCCGCGGCTACTGGGAGAACAGGCCAGGCTTCGCCGACGCGATGCGCGGAAGCGGTCAGACGCTCCATTTCCACGCAACCGACGCGCCTGGGGAGTGGGTGGCCCGCCGGGAACCGGACATGGTCGCACTGGAACGCACGCACAGCAAGGCGGACGTCGCGGTACGCGGCCCAGCCGTCGACCTCCTGCTCGTGATCAGCAGGCGTCGCCCACTGGATGCGGCTCCCACGCTGGAGTTGCTGGGGAATCAGGCGCTGCTCGACCACTGGATCGAACACATGGACTGGGTCACCGGCTGACCCACGCTCGACTGCACCGGCCGGTACCGGAAGGCCTCCTCGCACTGCACCCGACCCCGCCATCCACGAAGGGCGTCCTCCGTCGTCGGAGCGGCCTGCGATCATGGTCGACCCCTGCACCGGTCCGCCGAGGCGGGATGCTAGTTTGACGCTCCATGTCGGACTATCTGCGCGACCTGTTCTCCCTGCACGGCCGGCGCGCCCTGGTCACCGGCGGCAGTTCCGGGATCGGGTACGTCATCGCCGAGGCCATCGGCCGTGCCGGAGCCGAGGTCGTGGTGGTGGCCCGCAGGAAGGGCGCCTTGGACGAGGCCGTCACCCGGCTGCGCGAGCACGGCGTCACCGCCTCCTCGATCAGCGCCGACCTCGGCGACCGTGGCGACGTCGAGCGGGTCCGCGCCACCGCGGGCACCATCGACATCCTGGTCAACGACGCCGGCAACAACATCCGCAAACCCATGGCCGACCTCACGGTCGACGACTACGAACGCACCCTGGCCGTGCACCTCACCGCGCCGTACCTGCTCGGCCAGCACTTCGGCCCCCAGATGGCGGGCCGCGGCTGGGGACGCATCATCAACATCGGCTCCCAGCAGTCGATCAGCGCCTTCGGCGACAGCGGGGTCTACGGCGCGGCCAAAGCCGCCCTTGCCGGGCTGACCCGCTCCCAGGCTGAGGCGTGGTCGGCCCACGGCGTGTGCGTCAACACGATCATCCCCGGATTCGTGCTGACGCCGCTGACCGAGCCCGCCCAGGCCGTGCCGGGCCGGGTCGAGGCACTCGCCGCTCGCCACATGACGGCCCGCAACGGCGTGCCCGGGGACTTCGCCGGGGCCGCGGTGTTTCTGGCCGGTGACGCCTCCGCATTTGTCACCGGCCAGATGCTCTTCGTCGACGGCGGATTTTCGGTGCACTGAGACAGTATGATGCCCGAGGCCCGCGCCTTTACTTTGTAGATTACTTACGACGGATCCGGCGCACCCCCGACCCCTCATGCCAGGCGTCCATGACCAGCTCCTCGCCCTCGACCCTCGTCCACACCACTTCCGTCAGCTCGATCCGGAACAGGTGGGAATCAGCCGCCGGAATCTCGAACGCCTCCAGCACCTGCGCGTCGGTGACCTCCACCGCGCGCCCGGCGAGCTTCACGTCACCCTCCGTGCAGGTACCACCCTCCGTATTCGCCGACCTCGGCGAGCCACGCCTCTCCCTTGGCCGTGACCGCCATGTCCTTGCTGTCGAGGTCGCCGTAGGAAGATGACCGGGGACGTCTCACCCACTCACCCCGCGCCCACTGCCACACGCTGCCGGCCACCAGCCAGAGATCATCACCCGCCGGCGATGTCTCGAACCCGAAGCCGTACCCCGTCGTGCTGAAATCATCGGGCGGCTCCACGGCCCGCCAGGCACGCCCGTCCCACCGCATCATCAGCGACTGGTCGCCCGCGACGAACGCCCACGCTTCCCCCGACCTCATGGCAGCGATCGAGTGCCACCCATGTTCTCCGGCCCCGTTCCAGGTGTGCGTCAGCCGCCACGACCCATCCGACGCCTCTGGCGTCTGGGCGGGTGATTCGGCGCTGGGAGCACACCCCACGAGCAGCAGAAGCAGTATCCAGGCCAGCCGCATACCGGCCAATCTTAGGACGCTTCGGACCGAGGGCCTCCGGCGAGCATGACCTGGCCAGGCGCACAGTTTGGCATATCTCGCCCTTCTCCGTACATTAGTAAATGAATATCCATTTACTAACGGGAGACTTCCATGACCACCCGCCGCCCGTTCACCTGCTCGGTCTTCATCGGCATCAGCCTCGACGGGTTCATCGCCCGCGAGGACGGCGACCTTCACTGGCTCACCAGCCGGGGCGAGGCCGCCGGCGACGACCTCGGCTACGACGCGTTCATCAAGGACATCGACACCGTCGTCATGGGCCGCGGCACGTACGAACCCGGCCTGACCTACGATCCATGGCCGCACGAGGACAAGCACGTAGCCGTGCTCAGCAGCACCCTGCCCGAGGACGCCGACCCCCGCGTCACCGTCCACCGCGACCTCGACGCGCTCCTGAAGCACCTGACCGAGCGCGGCGCCAAGGGCGTGTACGTCGACGGCGGCCAAGTGATCCGCACGTTCCTCCGTGCCGGGCTGATCGACGAGATGACCCTCACGACGGTCCCGGTGCTGCTGGGCACAGGGCTGCCCCTGTTCGGCCCGGTCGGCGGTGACATCCCGCTCGTCCACGTGTCGACGCAGGTGTTCGGCGCGGGCGTCGTCCAGTCCGCCTACCAGGTCCAGCGCCCTTCCGGCTGAAGCCGCGCATGATGGCGTTCGCCCAGCTCAAGCGGCTTGTGACGGCATGTCGGCGGTGTAAGACTGGACCTGACGGGAGGAGAAAAGTCATGATCGAAGTCAAGAGCATCGACAAGCCCGACGAACGCCGCGACTTCCCGATGGGCCACCTGGAGGTGTGCAACCTCAGCGGGCTCACCTTCGGCGTCGCCACGTTCGAGCCGGGCTGGCGCTGGTCGGCCTCCGTCAAGCCGATCGCGGGGACGGACCTGTGCGAGGTCCACCACAACGGGTTCGTCGCCGAAGGGCGCCTGCGCATCCGCATGAACGACGGCACCGAGGCCGAGGTGGGCCCGGGCGAGGTCTTCGTCTGCCCGCCGGGCCACGACGCCTGGGTCGTCGGCGACCAGCCGGCCGTTGTCTACGACTTCGCGGGCGGCGCCGCCGACTACGCCAAGACCAAGAGCGGCTGATCGCGCCGCTCACCGCCACATTCCGGCCCGCCCTCCACCGGCGCCCATCCGGGGGATCCGCCTCACCTCTCACGGAGCACGGGCCGGACACACCGGCCTTCGGCGGGCGGACGCGGGCTACGCGCGGCGGCGGGCTCGGTAGGCGCTGGCCTTGGCGCGGTTCTGGCAGGAGACGCCGCAGAACCGGCGCGAGGCGTTCCTGGTGACGTCGAAGAACACCAGGTCGCAACCGTTCGCGTCGCAGGAGCGCAACCGTACGCCCTGTCCGACGCCGATCACCATGGCCAGCGCTGTCGCGGCGTCGGCGGCCCAGGCGTCCACCCGGTCGGCCTCCGGCCGATGGAAGGCCAGCATCGGCGGATCACCGTACAGGTTGGGCACGGCGGCGTGACGCACCAGGCACTGGTTGAGCATGGCGACCGCGTCGGAGGCGCCGGTGAAAGCGGGGTGCAGTTCGGCGGCCACACCCGCGAGCAGGTTGGCCTCCTCGTCCGTCAACGCCAGGTCGATGCCCGCGCCCTCGTCCGAGACGGAGCCGGCCGCTCCGGCACGCGCTTGGCCGTCGCCCTCGCCCGCGCCGAGCCCACCCGCGCCGGCGCCGCCCCGCCGCGGGGTGGTGTACGGCTGTGCGGTGGTGTCCGGCCCTGGGTGGGGCGGCGGGGCGGGGGTCCATGCGCTGCGGGCGAAGGCGGCCTCGAGGGCGACGCGCCGCCCGGCAAGAGGCCCCGCGAACGGCCCCGCAGGCAGCCCCGCAGACAGGTCGGCAGGCAGATCGGCAGGCAGATCGGCAGGCAGATCGGCAGGGCGGCTGGCGGGTCGGCATGCTGAGCGGCCGGCTGAGCGGCCGCGGGCCTGGGTGACGGCCAGTTCGTTCACCAGCAGGACGGCCAGCTCCACCCATCGTCCGACATAACTGTCTATTTGCGATTGACCAGTGATGCGCCATGCCTCTATTGTCACCGTCATACCTTATCTAGACAGTGAGGATGTTCCATGAGCACCTGGTCCAGGCTTGCCCGCCGCATGTGGCACCAGCTCGAGCCGGTCCACGCCGCGGTGTACTTCTCGCCCCAGGCGTTCGAGGCGGCCGCGGCCCTCGGATACGACGTCGAATCGCGCTGGCCGAGCTACTTCGCCTACCGCACGGCCCCGCTCGGGCGGGCCGGAGCGGGGCTGGCCACGGCGGCGTACTACAGCTTCAGCCCGCGGACGGTGGCCGAGCACGTGCCGGCCGTGTGGGAGGTGGCCACGCCCGGGCAGGTCCTGGCGGCCCGGCTGGCGGCGGTCGACAGGACGTACCGCGACCTGATGGGCGGCAAGGTGGACGGACCCGAGGCGGCGGAGGCGGCGGAGCTGGCCAGGCGGGCGGCCGAGAGCGTGACGGTGGCGGGGCGCCCGCTCGCCGCGGCCAACCTGGATCTGCCCTGGCCCGAGGAGCCGCATCTGGTGGTGTGGCAGGCCGCCACCGTACTGCGCGAGCACCGGGGTGACGGGCATCTGGCGGCGCTGCAGGCCGCGGAGCTGGACCCGTGCGAGTCGCTGGTGTCGTTCGCGGCGATCGGAGCCGCCCCCGTGGCGAACTTCGCCGGGCGCGGATGGAGCGAGCAGGAGTGGGCCGCCGCGCGGGAACGGCTGGCCGAGCGCGGGCTGGTCGGCCCCGACGGCGGGGCCACCGAGCAGGGCCGGGCTCTGCGCGAACGGGTCGAGCTGATGACGGACGAGCTGGCGGCGCAGCCGTGGCGGTTGCTCGGGGAGGAGCGCGCCGAGCGGCTGGCCCAGCTCGTCTCGCCCTTCCTGGGCGCGGTGTTCGAGGCGGGACTGCTGCCCATGACGAGCACGCTGGGCATCACCACCGTCGCGACCCCGGGCTGACCCTCCGATCAGCCGAACCCCGGGGCGGGCTGCCACAGGCTGATCTGGGTGCCCTGGTCGTCGGTGCAGGAACAGCCGCGCCCCGACCGGCCGGCGAAGACCTCCCCCGTGCTGCCGCCCAGCTTGCGCACCTGCTCGACCGCCGCGTCTATGTCGTCCACGTGGTAGTAGAGGTTCGGCTGCGCGCTGGGCTCGCCGGCGACGAAGCCCATCGGCACGGCGGTGTTGGTGACATGCAGGTACGTGTCGCGCTCGCGCCTGAACTCCCAGCCCAGCAGCGGCCCGTAGAAGGCGGCTGCCCTGTCGATGTCCCGGACGGACAGGGTGTAGTAACCGAGATCGGCGGCCATGGGCTTACCTCCGCAATAATTGTCGCTATCGTTAAGGAGAGAGCCTAACAAAAGGCGGCAATCATTAACAACAACGTTAACGATCTGGACGGCACGCTCGCGGCGCTCGCCGACCCCACCCGGCGCAAGGTCATCGACCTGCTCCGCGACGGGCCACGCCCGGCCGGCGAGCTCGCGCAGGCCGTGCAGATGAGCGCGCCCGCCCTCAGCAGGCACCTGCGCGTGCTGCGGGCGGGCGGTCTCGTGCAGGCCGAGGCCGGCGGTGACGACGCCAGGCTGCGCCTCTACACCCTGCGCCAGGAGCCGTTCACGGCGCTGCAGGCCTGGCTCGACCAGGTGCAGGCGTTCTGGGCCGAACAGCTCGGCTCGTTCAAGGACCACGTGGAGCGTGGCGGATGAGCTCCGTGCAGGCCAGCGTCACCGTGCCCGTCGAGCCCGCGGACGCGTTCCGCGCCTTCACCGACGAGATCGACAGCTGGTGGGTGCGCGGCCGCCACAGCTGGGTCGATCCCGCCCGCGCGGTCGGCATCCGCTTCGAGGACGGCTATCTGCGCGAGCTGTGGTCCGACGGCGGCCACGTCGACACCGGCAGGGTCCTCACCTGGGATCCGCCGCACCGCCTGGCGTGGGCCGACCTGATCAACACGACCGGGCGGATGGAGATCGAGGTCTCCTTCACCCCCGTCACGGGCGGCACCGAGGTCCTGCTGGAACACCGCGGCCTGGACACGCTGCCGCCCGACGTCGCCGATCGCATCCGGCGCGGCTACTCCTGGCAGATCGCGCTGCGCTGGTTCGCCGCCCGGTGGGAGACCTAGCGGCGGCCGTACTTCTTGTGCACGGCCTGCTTGCTCACGCCGACCGCCTCGGCGATCTGCGCCCAGGCCAGCCCCGCCACCCTGGCCCGCCGCACCTGGACCGCCTCCAGACGTTCGATCTCCCGGCGCAGCGCGGTCGTGGCGTGCAGGGCCCGCAGCGGATCGTCGTCCTGCGCCTGCCTCATGAGGGTCGCCAGGTCGTTCGTCATGCACTAAAGGTAATCCAGCAGCAGCGCGCTGATCTCCTCAGGACGTTCGAGGGCCGGCAGGTGCCCGGCCCACTCCAGCTCCACCAGCCGCGCCCGGGGCAGCTCGGCGGCCAGGTGGCGGGCGGAGGCCGTGAAGTACGGCAGGTCGTGCCCGCCGGCCACCACCAGCGCCGGCACGTCGATCGCCGGCACCGACAGCTCCCCCTCGACCTGCTCGGGCTCGGGTTCGGCGGCCAGCTGCACCTCGAAGGCGTGCCGCTGCATCGCCACCAGCCGCTCCCATGCCTCCGGGGAGGCCTCGGGACCGAGGAGGGTGCGCGCGTTCAGCTCGGCCGCGCCCTGCGCGTCGCCCTCTTCCAGCAGGCGCTCCTCCTCGTCCCAGTACGCCCGCAGGTCCGGCGTGGGTGGCAGGTCCGAGATCGGGTTCAGCAGCACCAGCCGGCCGGCCAGCCCCGCCGCGGCCAGCTCCAGCGCCACCCGGCCCGCGCCCGACGAGGAGACCAGCGCCGCACGGCTGATCTCCAGTGCGGCCAGCAGGCGGGCCACGTCACCACTGTCGCTGTACGGCCCGTCGGCACGGTAGGGGCTGCGCCCGTACCCGCGGAAATCCACCTTGATCACCCGGAACCGCTCGGACAGCGCCTCCCACTGCGCGTCCCACATGCCGGAGTCGGCCGCCGTCGAGTGCAGCAGCACCACGGGCTCGCCCGTCCCCCGCTCGTCGTGCCAGATCGTCATCGCGACTCCACCGCCAGCCGTACGCCCAGCCCGATCAGCACCACGCCGGAGACCTGCTCCAGCCGCCGCCGCACCGCGGGCCGGCCCAGCCACGCCTTCGCCCGCGCGACGGTCCAGATGACCAGCGTGTACCAGAGCAGGTCGACCAGCACCCACACGAGCGCGAGCGTGACCAGCGTGAACGGCACGTTCTGGCCCGCCGGCACGAACTGCGGCAGGAACGACATCGCGAACACCGCCGCCTTCGGATTGGCCAGGCACGTCCCGAGCCCGGCCAGGTAGGGCCCGCGCAGTCCTGGCACCACCTCGCCTTCGGCGGGCGGCAACCCCTTACGGGCCTGCCACAGCGCCTGTGCGCCCATGACGACCAGCACCACCGCGCCTGCGACCCGCATGGCGTCGTAGGCCAGCTGCGAGGCCACCAGCAGTGCCGACAGGCCGGAGGCCGCGCCCAGCCCCCACAGCAGGACGCCGGTCTCGTTGCCGAGCGTTGCCGCCAGGCCCGAGCCGCGGCCCGCACGCAGCGTCTGGCGCATGATGACGGCGGTGCTCACCCCTGGCGCCATGGCCACCAGGACGCACGCGCCCGCGAAAGCGAGGAGATACATGTCGGAATGCTGGCAGAATCGGGCCCCGGATATCGCCTCATTATTCGTACAACTTGCCGAGCTCGGCGACCGCCTCACGCATGAGGGCCCGCAGCTCCGGCGGCTCCAGCACCTCCACGTCGGCCCCCATGCGCAGCAGCAGCCAGCGGGCGTGCGTGACGGACTCGACCGGCACGGTGAGGGTGAGCCACCCCTCTGGGTCGGGCTCCCCCGCCGCGGCCAGCGCCGCGGCGACGACGTCGCCGCCCATCGTGTACGCCAGCAGGTCGCCTCTGCCAGGCGCCAGCCGGATGACGACCTCGGCGGTGTACATGCGTTCGCGGAACTCCTGGGCGTACGCGCGCCAGAACCCGCCCAGCTCGAACCCCTCCGGGCGTCCGAACCGTCCCGGCAGCGTCTCGACGGTCAGGATGCGCGCCACCCGGTACGTACGGGGCTCGCCACCGGGCCGGCCGTCCGCCGGCGCGGCGACCATGTACCAGGAACCGCCCTTGAGCACCAGCCCGTACGGATGGATCACCCGCTCGACCTCGCGCGGCCCCCAGCGGCGGTAGGTCATGCGCAGCGGCCGCTGCTCCCACACCGCCTCCGCCACCTCGCTCAGATGCGGCACGTCGTCGCTCGTGCGGTACCAGCCGGGCACGTCCAGCAGGAAACGCTCGCGCATCCGGGAGGCGTGCGAGCGCGGCTCGGGCGGGAGCGCGGCCAGCAGTTTCAGCTCGGCGTTGGCGGCCACCTCCGCCAGCCCCAGCTCGGCGGCCGGGCCGGGCAGCCCCGCCAGGAACAGCGAGGAGGCCTCCTCGGAGGTCAGCCCGTTGAGCCGGGTGCGGTAGCCGTCGAGCAGCTGGTAGCCGCCCGCCGGGCCGCGGTCGGCGTAGACCGGCACGCCGGCCGCCGACAACGCCTCGACGTCGCGGTAGACCGTGCGTACCGACACCTCCAGCTCTGCCGCCAGCTCGGGCGCGGTCATGCGGCCGCGCGACTGCAGGAGCAGGAGCAGCGAGAGCAGGCGGCTGGCACGCATGGCCACAGTGTATTTGCGCACATAACTGATGTTTGTGCTGCTGTGCGGCGAGGTACGCCAGGGCGAGCTGAACTTCATGGGCCCCCTCACCGAGAGCTCCATCAAGGCGCTGCGCTTCGACACGGCCGTGATCGGCTGCTGCGGCCTGTCGGCCGAGCGCGGGCTGACCGCGCACGACCTGCCCGAGGTCGCCGGCAAGCAGGCGGCCATCGCCTCGGCGCGGCGGGTGATGGATGTCAGCCGAACTGCTGCCAGCCCAGCCTGACCACCATGGCCGCCACCACGCACAGCAGGATGACCCGTACGAAGCCGGTGCCCCGCCTGAGCGCCATGCGCGCGCCGAGCTGGGCGCCGGCCACGTTGCAGGCCGCCATGCCCAGCCCCAGGGCCCACTGCACGTGCCCCTGCGCCCCGAACACCAGCAGCGCCCCCAGGTTCGTCCCGATGTTGATGATCTTCGCGGAGGCGGAGGCCGAGACGAAGTCCAGGCCGAGGATGGCGGTGAAGGCGATGATGAGGAACGTTCCCGTGCCGGGGCCCAGGATGCCGTCGTAGAAGGCGATGCCCACCCCCGCCGTCGCCACCGCCGCGGCCACCCGTCCCCGGGTGCGCAGGTGCGGCTCCGGCACGGCGCCCATGGCCGGGCGCAGCGTCACGAACGCCGCCACCGCCAGCAGCACCACCATGACGGCCGGCCGCAGCACCTCGGCCGAGATCGACGCCGCCGCCCACGCCCCGAGCCCGGCGCTGAGCACCGCCAGCGCGGCGCCCGGCAGCGCCACCTGCCGGTCGACCTTGGTGGAGCGCGCGTAGGCCACGGCGGCCGACGCGGTGCCGAAGACGGAGGAGAACTTGTTGGTGGCCATCGCCTCGACCGTCGGCATGCCGGTCACCATGATCGCGGGCAGCTGCAGCAGCCCGCCGCCGCCCACGACGGCGTCGACCCACCCCGCTCCCGCGGCGGCGCACAGCAACACCAGGACCTGCTCCAGTGGCACGCCACTCCCCCGATTTCCCCCAAGAAACCTCAAGAGTGTACAAGTCGCCCGTCAGCCGCCGGTGAGGGGATCCTGGCGGTCAGCGGGCCCCGGCCGGCGTGCGCTTCCTGGAGGCGTAGATGTCGTCCACCAGCCCGTAGGAGCGGGCCTGCTCGGCCGTGAAGATGCGGTCGCGCTCGATGTCCTTCCTGATCTCCAGCGTGCCCCGCCCGGTGTGCCGCGACAGGATCTCCTCCTGCTGGTCGCGCATGCGCAGGATCTCTCTGGCGTGAATCTCCAGGTCGCTGCCCTGCCCGCGCCCGCCCTCCGTGGCCGGCTGGTGCAGCAGGACGCGCGCGTGCGGCAGCGCCGCCCGCTTGCCCGGCGAACCGGCCGCCAGCAGCACCGCCGCCGCCGAGGACGCCTCGCCGATGCAGACCGTGTGGATCTCCGGCCGGACGAACTGCATCGTGTCGTAGATGGCCGCCATCGCCGTGAACGACCCGCCGGGCGAGTTGATGTAGATGTTGATGTCCTGGTCGGGGTCGAGCGACTCCAGCGTGAGCAGCTGCGCCATCACGTCGTTGGCCACGGTGTCGTCGATGGGCGCGCCCATGAAGATGACGCGGTCCTCGAACAGCTTGGTGTAGGGGGTCATCTCCTTCATGCCGTAGGAGGTGCGTTCGGTGAACGAGGGCAGCACGTAACGGCCGTTCATCGGACTTTCCTTTCGCCGGAGCCCTCGGGCTCGAGCCTTGGGGAGGAAGCGGACCGCCGCGTGGCGGTGCGTGGATCGACGGTTCGCCGTCCGGGCGAAACATCGCATGCGGGAAACGGCGGTGCACCTGTGTGCGAGCTGCCACCGCCTGTGACGCCCGCGGGAAGGTCCGGCCCGTGAGAGCACGGACCTCCCGGAATCGTCCGTCAGGAGGGACTCACATCAGTTCATCCCTTCTGCGATGTGGTCGACGAAGCCGTAGTCGAGCGCCTCCCGGGCGGTGAACCAGTGGTCGCGGTCGGAGTCGGCCTGGATGCGCTCCAGCGGCTGGCCGGTGTGGTGGGCGATGATCTCGGCCATCCTGCGCTTGGTGAAGAGCATGTTCTCGGCCTGGATCGCGATGTCGCTGGCCGAGCCGCCGATGCCGCCGAGCGGCTGGTGCATGACGATGCGGGCGTTGGGCAGGGCGTAGCGCTTGCCCTTGGCCCCCGCCGACAGCAGCACCTGGCCCATCGACGCGGCGAACCCCATCGCCACCGTCGCCACGTCGCACGGCACGAACTGCATCATGTCGTAGAGCGCCAGCCCCGCATGCACGGAACCGCCAGGAGAATTGATGTAAAGGGTGATGTCGCGCGCGGGATCCTCGGCCGCCAGCAAAAGCAGCTCGCCGCATAGCCGGTTGCAGATCTCGTCGTCGACCTCCTGGCCGAGAACGACGATGCGCTCCTTCAGCAGGCGCTGGCTGAGCTGGTCAGGCCACTGTGCGCGCTGGGTCTCCGTCATGACCGTCACCTTCCTGTGCGGGTATTTCCGCGAAAAACGTTAGTGCGGGAAGACGCCAATACAGAATTCTTTCGCTGGCGGCGCATTTCTCTAAGGGCGCATTATTCTGTGAGCGAATAAACATCGACATATAATCGCCGGTGTGAGAAGGAACCTGCCGCGCCGGTGGGCGTGCCTCATCCTGGGCGGCGCGCTGCTGATGCCGTACATGATGGTCGGCGTCCTGGTCGCGGCGATCTGGCAGGGCGAGAACGCCAACGTCCTGCTGCCCACCCAGATCGGCGTGTTCGTGGCGGTGCTGCCCGTGGTGGCGGCGACCGGGCTGTTCCTGCCGGTGCGGGCGCTGGAGGTGAACGCGGCGCAGGGCCTGCTCGGGGCGCACGTCGAGACCCCGCCGCGGCAGGCGGGCCGCTCCTGGCAGGAGCGCCGCCGCACCGCCGCCTGGTTCACGCTGCATCTGGCGGTCGGCGGCGTGGTCAGCGGCTGCACGCTGGCGATCGTGCCGTTCACGGCGTTCACGCTCCTGTTGCCCATCGTCGGCAACCCGACGCCGGTGTTCGGCGCCGTCGTCACGCCGGGGTGGAACGCGGTGTCGTGGGCGCTGGGCGGGCTCGCGACGCTGGCGGCGCTGGTCGTCGTGGCCGCGGGGGCGGGCGCGCTGCTGGCCAGGCTGGCGCCCGTCCTGCTCGGCCCCACCCCGGCCGAGCGCCTGGCCGCCGCCGAGGAGCAGGCCCGTACGCTGGCCGAGCGCAACCGGCTGGCCCGCGAGCTGCACGACTCGGTCGGCCACGCGCTGAGCGTCGTCACCCTGCAGGCCGCGGCCGCGGGCCGGGTGCTCGACCGCGACCCCGCCACGGCCAAGACCGCGCTGGCCGCCATCGAGCAGTCCGCCCGCGCCGCCCTCGACGACCTCGACCACGTCCTGGGCGTGCTGCGTGACGGAGACCGCAGCGGCGCCCGTGACGGCACCCACGGTGGCATCCGCGACGGCGACCACGGTGCCGACCACGGTGGCGACCACGGTGGCCCCCGCGGTGGCGACCACGACGGCGGCGGTGTGCCGAGCAGGCGCCCGCAGGCCACGCTCGCCGATCTCGGCGACCTCGTCGCCGCCTCGGGCGCGCAGGTGCGGCAGGACGTCGGCGACCTGTCCGGAGTGCCCGCCGTCGTCTCCCGGGAGGGTTACCGCATCCTGCAGGAGGCGCTCACCAACGCCATCAAGCACGGCCGGGGCCCGGTGCTTCTGTCGGCCGGCGTCCAGGACGGCGAGCTGCGGCTCGAGGTCACCAACGCCGCCGGAGGCGACGGCGCCCGCCCTTCGGGGGGCAGGGGCGTGGCGGGCATGCGCGAGCGCGTGCGCCTGCTCGACGGCGACCTCCACGCCGGCCCCACGCAGGCCGGGTGGACGGTCTCCGCGCGCCTGCCGCTACGGTCGAGTCCATGACTCTCACTGTCGTCATCGCCGACGACGAGGACCTCATCAGGGCCGGCCTGCGCATCATCATCGACGCCGAGCCCGGCCTGAGCGTGGTGGGCGAGGCCGCCGACGGCGCCGCGGTCCTGCCCGTCGTCCGCCGCGAGCGCCCCGACCTCGTGCTGATGGACGTGCGCATGCCCGCCCTCGACGGCATCCAGGCCACCGAGCGCCTCATGGCGCTGGACGACCCGCCCAAGGTGCTGGTGGTGACGACCTTCGAGAACGACGACTACGTCTACGACGCGCTGCGCGCGGGGGCCAGCGGCTTCCTGCTCAAACGCGCCAGGCCCGACGAGCTGGTGCAGGCCGTCAAGCTGGTCGCGGCCGGCGAGTCGCTGCTGTTCCCCGCCGCGATCCGCACCCTCGCCGGGCGCCGCCAGGAGGCCTCCTTCTCGCCCGCCAAAGTGCCGGGCATCGACCGGCTGACCGGGCGCGAGGGCGACGTGCTGCGCCTGATGACCCGGGGCCTGTCCAACCACGAGATCGCCGCCGAGCTGGTCGTCAGCCAGGAGACCGTCAAGACGCACGTCGGCAACGTGCTGGGCAAGCTGGGAGCCCGTGACCGCACGCAGGCGGTGATCGCCGCCTACGAGTCCGGCTTCGTCTCCCCCAGCTGAGACCACCCGCTGACCACCCGCCTGACTACCCGCGCAGGCCCGCGCGCCTCATCAGCTCGGCGGCCGGCAGCACGGTCGCCTCGGCCGCCGTCAGCCCGGTGGACTCCAGGATCTGGTCGACGAGCCGCAGCCCCACCGCATATCCCGCCATGTCGGGAATGCCGCGCGGCTCCTGCCCGAAGTTGCGCGTCGCGCTGTCGCCCAGCACGTACGCCGGCGTGTTCTGCATCCCGGCGAGGTCGAAGGCCGCCATGATCTTCTCGTACGCCAGGTCGTACCTCTCCCCGGTCACCATCGACGACCACGGCCCCATCGCCCGCGCCCCCGACAGCTCCCGCACGAACGCCTCCGCCAACCCTTCGGCCAGCACGTGCTCGCCGACGGTCACGGTGACCGGATTCCACTCGACGTTGGTGTAGCGCACGCCGTGGTGGAACTCGTGCACCGCGAGGTGCCCGATCTTGCCGATCACCTCGTCGGACGGCCAGGCCAGCAGATAGATCATGCCCGGCGCGCCGCCCATGCCGTAGTAGCCGCCGGCCGTCGTCATGAGGTGCTCGTTGTCGGGGTTGCCCATGACGAACCACACGTCCAGCGTGTCGCCCTGCTTGGCCCCGGACAGGCGTTCGCAGGCACGGGTCAGCTCACGCCGCACCTGGCCCAGAACGTCTGCCTCGATCATGCGCTCGACGGCGGGCAGGTAGCGCGGATCGTCGGTGTCGGCCCGGAAACCACCGCCGTTGTGGTGGATGTCGACGATGTCGCCCGGCATCGGGATCGCGTCGCGCAGCGGCGCCAGCATCTCCCGCAGCGCGTCCGGCCGCCGGTCGAGCGGCCCGCGCAACATCCCGGCCATCGGCGTCAACGTGTCATGAACGATGAACTCCATGGCGCAGGACCCTAGAGTCTCACGTTACGTGAGGGTCAAACGCGTTACCGGCCCCGACGCGTCAGAGCTCCGGTTCTTCGCCCCTCTCGTCGCCCGGCGACTCTCCCGGGGTGCCCGGCCCGGTCCGGCTGGGCTCGGGCGACTGCGACGGCGAGGGCTGCGGCTCGGGAGTCTCCGGCGTCGGCGGCGGCGTCGGCACGAACACCGTCGGCGGCAGCTGCCTGGGCTGCGGCTCGCTGTCCTGCCGGCCGAGCACCAGCAGCAGCAGGATGGCCGTCACCAGGAGCAGCAGCAGCACCAGGGCCAGCGCGGCCATCAGCACCCGCTTGCGCGTCTCGGTCAACGGCCTGCGCCGCCTGGTCAGCCGGGGCAGCGCCGGCGCACGGTCGGTCAGCCAGTACGGTACGAAGTCCGGCCCGTGAGCCTTCCCGATGAGGGTCCCGCCCACCATCACCGGCTCCAGGAACCGTTCCGCCCCCGGCCGGCCCGGCGCGTACGGCACCGCCACCCACGGCGCCCGCCCGCCGTCCATGTCGAGCACCTCGGGCGCGCCCTCCAGCACCGCGGCCCGCGGCCGGCCCGCCCGCCCGAGCCATCCGCGCATCCCGGACGGCCGGCTCTCCCCGGCGTCCTTGACGGCCGTCACGAACCGGTCGCGCGCGGCGGCGTCGAGCGCGGCGCCTCTGGTGAGCACCGCCAGCGACACGGCGCGCCCGTCGGGCGCCTGGCCCAGGTACACGAACCCGGCCGGTGCCGTCTGCAGGCGCGCCCGCACCAGGTAGGGCCCCAGCCGGGGCGGATCGCCGTACTGCAGGGGACTTGCCACGTTTGCCATGAAAGCACAGACGTGGCGTCGTGCGAGTTTGCGGCACGTTTGGTGGAATGGGGCTCATGAGCGTCGTCGAAGAGTTGCCGGGCGGAAACGACGCGGCACTGCTGCGTCAAAGTCTCGACGAGGTCCGGCGTGTCATCGTCGGACAGGACCACATGGTCGAAAGACTCGTCGTGGCCCTGCTGGCCCGCGGGCACTGCCTGCTGGAAGGAGTCCCCGGCGTCGCCAAGACCCTCGCCGCGTCCACGCTGGCCACCGTCGTGGGCGGCACGTTCGCCCGCATCCAGTTCACCCCCGACCTCGTGCCGAGCGACATCATCGGCACCCGCGTCTTCCACCCCTCCAACGAGAAGTTCGACGTCGAGCTCGGTCCCGTGTTCGTCAACTTCCTGCTGGCCGACGAGATCAACCGCGCCCCCGCCAAGGTCCAGTCCGCGCTGCTTGAGGTCATGGCCGAGCGCCAGGTCACCCTGGCCGGCGTCACCCACCCGCTGCCCAAGCCGTTCATCGTGCTGGCCACCCAGAACCCCATCGAGTCCGAGGGCGTCTATCCCCTGCCCGAGGTGCAGCGCGACCGCTTCCTCTTCCGGGTGCGGGTGCCCCACCCCACCGCCCACGAGGAGCTGGAGATCCTGCACCGGATGAGCGTCACCCCGCCCGTCCCCGACCGGGTGCTCGACCCCGCCAAGCTGCTGACGCTGCAGAAGGCCGCCGAGGACGTCTCGGTCCACCAGCTCGTCGCCGACTACGTGGTACGCCTGGTCATGTCCACCCGCTCCCCCGGCGAGTACGGCCTCGACGAGCTGGCCGACACCATCGAGATCGGCGTCAGCCCTCGCGCCACGCTGGGCCTGGTCTCCGCCGGCCGGGCGCTGGCCCTGCTGCGGGGCCGCGACTACCTGCTGCCCGACGACGTGCGCGACGTGGCCGTGGACGTCATGTCGCACCGGCTGATGCTCACCTTCGACGCCCTGGCGGACGGCGTCGACCCCGAGCAGGTCGTCCGGCAGATCCTGCACGCCGTGCCCCCGCCCGTCGTCGTCTGGAACCAGAACCGGTGACCCGATGAACACCGCCGAGCAGGCGCTGCGCCGGCTGGAGCTGACCGTCACCCGGCGGCTCGACGGGCTGCTGCACGGCGCGCACCAGGGACTGCTGCCCGGCACCGGCAGCGAGGCCGGCGACAGCCGCGTCTACGTGCCCGGCGAGGACGACGTGCGCCGCATGGACTGGGCCGTCACCGCCCGCACCACCATCCCCCACGTACGCGACCTGATCGCCGATCGCGAGCTGGAGACGTGGGCGCTGGCCGACCTGTCGCCCAGCATGGACTTCGGCACCGCCGACACCGACAAGCGCGACCTGGTGGTGGCGGCGATCGGCGCGATCGGGTTCCTGTCCAGCAGGATGGGCGACCGGTTCGGCGCGCTGGTGATCCACGACGAGTACATTCACCGCATGCCCGCCCGCACCGGCCGGGCCGCCCTGTACGGGCTGCTCCACTCCCTCATGGAGGCCCCCCGCGGCCAGGTCGTGCCGGACCCGCCCGACCTGGCCGAGGGCATCGAGGTGCTGTCGGCCAGCCGCAGGCGGCGCGGCATGCGGCTGATCGTCTCCGACTTCCTCGACGCCCGCCCCGACCTCGACCCCGACGCCGAACGCCCGTGGGAGCGCCCCATCAGGCGCCTGGCGGCCCGCCACCAGGTGCTGGCCGTCGAGGTGATCGACCCGCGCGAGCTGGAGCTGCCCGACGTGGGCCGGGTCGCGTTCGCCGACCCCGAGACCGGGAACGTACGCGAAGTGCATCTTTCACCCAAAGTCCGGCAAGCGTATGCCGAAGCGGCAGCCCAGCAACGCGAGGGCACCCGCCGGGCGCTGCGCCGCGCCGGCATCGCCCACCTCGTCCTGCGCACCGACCGTGACTGGGTGTTCGACGTGGCACAGTTCGTCCTGCGCCAGCGCCGCATGAGCCACCTGGCCCACCGGAGACCCATGTGAGCGAGCGAAACGAGGAGACCATCACCGACGCTATCGTGGTCACGATGCCCGGGAAGGAGGCCTGGTGAGCTTTCTCGCCCCTGCCTGGCTGTGGTTGTTCGTGCTGGTGCTGCTGCTGGTGGCCGGCTATGTCGTGGCGCAGCTCGCCCGCCGCCGCTACACCGTGCGCTTCACCAACCTCGCGCTGCTCAACCTCGTCGCCCCCGCCGGGCCGGGCTGGCGCCGCCACGTGGCGCCCGCGCTGTTCCTGGTCATGATGTCGCTCCTGGTCGTCGGAGCCGCCAAACCCGCCGGCGAGGTACGCGTGCCGCGCGACCGCGCCACCATCATGATCGCGCTCGACGTGTCGTTGTCGATGGACGCCGACGACGTCGACCCCGACAGGATCAGCGCCGCCAAGGCGGCCGCGCAGGCGTTCGCCAAGGAGCTGCCCGACCGCTTCAACGTCGGCGTGGTCTCCTTCGCCCGCTCCGCCAACGTGGTCATCTCCCCCACCACCGACCACCAGGCCGTGATCACCGCCATCGGCAACCTCACCACCCGGCCGGGCACCGCGATCGGCGAGGCCGTCTTCAACTCCCTCGAAGCGGTGCGCTCGTTCGACCAGCAGGCCGTCACCGACCCGCCGCCGTCCGCCGTCGTGCTGCTGTCCGACGGCGACAACACCTCCGGCCGGTCGGTCAACGAGGCCATCGAGGCGGCCCAGCAGGCCGGCGTGCCGGTCTCCACGATCGCGTACGGCACCCAGGAGGGCACCGTCAACATCGACGGCAGGCCGGTGAACGTGCCGGTCAACAAGCAGACCCTGCAGTCGTTGTCCGACGGCACCAGCGGCCGCGCCTACACCGCCGAGTCCGGCTCCGAGCTGCGCGAGGTCTACGAGCAGATCGGCACCTCGCTGGGCTACAAGCTGGTCAACCAGGAGATCACCCAGTGGTTCATCGTGGCCGCCATCATGGCCGGGCTGCTGGTGGCGGGAGCGGCCGTGCTGTTCGGCACCAGGATCCCGTAACGTTCTGCCCCGTGGCCCACTACTTCTCCGAGCAGCCGAAGAGCGCGAGCAAACCGGGCTCGGCCGACCTGGTCCTGCCCGACCTGCACCTGCGGCTGGAGACCGACAGGGGTGTGTTCTCCCCCGAGCGGGTCGACCTCGGCACGCGCGTGCTGCTGGAGAGCGTCCCGCCGCCGCCGCAGGAGGGCGACCTGCTCGACCTGGGCTGCGGCTACGGCCCCATCGCGCTGACCATGGCGTCGCGCGCGCCGCGGGCGACGGTGTGGGCCGTCGACGTGAATCGGCGGAGCCTGGAGCTGACCGCGCGCAATGCCCAAGCCGCCCGCCTTTACACAGTAAGGTCGGTGCATGTGGACGATGTGCCGGACGACGTGAGGTTCCGCGCCATCTGGTCCAATCCCGCGATCCGCATCGGCAAGCAGGCCCTGCACGACATGCTCACCAGGTGGCTGACCCGGCTGACGCCCGACGGCGTGGCCTACCTGGTCGTCCAGAAACACCTCGGCTCCGATTCCCTGCAGCGCTGGCTCGGCGAGCAGGGCTGGCAGGCCTCCCGCGAGACCAGCCGAGCCGCCTACCGCATCCTGAAGGTGACCCGATGAGAAGGCAGTTGCGCCCCACCGACGTCAAGCGGCTCAACCGCACCTGGCGCAGGAACACCCACAACCGCCTCGGCCTGATCGTCGAGTCGGTCACCGGCCCGTTCAACATCGGCTCGATCTTCCGCAGCGCCGCCGCCTTCGGCGTCGACGAGGTCTGGCTCGCCGGCAACGCGACCCCGCCGACCAATCCCAAGGCGGGCAAGACCGCGCTGGGCACCGAGCGGCTCGTCACCTGGCACGAGGCGATGCCGGCCACCGAGGCGGTCAAGGCCGCGCGCGAAGTGGGCTACACGGTGCTGGCCGTCGAACTGACCGCCGATGCCGTGCCCCTGCACCGGGCGGAGCTCGGCCGCGACGTGTGCCTGGTGGTCGGCAGCGAGGACCACGGCTGCTCCCCCGCCCTGCTCGACGCCGCCGACGGCGCCTGCTACATCCCCCAGGTCGGCCGGGTGGGCTCGTTCAATGTCGCGGTGGCGACGGCCATCGCCCTGGCCGAGGTTCGCCGCCAGGAATGGGAGAATCTCCCCGAATCGTAATCCGCACCGTTCCCCCAGAAGGGCATACTTCAGGACGTGCTCAGCCGCCGTTTCGCCTTTCTCGACCACCCGGGCCCGCTGGCCTTCGCCCACCGCGGCGGAGCGGCGGAGAACGCGGAGAACTCCGCCGCCGCGTTCGAGCGGGCGGTCGGCCTCGGATACACCCATCTGGAGACCGACGCCCACGCCACCGCCGACGGCGTGCTGCTCGCCTTCCACGACCACACGCTCGACCGCGTGACCGACCGGCGGGGCCGCATCTCCGAGCTCCCCTACCGGGAGGTCAAACGGGCCCGCATCGACGGCGTGCACGAGATCCCGCTGCTGGAAGACCTGCTGGGCTCCTGGCCGGAGATCCGTTTCAACATCGACGTCAAGGAATCGGCCGCCATCGCCCCGCTCGCCGCGGCGGTCCGGCGCACCAACGCCTACGACCGGATCTGCCTGACCTCCTTCTCCGACGAGCGCCTGGCCCTGGCCAGGGCGGCGCTGGGCAGGGAGGTGTGCTCGGCGCTCGGCCCGCGTGGCGTCGCCGCGCTGCGCGCCGCCGCCGCGACCTCCGGCTACGGGCGGCTGCTCGCCCGCCTGTCCCGCGCCAGGGTGCCGTGCGCGCAGGTGCCGGCGGGTTTCCGCGGGCTGCGCGTCACGACCCGGGCGCTGGTCCGCACGGCGCACGCCATCGGCATGCAGGTGCACGTGTGGACCGTCAACGACACCGCCCGCATGGAGCGCCTGCTCGACCTCGGCGTCGACGGCATCATGACCGACAACGTCACCGGCCTGCGCGACGTCCTCCAGCGTCGCGGCCAGTGGCACCCCGGCCGGTTGGCCGCCTGAGAGCGACGCACCCCCGCCCTGCCCTCATAGGAGCGACACGACACCATGCCCGCACCCGCACCCCCCGGGGCCCTCGACGACTCCCCCGCAGCCCGCCGGCGCGAGCAACGCGGCTGGTACCTCTACGACTGGGCCAACTCCGCCTTCTACACCACGATCATCTCGGTCTTCCTCGGCCCCTACCTCATCCCGGTCGCCAAGACCGCCGCCTGCGCCCAGGACTTCCCCGGCATGGCCTCCGGCCAGTGCGTGGCCGCCTTCGACGACCTGGTGATCGCCAACCCCGGGCTGGGGTACGTCGACGTGCTCGGCGCCGGCATCAGGCCGGCCGCGTTCTTCGGGCTGATCATGACGGTCGCGGTGCTGCTGCAGATCCTGTTCCTGCCCATCGTGGGCGCGCTGGCCGACCACACCGGGCGTAAGCGGGAGATGCTCGGCGGTTTCGCCTACGTCGGCGCGCTGGCCACCATGGGCCTGTACTTCGTCGAGGGTGACCGCTACATGCTCGGCGGCGTGCTGTTCGTCGTGGCCAACCTGGCCTACGGCTCCTCGGTCGTCGTCTACGACTCGTTCCTGCCGCAGATCTCCACCCCGGCCGAACGCGACACGGTCTCCTCGCGCGGCTGGGCCATCGGCTATCTCGGCGGCGGCCTGCTGCTGGCTCTCAACCTGGTGCTCTACCTGCAGCACGAGAGCCTGGGGCTGGCCGAGGGCATGGCGGTGCGCATCAGCATGATGTCGGCGGGACTGTGGTGGGCCATCTTCACCGTCGTCCCGCTGCTGCGGCTGCGCAACCGGCCGGTGCCCGCGCACGAGACCACGGCGCTGCGCTCGGCCGGAGGCAGCTTCCGCCAGCTCGGCCGCACGCTGGCCGAGCTGCGCCGCTACCCGCTGACGTTGCTGTTCCTGGTGGCCTACCTCGTCTACAACGACGGCGTGCAGACGGTCATCGGCAACAGCGCGGCCTTCGCCTCCGAGGCTCTCAAGCTGGACAAGACCGTGCAGATCAGCGCGATCCTGATGGTGCAGTTCGTGGCGTTCTTCGGCGCGCTGCTGCTCGGGCGGCTGGCGGGCGTCTTCGGCACCAAGCGCACGGTGCTGGCCAGCCTGGTGGTGTGGACCGCGATCGTGGTGGTGGCCATGTTCGTCGGTGAGAGGCAGGCCCTGCAGTTCTACCTGATGGCGTTCGCGATCGCGATCGTGCTCGGCGGCACCCAGGCGCTGTCGCGCTCGTTGTTCTCGCAGGTGATCCCGAAGGGGCGCGAGGCCGAATACTTCAGCCTGCTGCAGATCAGCGACAAGGGCTCGGCGTTCATCGGCTCGCTGACGGTGACGGTGGCGCTGCAGCTCACCAACAGTTACCGCATCGCCATCGTCTCCATGATTATCTTTTTCGTGCTCGGTTTCGTGCTCCTGGCCCTGACCAACCTGCCCAAGGCCATCCGCGCCGCGGGCAACGAGGTGCCCGAGCGCATCTGAGCGCTCAGCCGGCGCCCCCTCCGGCGCCACCGGCGGCCCGAGTGCCGACGAGCATCGTGCCCGGCCCCTGGGACGCTCCAGGGCCGGGCACGGCCGTCACCGTGCCGGCGGTGACCTCCCCGCCGCAGTGCGGGCAGGTGACCACGGGCGTGAAACGCTCGCCACAGGAGTGCACCAGCAGCGCGGGCGGGCCGCCCGGCGGGGTGGACCAGCGATCGCCCCAGGCCATCAGGGTCGTCAGGGCGGGCACGATGTCGCGGCCCGCCTCCGTGAGGACGTACTCGTGGCGCACCGGCCGCTCCTGGTAGGGGCGCTTCTCCACCACCCCCGCCGCCACCAGACGCTCCAGGCGGCCGGCCAGGAGGTTGCGGGAGATGCCCAGGTCCGCCGCCAGATCGTCGAACCTGCGCAGCCCGAGGAACAGGTCGCGCAGGATCAGCGGCGTCCATGGCTCGCCGACCACCCCGACGGCCTGGGCGATGGAGCAGTGCATCTCACCGAACCTGTTCATGGACCCAGGATAGTGGGTTGATAAAGTGTACTCATGACAGTTCATATTCAGGCCTCACCAGCCGCGGCCTACCGCCGGGCCGGCGAGGCCCACGACCTCGACGCGCTCATGACCACGCTCGCCGCCGACGTGACCCTGCACTCCCCGCTCAGCGCCGGGGCCACCTTCGAGGGCAAGGACCAGGTGGGCGAGCTGTTCTCCGTCGTGCTGAGCGTCCTGTCCGGCATGCGCTACCACAGCGACATCGGCGACGACCGGACGCGCGCGCTGACCGCGACCGCCCGCCTGGGGAGCCTGGAGATCCACGAGGCCGCCGTCGTCGAGGTGGACGACGACGGTCTGGTCAGCGACATCACCCTGTTCATCCGGCCGCTGCCCGCCTTGACCGCGCTGATGGGCGCGCTGGGCCCCGGCATGGCCCGCGCGTCCGGCAGGCCGGGCCTGGCACTGCTGGTCGGCGCCGCCGTCAGGCCGCTGGCGGCGATGACCCGGCTGGGCGACAGGACACTGGTGCCGCTGGTGACCCGGCGAGGCAGAAGATAGCCGATCTCAATCGAGAGCAGTGCTCTTGACATGAGCCTCGCAAGTGGAGAGCATTGCTCTCACACAAGAGCGGAGCACATTTCAAGGAGCACTGATGTCCACCAAACCGGTCGCCGCGGCGTTCGCCGCGGCAGGGATCCTCTTCTTCCTCTATCCCGCGATCCGCCCCTCGGGCGACGATGCCGCGGCCATGGCCTCCTCCGCCTGGGTCGCCGGGCATTCCGCCGCGATGATCGGGTTCGTCCTGCTCGGCCTGGCGGTGCTCGGGCTGCACCAGGTGCTCGGCGACCGGCTGTCGCTGCGGGCCGCGGCGGTGACCTGGGCAGGCGCGGGCCTGACACTCCCCTATTACGGCGCGGAGACGTTCGGGCTCCACGTGATCGCCCGGCGCTCCCTGCGCGACCAGGCGCCCGCGCTGACGGAGCTGGCGGCGGAGTTCAGGTTCGGGGCCGTCCCCGTCAGCATGTTCGCGGCCGGGCTCGTCCTGCTCGCCGCCGGCACGGTGATGGCCGCGGTGTCCGTCTGGCGGTCAGGAACGCTGCCCAAGTGGAGCGGGACGGTGCCGGCACTCGGATTCGTGCTGTTCATCCCGCAGTTCTTCGGGCCGTATCCGCTGCGCATCGCGCACGGCGCCCTCATCATGGCCGGCGCGCTGTGGCTCGCGGCGGCGATCGTGAGCGGGCGTCGCGGGAAAGCGGTCACGGGCCGAGCAACCGGCTGAAACGCGGTGCGTACGCGCTGAGCTGGCCCGGAACCCCCGAACCGCCCGGCCAGGAGACCCGCGGCCGGGCCTCGCAGGAAGAACCGAGGCCCCAAGCGCGATTGGATCACCCCACGGGTGGGAATCCCATCACGGTACCAAGCGTTAGACACCGTGGGAGACAGACCCCCCACGCATGGGGGCCCTGTAGGAGGCATTGAAACATGGGCGAGCGCGCGCTTCGTGGCACCCGGCTCGGGGCAACCAGCTACGAAAACGACCGTAACACGGATCTGGCCCCACGCCAGGAGGTGTCCTACACCTGTCCTAAGGGGCATTGCTTCGAGGTTCCGCTTGCCGCCGAGGCTGAGATCCCCGCGACGTGGGAGTGCCGCATGTGCGGTGCGACCGCCGTCCGCGTGGACGGCGAGCAGCCGGAATCGAAGAAGACCAAACCGCCGCGGACACACTGGGACATGCTCCTGGAGCGGCGATCCATCGAAGATCTCGAGGAGGTGCTCAACGAGCGGCTCGCCGTGCTGCGAGCCCAGCGTCGTAAGAGCGCCTGATCTCCTCTCACGGTGAAACCCCCGGGCGGCGCCCGGGGGTTTTCTCGCGCGGAAACGTCAGGATTCGCGGTCTTCCCGGATCACCTCGCCGTGCACCACCTGGGCGCCCTTCGGCGCGCCCTCATCGGGAGAGGCGGTGCCGGGGAAGTCACCACCCGGCGGGAACATGCCGGCGTAGGGGGAGGCGGCGGCCATGCGCTTCACCCTGCGTTCGAAGAACGACGAGCCCAGGCGGCGCATCAGCGGCCGGGTCACCGGCAGGACGCAGGCCAGCCCGAGGACGTCGGTGACGAAGCCCGGCACCAGCAGCAGCCCGCCGCCCACCAGGATCAGGCCGCTGTCGGCCAGCTCGCGCTCGGGCATGCGCCCCGTCTGCATCGACTCCTGAAGGACGCGCCAGGCCCTGCGTCCCTCGCGCCGCATCAGCCAGGCCCCCAGCAGGCTGCCGGCGATGAGCAGGGCCACGGTCGCCGGCCCGCCGATCGCGGCCCCGACCTGGAACATCAGCCAGATCTCCAGGACCGGGAAGAGCAGGAAGGGCAGGAAGAGCAGCAGCCGCATCGTTTCCTCGATTCCACACGCGCGTACAGCAGGAACAACGCGCGGCGCCGCCGAACCGTTCCGCCGCGTCCGAGATCGGTGATCCTCGCCCTAGTCGTGGCCTCGCCTGCCGCGCAAACGTTTGGGCAGGCCCGTGACACCCCACAGCCCGATCCGCCACAACGCCTCGGACATGACCTTGCCGCTCATCTTGCTCTTGCCGACCGTACGCTCCACGAACGTGATCGGCACCTCGACCACCCGCA
Source organism: Nonomuraea sp. B5E05 (assembly GCF_039880665.1). NCBI lineage: Bacteria > Bacillati > Actinomycetota > Actinomycetes > Streptosporangiales > Streptosporangiaceae > Nonomuraea > Nonomuraea sp. B5E05. Next base: position 132,380 of record NZ_JBDPMJ010000020.1, read on the forward strand.
GCCCGTGCCGTGACGTGCGCAGCGTCAGGTCGACCTGGAAGCAGTAGCCCTGCGACTCCACTCCCGCCAGCCCCACCTTGTCCAGCGTGGCCGAGCGGTAGGCGCGGAACCCGGCGGTCGCGTCGCGCACGGGCAGGCCGAGCATGACCCTCGTGTAGATGTTGGCGCCCTTGGACAACATCTCGCGCCGGTGCGGCCAGTTGACCACCTTGCCACCGGGCACGTAGCGGGAGCCGATCGCCAGGTCGGCCCCGTCGGCCAGCGCCTCCAGCAGCTTGGGCAGCTCCTCCGGCTGGTGCGAGCCGTCGGCGTCCATCTCGACCAGCACGTCGTAGCCTTCGTCCAGGCCCCAGCGGAACCCGGCGATGTACGCGGCGCCGAGGCCCTGCTTGCCGGGCCGGTGCAGGACGTGCACGTGGTCGTCGCCGGCGGCCAGCCCGTCGGCGATCTCGCCGGTGCCGTCGGGGCTGTTGTCGTCGGCCACGAGCACGTGGGCCGTCGGCACGGCGGTCCGCAGCCGCTCGACGATCTTGGGAAGGTTGTCGCGCTCGTTGTATGTCGGCACGACGACGAGCACCCGGCCGAGAGTCTCCATGTCAGTCGTTCCTCATCCGGTCTTCTCGCCGCCTGCCACGCCACGCGGCGACTCCGGCCGCCGCCGCTCCCATCACCATCAATGCCCACTCAGGAAACGCCCCCACCCTGGTTGCAAGCGTTTTCTCAGTGCGTACGGGCACCTTGACCACGTTCATGTCCGCGACCAGTTCGCGGGTCTGCCAGGAGACCTTACCGTCAGGCGTGACAAACGCGGAGATCCCTGTGGTGGCCGCGGTCACGACGGCCCTGTTGTGCTCCACCGCCCGCAGCTTCGACATCGCCAACTGCTGCGGCGGCAGGTTGGACAGGGCGTAGCTGGCGTTGTTGGTCTGCACCACGAGGGGGGTGCCCCCGGCACGCACGGTCTCGCGCACGGTGCCGTCGTAGGCCACCTCGTAACAGTTGACCGCGCCGATCGTCACCGGCCCCATCCTCAGGTCGCCCGGCTTGTCGCCCGGCACCGACTGGCGGCCCACCAGTCCGGCCCGTTCCCACAGGGCCAGCACGATGTCCTTGAGGGGCGTGAACTCCCCGAACGGCACCAGGTGCTGCTTGTCGTAGTAGTCGCCCGCTCCGGTCACCGGGTCCCACACGAGGCTGCGGGTGGCGCGGTGCTCGTCGCCGATCGCCACGACCGCGCCGACGAGCGTGGGAACCCCGATGTCCCGAACGGAGTCGTGGATGGTCTCCCGGGCGAACTGGTCGCGGTAGGGGTCGATGTCGGTGGAGTTCTCCGGCAGGACGACCAGGTCGGGCTTGGGGAGTTTGCCCTCGCGTACGGCCTGGGCCAGGCGCTTGGTCTCGTTCGCGTGGTTGCGCAGGACGACGGCGGGCTCGTCGCCGAGCACGTTCATGCCCCGGCCGGGCACGTTGCCCTGCACGATGCCGATGTTGACCGTACGGCCCTCGTCGCCCGGCCTCGGCACGGCCAGGCTCAGCACGGGCACGGCCAGGGCCAGCGCCACGGGAGCCGCCCTGCGCCAGAGCGCGTGCCCGCCACGCGACAGGAAGGCGTGGGCCAGCAGGGCGCCGCACAACACGACGGCGAACGACACCAGCGGCACGCCGCCCAGCGCCGCGTAGGTCGTGAACAGCGACTCCCCCTGGCTGAAACCCACCCGCGCCCACGGGAACCCGCCGAAGGGCACCAGGCCGCGCAGCCATTCCATGGCCACCCACAGGCCGCCGAACCACACCGGCCAGCCGGGCAGGCGGAACACGAGCGCCGCCGCGGCGGCCATGGCGGCGTAGAAGAGGCTCTCCGCGCCGACGAGCATGAGCCAGACGTCGTCGCCGATCGTGCGCACCCACGCCACGCCGGGGAACAGGAACGCCGCGGCGCCCACGTAGCCGAGCCAGGCGGCCCTCCTGGGGCGGGTGCCGTGGAGGGAGGCGACGATCAAGGCGATGCCCAGCGGTGCCAGCCACCACCAGTCGAGCGGCGGGAAGGCGGCGAACAGCGCCAGCCCGCCGACCACGGCCGCCGCGACCCTGGCCGCCAGCACGCGCCGCGGCTCGCGTCCCGGCTCGCCTGCGGCCCTGGGCCCACCCTTCGCCGGCACGCCGTCACCGGTCACGGCCTCGGCTTCGCCCCGCGTCCCGCGCGCCTCGCCACCCTCGCTCACGCCGCGGCCCCGCACGCCCTGGCTCACCTCGGACGCGGGCCCGGATTCAAGCCCGGACTCAAGCCCGGGCCCGGGCTCAGCCAGGGACTGGGACGTCAGTTCAGGCCCGGCCCCGGGCTTGGACTCGGACTCGGGTTCGGGCTGGGGCGACGCGGCGGCAGGGGCGTGACCACCGCCAGGGGTCGAGTCGCGCCCGGGTGTGGGCGGTAGGCTCGTTCTGTCCTGAACCACTCCGGGGTCTCCTCCGCCGTCATCGCACGCCTGCTTGCGAAAACGCTACCGTCCCACGGCCCCACTTCATGCAGCGCGGCGCGGGGAGATCGAAAAAAGGCGGGCGGTCGCGGCAGGGTGATCCCGCGGGTGACGGGACCACCCGGCGCACGGCGGTCCTGCGCACGAGAACGGGAAGAGGGCCCGGAAACCCTTCGGACCGGACCCGTCTCGTCGGCGGCGAGCGCGGAATTCCGTTGTCTACTGGGCTCCCGGGCCCGTCCCGGGTCCAACCCCCCGCCCGGTTGGGGTGCCCCGACTCGACGGACCGACGGCCCTGCACCTGGCTGTGTGGACGAAGTCACACTCCGTCACGGACGCAGGATCCGGCGATGTCAGAGACGGCCAACCGGCCAAGTCCCGTGCTGGACTGCGCAGCAAACTACCGACTCCACCTCAGATGTCAACCGTGTCCCGATCAGCAGAAACATCAAGTTTTCGCAGGTGGTACATGATCGGCGGCCCGCGGTAAAGCGGATCAAAGCCCCTTTGCGGGCACCTGCGAGCGGCCGGGCAGGCCCTTCAGCGCCTCGGAGAGCGGCTGCTCGTGCACGACGCCGAGCCGTTGCGTGGCACGGGTGAGAGCAACATACAGGTCGCTCGGCCCTCGTGGCGACTGGGCGGCGATGAGGTCGGGCTCGGCCACGATGACCGAGTCGAACTCCAGCCCCTTCGCGTCCGTCACCCCCATCACGGCCACCGGCGCGTCGAGCGCCTCCGCACCCTTCGCCCGGCCGGCCCCCGGCGTCACCACCACGGTGCCGGCCACGGCCGCGGCGACCTCGGCGCCGAGCGTGGCGAGCAACCTGTCGGGCACCACCACGGCGATCTTGCCGCCCTCGCCCACCTCGGCCTTGACCAGCTCGGCCAGCGCGGAGAGCGGCGCCGACCAGGGTTGCACGCCCAGCTCGCGGACGGACACCGGGGCCTCGAGCGCGGGGTCGACGGTGGCCAGGACGCGCGCCGCGACCGCCATCAGCTCCACCGGCGTGCGGTAGTTGACGCTCAGCCCCTCCTGGCGCCAGCGCCCGGCCACGTAAGGGTCGAGCACCTCCGCCCAGGAGCGCGCGCCGGCCGCCGAGCCGGTCTGCGCGATGTCGCCGACGATCGTCATCGAACGCGTGGGGCAGCGCCGCATGACGGCCCGCCAGGCCATCGGCGACAACTCCTGCGCCTCGTCCACGATCACGTGCCCGTAGGCCCAGGTGCGGTCGGCGGCGGCGCGCTCGGCGGTGGTGAGGTGAGGGCCGTCGCCACGCTGGCGTTCGGCGAGGCGCTCGGCCTCCATGACGTCGGACAGGCCCGTCAGCTCCAGGACCTCCCGGGCGTAGGCGAGTTCGGCCTCGCGCTCGCTCTCCTCGGCCTGCCTGGCGGCGGCCAGTTCCTCCTCCGCCTGCATGGCGCTGGCGCGCAGCACCTGCTCGTCGATGTCGCCGAGCAGGTCGGCCGCCTCGTCGAGCAGCGGCACGTCGGACTCGGTCCACGCGCCGCCGTCCCGGCGCAGCAGCGCACGCTCGCCGGGGGTGAGGGACGAGGCCGCGTACTCCAGGCGCTCGGGCGAGCCGTACAGGCCGAGCAGGAGGCGTTGCGGGGTGAGATACGGCCACAGCCGGTTGAGCGCGGACTTGACGACCGGCTCGGTACGCAGCTCCTCGCGCATGTCGGCCAGGTCGTCCTCGTCGATGAGCCCCTTGCCTATCTTGCGGGCCTGCTGCCGGGCCAGCGCGTTGAGCAGCGACCTGACGAACACCGCGCGGGCCTGGTTGTGCGGGCGGCGCGAGCGGGTCGCCTTGTTCCTGGCCGCGTCGAGCATGGCGCGGTCGATGGTGAGGGTGAGGCGGCCGAGGGTGAGCTCGACGGGCTTGCGCGGCACCCGCTGCCGGTCGCGTACGGCCTTGGCGATCACCGCGGCCATCCGTGCGTCCCCCTTCAGCGCCGCCACCTCGGCCCGCTCGCGGGCGGTGGCGGTGACGCCGGGATAGAGCTCGCCGACCGTGGACAGCAGCACGTCGTTCTCGCCGAGCGAGGGCAGGACCTGCTCGATGTAGCGCAGGAACGTGAGGTTGGGCCCGAGGATCAGCACACCCCTGCGCTCCAGCCGCTCCCTGTGCGTGTAGAGCAGGTACGCGGCGCGGTGCAGGGCCACGACGGTCTTGCCGGTGCCGGGGCCGCCCTGCACGACCAGGACCCCGTTCAGGTCGCCGCGGATGACGCGGTCCTGCTCGGACTGGATGGTGGCCACGATGTCGCGCATGCGGCCCGTGCGCCGCTCGTCCAGCGCGGCCAGCAGGGCCGCCTCGCCGTTGAGCGTGGCCCGGTCGTCGTCGGTGAGCGAGTCGAGGTCGAGCAGGTCGTCGTCGACGCCGACCACCGCGCGGCCCTTGGTCTGCAGGTGGCGACGCCTGGTCACGCCCATCGGGGCGGCGGGTGTGGCGCGGTAGAACGGCTGCGCGACCGGCGCCCGCCAGTCGATCAGCAGGCGCTGCTGCTCGTCGTCGGTGAGGCCGAGCTTGCCGATGTAGAGGCGGCCCTCGTCGACGTGGTCGAGCCGGCCGAAGACCAGGCCGCGCTCGACCGCCCAGAGCCGGGCGAGCCTCACGGCGTACATCTCGGCGAACGTGTCGCGCTCCGACCTGTTCTGCATCGTGCCGACGGCGCCGCTGGCCAGCACCTCCTTCAGCTGTCGCTGGGTGCGCTCGCGCAGCTCGTCGAGACGGTCATAGAGGCGGGTGACGTACGCCTGCTCTCTGGCGCGTTCCGTTTGACGCGTTACCGTCTGACCATTAATGTGGTTAATGGGACACTCCGGGCCATTCTGCTTGTTGTTACGACAAACGATGACATTAGCACGCCTGGTGCAGCACTCCCATCACTTCGTCCCGTTCACTGCGACTCTCGGATTATCAGCGATCCGCCGCGTAGCGGGTATCCCGTTCGCCGCCGCCCGCGCAGGCGGGCGAGAAGCCGCTCTCTTCTGGGAGCGGAGGAGTCACTCCTGCGCCCGGTCATCCACAGCACGTACAGCGTGCACCACACGACACACACGGCGGGAGCCCGGCGTGCCCGGGCGCCCGCTACGGGCGGCCGTGGGCGGCGCCCACCGGAGCCGTGCCTGACCCGCGGAGAACGGCGCCCACCAGGACCACCGCCCCGGCGGCGGCGTAGGCGGGCGTGCCCGCCGCCGGGGCGAGGTAGGCCACCGCGCCCGCCAGGGGGACGCCGAGCCACTCCCAGCGGCCGTCCAGGGCCACCAGGGCGACGATCAGCAGCGCGTACCACGGATATCCGGGGGTCAGCAGCAGGAACGCCGTCCCGGTGACCACCAGCGCGCCCCGCCACGGCCGGTCCGGATCGCCGCGCGTGACGACGTGGAACGTCACCGCCGCCATGACGAGGAGGACGGCGGGCACGGCCCAGGAATCGGGAAGCACCAGCCGCAGCAGCCCGTAGCGGTCGCGCGCCCCGGCCTCGTCGTAACCCTCCTCGGCCACGTACCCGGACAGGTAGCCCAGCACCGAACCCCGCGACACCAGGACGTAGGGCAGGTAGGCGGCGGCCACGACGAGAACGGCGAGCGCCGTCGTCCCCACGGCCCGCCGTGCCGCCCGGCCGCTCGACAGCGCCCCGGACAGTGCACCGGGCAGCACCACGGCAGGCACCAGCTTGACCGCGATCGCCCCGCCGAGCAGCACCCCCCGCAAGAAGGGCGCCGCCCGCCCGCCGAGGGCGAGCACCACGGCGGCGACGGCGAGCATGTCGACATGGGCGTTGTTCACCGCCTCCATGGGAACGGCCGGGCACCACGCCCAGTACGCGGCCCGCCGGCCATCGCTCCCGCGCAGCAGGACCAGCAGCGTGCCCGCGGCCAGCAGCGCACCGGCGACCTGGAGCGGCTTGTGCCGGGTGTCGCCGGGCGACAGCCGGTCCACCACCATGAAGTACGCCTCCGCCAGCGGCGGGTAGATCGTGTGCGCGGACGGCCTGTTGATCCTCGTGCACGCGCCCCCTTCGATCGGGTAGAAGTGCCCCTCCGAGCAGCGGGGGAACAGCCACGGGTCCCGGAGCGAGGCGAGCGCGGGGTCGGCCGGGGCGTGGTCGTAGGGCGAGATGCCGGCCGACTGGACGCGGCCGTCCCAGGCGTAGCGGAAGGAGTCGGTGCTGGTCGCCGGAGGCCCGAGCAGCCCGGTGGCGATCATGGCCAGGCCGCCCGCCAGCACCAGCCTTCCCGCCGCCGGTCCCGGCACGCCGCGCGACACCCACACCGCGGCCCCGAACAACGCCCACGTGATCGCGTACCACCCCACCAGGGTGCTGCCGGGGGGCGCTTGGAAGATCGCGGCCAGCACCGCCGCCTGGACGGCGAGCAACGCGGCGACTGCCGGGCCCCGCCGTCCGGACTCCCCCATCGCCCGCCTCGCATTCCCCGCCACGTCCGCGGCGTCTCCCCCGACAGGGACACGTCCACATCATCGGCCACGCTCCCCCGGAAGGCGCCGATCTCCGGCTCCCCTGGCGTGCCTCGCCGGCGAGGGCCTCACGCGAATCCCCCGGCGGGACGGGGTCAGCCGGTGCGTTCCGCGGCGGCTTCGCCGGCCAGCTCGGGGGCGCGGTGCTCGTAGGGGGTGCTCAGCACGACCGTGGTCCGGGTCGAGACGTTGGCCGAGGCCCGGATCTGCTGCAGCAGGTCTTCGAGCGCCACCGGCGAGGCCACGCGGACCTTCAGGATGTAGCTTTCGTCACCCGCCACGCTGTGGCACGCCTCGATGGCCGTCAGGTGCGCCAGCCGGTCCGGGGCGTCGTCGGGGGCGGCGGGGTCGATCGGCTTGATCGACACGAACGCGGTCATCGGCAGCCCGACGGCGTCATGGTCGATGATCGCGGCGTATCCGCGGACGACTCCTCGTTTCTCGAGCCTGCGTACGCGCTGGTGCACGGCCGAGACCGAGAGCCCGGTCTCCCTGGCCAGATCGGTGAAGCTCATGCGGCCGTCGCGGGCCAGCAGCGTGACGATCCGGCGGTCGATTTCCTCCACCGGTCAAAGGTAGCCGGTCATGGTCACGACATGGTCCCGACCGGGGAGACGCCCCTGCGGATCGCGTGCTCCATCAGCGTGATGAGCACCTCCCTGCCGGAGTCGCGCCTGCGGGCGTCGCAGAGCACGATGGGGACGTCCGGCTCCAGGCCGATCGCCGAGCGCACCTCTCCGACGGTGAAGGGCCTGCTGCCTTCGAAGCAGTTGAGCGCCACGATGAACGGCTGGTCGCGCTTCTCGAAATAGTCGACGGAGGGGAAACAGTCGTCGAGGCGGCGGGTGTCGGCCAGCACGACGGCGCCGAGCGCGCCCACGGCCAGCTCGTCCCAGACGAACCAGAACCGTTCCTGGCCGGGGGTGCCGAACAGGTAGAGCATGTAGTCGTTGCGGATCGTGATGCGGCCGAAGTCCATGGCCACGGTGGTGGTGAGCTTGCGCTCGACGCCCGCGAGGTCGTCGATGTGCGCCCCGATATGGGTGAGCGCCTCTTCCGTGCGCAGGGGCCGGGTCTCGGACACGGCTCCGACCATGGTGGTCTTCCCCGCGCCGAAGCCCCCGGCGATCAGAATCTTGATCGCCGTGGGAAGCCGCCAACGGTCAGTGTGACCGAATTCCATCCAGCACCGCCTGTACCTCTCCCGCGCATGCACAACCCCGCCCCTGTGGTGCCGTGGTCAGTGGTACCTGTCAAGGCGCGTTGAGGAGGTCGATCCACATGCCTGGCATCGAGACACCCTAGCAACGCCACATTTTCCTCTCAAGCCGCAAGCTTTTACAAGAAACAAAATGTCACGGTTTGTTGCCCATAACGCCCTTATTCGCCGATACTGCCGGGCCAGTGTCAAGCTCGCCTGTCAAGGAATCCGACAAGTCTTTTACGCTGTCCGGTCGAAGTCCGAAATTCCGTTGATGCCGGCGGTGAAGCCGATCTGTCTTCGCAGGTAGATGGCGGTGCGCGGGCTGCGCTCCCGTACCGGCTCGATGAGGCCCGCGGCCTCGCGCGCCAGCCCGGCCATCGCCTCCCTCACCTCGGTGCTGCTGACGCCGAGCGACAACACGTTCAGATCGCCCCAGCTCACGTCCTTGCGGTAGGAGGTGACGTCGCCGAGCAGGTGCAGGTAGCGCTGGACCAGCCTGCTGACGTCCCGCAGGTCCTCCAGGTGCGCCCTGGCCCAGCGGTCGGCGGTGTAGATCCAGTGCGACAGGTCGACGAAGCACGAGCCGCGGCTGTCGGCGTTGTCGAGGTAGCGCTCCAGCGTCGGCACGGCGTTCCCGTCGCGCCACACCCACGCCCTGACCATGCACGCCAGCATCCTGGCGAGCTGGTCGCGCCAGAGCCACCGCAGCTCGCCGAACTCCCGGGCGGTGGCCAGCTCGTCGCGCAGGTCGGCAAGGAAACGGGTGGCCGCCGACCGGGGCACGGCGCCGTCGGCGACGGACAGGCACTCGCGGACCACGCGGTCGACCTGCTCCCGGGTGATCGCGCTGTGGTTGACCAGCCGGTCGACGGCCTTCACCCACAGGGCGGCCCTGTTGACCACCTTCAGGCGATCGGCGCCGGCCCAGGGCGCGCTGAAGGCCGTGGTGAGAGTGAGGGCGTTGTAGCACTCCGCGTCGAAGGCCGCCGCGGGGAACAGCCCGCTGTACATCTCCGCGCACCGTCGCAGGTCTCTGCCGCATTCGGCGGCCAGCGCGCATGTCCGCCCGAGCTCGAACGCCTCGTTCAGCTCGTCGTCGCGCATCCTAGGGCCGCTCGATCGGCTCGCGGATCATGGGCGACGACCCCCAATATCCGGCTATATATCCTGTTACCGAATTGTTTCATGATCGTGCGCGTGCGATCAAGGTATCAGCAGCGTGGCCGATCAGCCCGCTCCGTTGACTGCGGGCGACACTCCTCTGGCCGGCCCGCGCCCGGCAGCGGATCCCGGCCGGCCCCGGGCGTCCTGGGCGAAGGCCCGGGCAGGTCTAGCCGTCCAGGCGTCCCCAGGCCACGGTGGCGTCGTCGTGCGGCTTGCCGGACACCGGCCCGCGGGCCGACTCCAACTCCCGCACGGCCGCGATCAGCGCGGCGGGCCCCTGGTCGGCCAGCGCCGCCGGCACGTCCGCCCACCTCCATCCGTACCAGTCGACGAGTCTCGCCGCCCCGTCGGTGAGCACCGCCACCCCGGTGGCGGCCACCGCCCCGCACACGCTCTCCCTGGCCGCCTCGGGGCGCGCGCCCGCCACCCAGAAGCCGCCGGGCGCGTTGCGCATCCGCCGCACCAGCTCCAGCGAGTACGGCCGCCCGCCCGGCAACCGCTCGAGCCGGTCGTCGACCACCGCCAGGGTCCCGCCGTCGGCGAGGGAACACACGACCGGCGAATCCCCCAGCACGAGGTAGTCGACCCGCCCGCGATCCGCCCGCACCATCGCCACCGTCGAGGACGGCGAGTCGGGGTTGCCCAGGTCGCAGCCGCCGCCGTGGGCCGCCGCCAGTTCCTCGATGGAGGACTCCAGGATCGCGGCCAGCGTGTCGCCCTGGCCGGTGGCCAGCCGCGCCGCCAGCGCTCCCCCGAGCCGCGCCACGAGCCACGGGACGTCGTGCGCGCACCCGCTGTCCACCCCGGCCGCCGCGGTGGCCCCGTCGAGCACGACGATCCACGACGGCCCGGCGATCACCAGGTCCTCGTTCCTGCGCGGAGAACCGGCGCTGGTGGCGTACGTGACCTCAGTGAACATGGCAGCGACTGTGCCACACCCGCCCGGTCAGCGGGCGGACGGCACGCGCCGGCGCTCCTCGCCGGGGGCGGCGCCGCCCACCGGCCGGGCCCGGATCTCCCTGAGTTCGGCCTGGCTGTCGCGGATGCCGGTGATCAGCACGTACGCGACCAGCAGCAGCCCGAGGCAGAGGGCGTCGGCCGCCCACCAGGGGATCTCGGCGAGCAGCAGGTAGCCGTCGCGGTCGCTCAGCTCCCTGATCACCACCGTGACCACGGCGATCACCACGGTCACCAGTAACCAGGTGCGCAGCCGGGGCAGGCTCCCCTTGCTCCACAGCCGGAGCCGCCAGTTCATGAACACGGCGAGCACGCCGAGCAGCGCGCAGAACCCGATGAGCCACCAGGGCAGGGCGAAGGCGGTCTGGTCGGCGATCTGCTGCTGCGTGGTGCGCAGTTCCGCCTCGGCCTTGCGCTGGGCCGCCACGGCCGCGTCGAGCTCGCGTTCGAGCTGGGCCACGGTCTTCTGCTGCCGCTGGGGCGGCGTGGCGTCCTCCGTAGGCAACATCCGCGCCACGACGGTCAGCATGATCGCGATGAACGACAGCGCCAGCACGATGGCCATGAACAGGTCGATGAAGCGCAGGTCGAGCGGCGGCGCGAACGAGGTGGAGGGCCGCTTCCTCACGGCTCCCTCACCAGGGTGTACTTCTGCGGACGGGTCTCGGCCGCGCTCATCCGCTCGACGGCGGTGCGCAGCGCGTCGAGGCCCTTGACCAGCTCTTCGGTCCTGCCCCTCGTCTGGGCCATCTCCTGCCGGGACTGGGCCAGCTCCTGAGTGAGGCCGTGCATGGCGGGAGCGGCCTGCTTGGCGGGCAGGCGCGCGATGTAGATGAGGAACACGTCGTCTGCGGCCACCACGCTGGCCCGCTCGGCCCGCTCGACCAGGGCCATCGCGCCGAACGCGACCACGCTCAGGAACAGCGCGATCAGGGTGACGCCGAACGCCGAGGCCAGCTCGGGCAGCACGTGCTGCTTCAGCGCGTCGATCAGCACGCTGGGGTCGCCCTGGTCGTCGAGGGCGTTGGAGAACGAGGTGACCATGCCGGCCATGGTCAGGGCGGTGCCGATGAACCCGAAGACGGGCAGCGCCCAGATGAGCGCGTGGTCGAGATGGTGCTTGTTGGCCATCTCGCTGTCGTCGAGCGCGGAGCGGGCGCTCAGCACCGCCTCGCAGTCGTTGCCCGCCTCGGCCGCCTCCCTGAACAGGCGCAGCCGGCGCCCCACCAAGGTGTCGTCACCGGGCTTCACCGCCTGCACGTTCGCCACCGCCCGCGCCGTCGCGGCGCTCTCCCGCCGGATGTCGGGCACGGCCCTGACGATCCGGAGAACGGCGGTCAGGAACACCGCGATGATGAGCGTGACCACGAACGCCGCGCCCGCCGGCGCCGTCGTCGCGCCCACGAATGTCAGCAGCGCGCCCACCGCCCCCGACACCAGCAACAGCATCGAGACCATCAGGCTCACCGCCGGCGCGAACGCCGAATGACACCAGCCGTACCTTGACACCCTTCAACTCCACTCCGGCACACAACAAGTCAAAGGAATACCTAAGCACACGTAAAGGAGTCGTAGAGTCACGACTGGCGACCGATTCGCGGGAATCTGGACGGGCGTCTAGACGATCACCAGGTCACGCGGGGTGGTGTTCAGCCGTTCCCCGCCGTTTTCGGTGCAGACCACGATGTCCTCGATCCTGGCGCCGTGCCGCCCCTGCAGGTAGATGCCCGGCTCGACCGAGAACGCGAAGCCTGGCTCCATCACCTCGCCGTTGCCGGCGACGATGTAGGGCTCCTCGTGCGTCTCGATGCCGATGCCGTGGCCGGTGCGGTGGATGAAGGCCTCGCCGTAGCCCGCCGCGGCGATCAGGTCGCGGGCCGCGGCGTCGATCGACTCGCACGGCACCCCCGGCCGCACCGCCGCGCAGGCCGCGTCCTGGGCCCGGCGCAGCACCTCGTAGTAGGCGGCGAAATCGGCGGGCGGCTCGCCCACGCTGTAGGTGCGCGTGGAGTCGGAGCAGTAGCCGTTGTGCAACTGGCCGCCGATGTCGACCACGACCGGCTCCCCGGCCTCGATCACCCGGTCGGAGACATCGTGGTGCGGGCTGGCGGCGTTGGGGCCCGAGGCCACGATGACGAAGTCGACGGTCGCGTGCCCGGAGGCCAGGATCGCCTCGGCGATGTCGCGGCCCACCTCGCGCTCGGTGCGCCCGGCCCGCAGGAACTCCGGCACCTGCCGGTGCACCGAGTCGATGGCCCGACCCGCCTCGCGCAGCGCCGCCACCTCGGCCGGCGACTTGCGCATGCGCAGCTCCCGCAGCACGCTCCCGGCCAGCACCTGCTCGGCGTCCGGCAGCACCTCACGGAAACGCAGCGACGACATGGCCCACATGCGGTCGGCCAGGCCCACCCTGGCCACCCGGCCCAGGCGCGCGGCCACGACCGCGTAAGGGTCGTCGGTCTCGTCCCACGCCACGAACTCCAGCCCCAGCCGCGCGGCGGGCGACGCCTCGGCGGCCGGCGCCTCCAGCCGTGGCACCATCATGAAGGCCTCGCCGGAGGCGGGCACCACCAGGCACGTCAGCCGCTCCAGCGGCTTGGCGTCGTAGCCGCTGACGTAGCGCAGGTCGGGACCGGGAGTGAGGAGCAGGGCGTCGAGGCCGCCCTTGGCGGTGGCCTCGTGAACGGCGGCAAGGCGGGACACGGGATAAAGATCTGAGGACGTCACAGGCCCAAATCTACTCCTGACGGCACCTCCTAAAATCCGCGAAAAGCTCTCACAACACCGGAAGACGTCGCTACGCTCCGCCCCACGGCACTCACGTAATGTGAGGCCAATTGTCCAGTTCCACTGCGCTTTGAGAGTGAGACCCCATGGTCGACGTCATAGGCGCCGCCGGGCTGCTCGGGCATGAGAGCGACGCCGAGCGGCTGGCCGTACGACTGGCGCACGCCCAGCGGCTGGGCAACATGGGCTGGGCGGAGTGGCACCCGCACACCGGCGAGACCATCTGGTCCGACCAGGTCTACGTGATCTTCGGGCGTGACCCAGCCCTGGGCCCGATCCCGCTGCCGGAGCTGGCCGAGCTCGTCGAACCCGCCGACATGGGCACGCTCGACCGCCTGCTGTGGTCGGTGGTGCGCGGCGTCGAGCCGGTGCAGGCCGAGTTCCGCATCCGCCGCGGATCGGGCTCCGGCGAGCTGCGCGACCTGCGGGTCGTCCTCGAGCCGCTGACCACGCCCGGCGGCCCCGTGGGCATGCACGGCGTCATCCAGGACATCACCGGCCGCCGCCGCGCCGAACGCATGGTCTCCGAATCACGCCGGCGGCTCCTCGAAGCCCGCGAGCAGGCCGCCGAGGAACGCCACGTCATGCTCGCGATGCGCGACGCCGTCCTGCCCGGTCCCGCCGGACGCCTCGACCTGCCGCACGCCAGGATCGCCGTGCGCTACGTGCCCGCGGAGAAGACCGCCAACCTGGGCGGCGACTGGTTCGAGGCCGCTCCCGCGCCCGACGGCCGGCTGCTGCTGGCCGTCGGCGACGTCTCCGGCCACGGCCTGCCCGCCATCGCGCGCATGGCCCAGCTCCGCCACGCCCTCGTCGGCCTGGCCATGACCGGCCGGCCCGCCCACCGGCTGCTGGCCTGGCTCAACGAGCTGGTCATGCACCAGCTGAAGGACACCACCGCCACCGCGATCGTCGGCCACCTCGACCCCGACACGCGCGTGCTCGCCTGGAGCCAGGCGGGCAACCTGGCGCCCGTCCTGGTGCGCGACGGCGTGGCCAGCCGGCTCGCCCAGCCCCGAGGTGTGCTGCTCGGCGCCGGCTGGCCGGGCCCGTACGAGCCGGCGACCACCCGGCTGCTGCCCGGCGACCTGCTGCTGATGTTCACCGACGGGCTGGTCGAGCGGCGCACCCGCGACATCGACGTCGGCCTCGACCTGGTCATGGCCGCCGCCCGCGACGTGTCCGTCCGCGACCTGGAGTCGGGTCTCGACCGCCTGCTGGCCGACATCGGCGGCCCCAACCCCGAGGACGACGCGTGCCTGCTCGCCGTCGGCGTGCCCGCGCGCGAGGAGGAGCGGCCCGGGTGAGCGGGGAGAGTGCGACGATAGAGGCGTGCTCATGCTTCTGGACACCCCATCGCTCTACTTCCGCGCCTTCTACGGCGTCCCCGAGTCGGTCAAGGGGCCGGACGGCTCGCCCGTCAACGCCGTACGCGGCCTGATCGACATGATCGCCACCCTCGTGCGCGGCCACTCCCCCACCGCGATGGCGGCCACCATGGACGCCGACTGGCGGCCCGCTTTCCGGGTGGCGGCGATCCCGACGTACAAAGCGCACAGGGTCGCCCACGGCGACACCGAGGAGGTGCCGGAGGCGCTCGTGCCGCAGATCGCGGTCATCCAGGAGGTGCTCGACGCGCTCGGCATCGCCCGCCTGGAGTCGCCGGGCTACGAAGCCGACGACGTGATCGGCACGCTCACCCACCAGGCCGCGGGCGCCGTCGACATCGTGACCGGCGACCGCGACCTGTTCCAGCTCGTCGACGACGCGCGCCCCGTACGCGTCCTCTACACCGCCCGCGGGATCCGCAACCTGCAGATCGTCGACGAGGCGTTCGTCACCGCCAAGTACGGCATCCCCGGGCGTGCCTACGCCGACTTCGCGACCCTGCGCGGCGACCCCAGCGACGGCCTGCCCGGCGTCGCCGGCGTCGGCGACAAGACCGCCGCGGCGCTCATCACCCGCTTCGGCTCGCTCGACGCCCTTCTCGAAGCCCTCGACGCGGACGTCACCGACGGTTTCCCCGCCGGCAGCCGCACCCGCCTGGCCGCGGCCCGCGACTACCTGCGCGCCGCCCCCGCCGTCGTCGAGGTCGCCTCCGGCGCGCCGCTGCCGGCCGCCGACCTGACCCTGCCGGCCAAGCCGCGCGACCCCGAGGCGCTCGTCCGCCTGGCCGACCGCCACGGGCTCGACAGCCCGCTCAACCGGCTGCTCGACGCCCTGGGCGGCTAGCTCCCGAGCAGGGCCAGGACGGCCGCCTGCGCGGCGTCGCGCAGGCGGGCGTGCACGAGCACGTTCTCCTCGCGGTCGGTGCGCACCTCGACCAGGCGGGGCCCCTCGCCGCGCAGCGCCTTGGGCAACTCGGTGATCTCGCCCACCAGCGTGTACGGCGTCCCGGTCGCGGCCGCCACATAACCGAGGTCCACCCCGTGCGGCGTGCCGAAGACCCGCTCGAACGGGTCGCGGACCGCCGCCTGGGGCAGCAGCGAGAAGATGCCGCCGCCGTCGTTGTTGACGACCACGAAACACAGGTCGGGCCGGGGCTCGCGGGGCCCGAGGATCAGACCGTTCTGATCGTGCAGGAACGACAGGTCGCCCATCAGCGCGTACGCCGGGCCGTTGTGCGCCAGCGCCGCCCCCATGGCCGTCGACACCAGCCCGTCAATGCCGGAGGCGCCCCTGTTGGCCATCAGCCGGATGCCGCGCCGCGGCCGCATCGCCTGGTCGAGATCGCGGATCGGCATCGAGGACCCGCAGAACAGCAGGGCTCCGTTCGGCAGCGCGTCGACCAGGTCTCTGGCCAGGCGGGGCTCGCTCGTGCCCGACACGTCGAGCACCTCGTCGAGCGCCGTCCTGGCCGCGACGTCGGCCTGGCGCCAGGAGTGCAGCCACGTGTCGTCGCCGGAGGCCACCGGGATCTCCACGGCCTGCGCCACCTGAGTGGCCGACCTGGTGGGGTCGGGCCAGCGGTCGAGGTCGGGCGCCACCACGATGTGCTCCCCCGCGCGCCGCAACCACGACAGCAGCGGCCGCGACAACCCGGGACGGCCCAGCGTCACCACCACGTCGGGCAGGTGCGTGTCGGCGAACTCCGGCGTGCCCAGCAGGTAGTGGTAGGTGGAGACGGCGTGGTCGCCGTAGCGTCCGCCGCCGTTCGGCTCCGACAGCACCGGCCAGCCCGCCATGCCGGCCGCGGCGACGTAGCGGCGCACGTTGGCGGCTCCGTCGCCGACCACGAGCACGCCGCGCCTGGTCGGCGGGAGGTGCAGGGCGACCGGCGGAGGCGCGACCCTGGCCCGCGCCCAGGGGCCGTTGGCGCCGCCGTCGAGCGGCTCGCACCACGCGGTGTCGCCGTCGGGGATCAGCGGTTCCCTGAAGGCCAGGTTGAGGTGGACGGGCCCCGGCGCGGCCGGGCCCGACGCCCGCTGGTAGGCGCGGCAGGCCAGCGACCGCCAGTAGGCCACCTGCCCCGGCCGGTCCTCCGGCACGCCGACCTCGGCGAACCAGCGGGTGGCGTCGCCGTACAGCTTGATCTGGTCGATCGTCTGGTTGGCGCCGGTGCCCCGCAGCTCGGGCGGGCGGTCGGCGGTGAGCACCAGCAGCGGCACGCCCGCCTCGCTCGCCTCGATCACGGCCGGGTGGAAGTTGGCGACGGCCGTGCCGGAGGAGCAGATCAGCGCCACCGGGCGCTCGGAGCGCCTGGCCAGCCCCAGCGCCAGGTAGGACGCGGAACGCTCGTCGATCCGCACGTGCAGGCGCACCCGCGACTCGGCGTGCAGCGCCAGCGCCAGGGGCGCGGAGCGGGAGCCGGGGGCCAGCACGACGTCGGTCAGGCCGCAGCGCACCAGCTCGTCGACCAGCACCGTGGCCAGCGCGGTAGCGGGGTTCAACGTGACGCCTCCTGCATCCGGCTCAGCCACTGGGGAGAGTCGATTTCATATGCCGACAAATGCTGATAATTCACCGTCGGACGCCGTACGCCCAGCCGCCCGTCCACCGGCACCAGCGAGTCGTCCACGACGTCACCCGACAGCAGCGGCATCGTGCCCAGCCCGCACGCGTACGGCAGGGACGGCAGCGCCGCGGCCAGCGCCAGCCCCGCGGCCAGCCCCACCGACGTCTCGACGGCGCTGGAGACCACCGCGGGCAGCCCGCACGCCTCCACCACCCGCAACGCCGCGCGCACCCCGCCCAGCGGCTGCACCTTGACCACCGCGATGTCGGCCGCCTCCGCCGCCTTGACCCGCAGCGGGTCCTCCGCCCTGCGGATCGACTCGTCGGCCGCGATCGGCACGTCGCACGCCCGCCGCACCGCGGCCAGCTCATCGAGGGTGGCGCACGGCTGCTCGGCGTATTCCAGGCCGAACCGGTCGAGGCGTCTGAGCCGCTGCACGGCCTCGCCGACCTCCCACGCGCCGTTGACGTCGACCCGCAGCCGGCCCGACGGCCCGAGCGCGTCGCGCACGGCCTCCACCCTGGCCACGTCGTCATCGAACGTCTGGCCCCGCTCGGCCACCTTCACCTTCGCCGTGCCGCAGCCGGAGCGGCGCACCATGTCGTGAGCGCGCGCGGGATCGACGGCGGGCACGGTCGTGTTGACGGGCACGCTGTCGCGCACCGGCTCGGGCCAGCCCTCGAAGGCCGCCTCGCGGGCGCACGCCAGCCAGCGGGCGCACTCGCGCGGGCCGTATTCGGGAAACGGGGAGAACTCGCCCCAACCGGCGGGACCCTGGAGCAGGACCCCTTCCCTGACGGTCTGCCCGCGAAAACGCGTGCGCATCGGGATGCGGAAGACATGGACCCCGTGGTGGTCACGCTGCTCGGGCGCCATGGGAGAACGCGTCACGACCCTCCCTGCACATCTGTCCGACCTGTCGCCACTAACCTTACGAGCATGTGGAGGAACCCGTCGCATCCGGACCGTCCGCTTCATGCCATTGTGCAGCCTCCAGGACCTGCCCTGTTCGCGGCGATCCGTGACGCGCTCGCGGGCGACGGCCCGGCCGTCCTCCCCCTGCCGCCCGGCCACTCCGAGGCTGCGCTGGCGGCCCTGCGCCCCACCCACGTCGACGGAGCCCTCCAGACCGGCGGCGAAGGCGTGCCGGGCGACGTGGCGGTCGTCATCGCCACCAGTGGCAGCACCGGCGCCCCCAAGGGGGTGCTGCTCTCGGCCACGGCCCTGCGCAGCTCGGCGGCGGCCTCCCTGCGCCGCGTCGAGGCCTCCAAGGGCGAGCGCTGGTTGTGCTGCCTGCCCGTCTCCCACGTCTCGGGGCTGCAGGTGCTCGTACGCGCCCTGCTGTCCGAGAGCGAGCCGATCATCCACCCGTCGTTCGACCCGCGCGCGGTCCTCGCCTCCGGCGCCGACCACGTCTCCCTGGTGCCCACCCAGCTGCACCGGCTCGTCGGGCTGGGCGCGGACCTGTCGGTCTTCCGCACGATCCTGCTCGGTGGTGCGGCGCCCCGGCCCGGGCTGCTGGAGCAGGCCAGGGATCTCGGGGCGCGGCTGGTGACGACGTACGGGATGAGCGAGACGTGCGGTGGCTGCGTCTACGACGGCCAGCCCTTTTACAATGTAGATCTCAAGGTCGGCGACGACGGCCTGATCAGGATCGCCGGCCCCGTGTTGTTCTCGGGCTACCGTTTCGGCGGGCCGGCCCCGCTCGAGGACGGCTGGTTCGTCACCTCCGACCTCGGCGAGCTGACCGGGGGCCGCCTGCGCGTGCTGGGCCGCGCCGACGACGTCATCAACACCGGCGGCGAGAAGGTCGTGGCCGGCGCCGTGACCGCCGTGTTGTGCACGCATCCCGAGGTGGCCGACGCCGCCGTGTTCGGCACGCCCGACCCCGAATGGGGCGAGCGGGTCACGGCCGTCGTCGTTCCCGCCAACCCCGACACACCCCCCACGCTTGAACAATTAACGGCATACTGCCGCGATAGGCTTCCCCCCTATGCCGCCCCGCGCGAGCTGCGCCTGGAGCTCCGGCTGCCGCTGTTGCCGAACGGAAAGACCGACCTTGTGCGGTTGAGGGCAGGAACCTGATGAGTTGCGGCTGCGTCAAACCGGGGAAAGGGAGGGAGCCTTCATGGACCAGACCCGCAAGATGTGGGCATCCGTCGCCGTCGTCGGCGTGATCGTGGTCGGAGGCGCCTCCATCGCGGCGGCCGCCTCGGCGGGCAAGCTCTCGCAGGTCGACGAGGAGACCAGGGCCGTGGTGGAGCAGGCGTCGCCGTCCGGCCGGCCAGATACCTCCACGTCCGACCCCACCGGCGACCCCACCGGCGACCCCACCGGCGACGACGTCGTCGTCTCCCGCGAGGTCAACCCCGATCCCGGCCAGGTCATCGAATACTGGACCGGCGAGCGCATGGAAGACGCCGATCCCATGCCGATGCCCGAGGTCTCGATCGAGGTGGGCGACTAGCGAGCGAACCGAGGGGTGGTCCGCCGAAACGCGCGATCCGCCCCTTTTTCATGACATTCGTCCGCACAGGGAACAAATGGCGGCGATTGGCGTTATTGATACTGGTGCGCCGTGCGGACGACGAAGCCGCCCCACCACAACCTGCCTGATCGCTTCTACTCCGTACGGAGGAGGTGTCCTCATGCCCAGAACCGCCTTGGCGACCCCGCCCGTGTCTCTCGACCAGCTGCTCGAACGAGGGCGAGCCCAGGGTCACCTATCTCTGGCGGAGCTGCGGGACGCGTTCGGCGAAGCCGGGATCAGCCCCTCTGAGGGCCGCACGATATTGCGGGAGCTGTCAGAGGCCGGCGTGAGCCTGGCCGCCGAGAACGAGCCGTCTCTCAGCACGACCGCCACTCCCGGAAAGACCACCCAGAAGAAAGCAGCGACCCCCAAGAAGCCTTCGCGGGCCAAGACTACCGGCCGCAAGGCAGCCGAGGCAAAAACCCTTTCCCCGGCGGACGCGAAGTCCGTCGTCCCTCCGGAGCCCAAGCCGGAGCACGAGGAGGACCTGCCGGAGGAGATCGAGCTGAGCGCCGAGGACGACGGCGACTCCGTCGACCTCGACGACGCCCAGTCGGTCATGGGCGACTCGGTGCACACCTATCTGAAGTCCATCGGCCGCCGCACGTTGCTCACCGCGGCACAGGAGGTCGAGCTGGCCAGGCGGATCGAGGCCGGCCTGTACGCCGAGTACAAGCTCGAGTCCCAGCCCGATCTGCCGCCCGCCGCGCGGGACGACCTGCGCATGGTCGTCGAGGACGGCAAGCAGGCCAAGGACCACATGCTGGAGGCCAACCTGCGCCTGGTCGTGTCGGTGGCCAAGAAGTACACCGACCGCGGCATGTCGCTGCTCGACGTGGTCCAGGAAGGCAACCTGGGGCTCATCAGGGCGGTGGAGAAGTTCGACTACACCAAGGGCTTCAAGTTCTCGACGTACGCCATGTGGTGGATCAGGCAGGCCATCCAGCGCGGCTTCGCCGACTCGGCGCGGACGATCCGGCTGCCGGTGCACGTGCTGGAGATGTTGTCCAAGCTGTCGCGCATCGAGCGTGACATGCACCAGCGCCTGGGACGCGAGCCCACCCCCGAGGAACTGGCGGTCGAGCTGGACAAGACCCCGGACCAGATCGAGGAGCTGCTGCGCACCAGCCGCCAGCCGATCTCGCTGAACGCGACGATCGGCGAGGACGGCGAGACCACCATCGGCGACCTCATCGAGGACGTCGACTCCCCCGAGGCGTCGGAGATCGTCGACCGCCAGCTGCTGGGCGACCAGCTGCGCGGCGTGCTCGACAACCTCTCACCGCGCGAGTCGAAGATCATGGCACTGCGTTTCGGCCTGGTGGACGGCAAGCCGCACACGCTGGACGAGATCGGCAGGCACCTGGGGCTGACCCGGGAGCGGATCCGCCAGCTGGAGAAGGAGTCGCTGTCCAAGCTGCGCCACCCGAGCAACACCCGCCCGCTGCTCGACTGGGCCAGCTGACAAGGGAGCCCCGGCACACCACGTGCCGGGGCTCTCGTTTCCTGGACGCCTGGTGACCGGCGCTCAGACGGTGGCGGGCACCGGGCGCGGCACCCGCGGGATGCCCCACATCCGGTTGTCCTCGCGCAGCGTGCGCAGGCGCTCGACCTCGGCCGTCCACATGGCCCCCGCGGGGGTCGCCTTGGCCTTGCGGCGCGCGATCCGGTCGTCGTAGGCCTTCACCCCGAACGTGGCCCGCTGCCCCGCCTCCGCGGCCCGCAGCGCGTCGGTCAGCGCCCGGTCGAGGGCCTGGCCTGCGGCCAGCAGCTCGATCTCGTCGGCCGCCGAGGCCTGCAGCTCGCGCAGCGTCCGCTCGGCCTCGCGGGCCTTCTCGAGCAGCTCGGGGAAGCCCCTGGAGATCTCCTGGTCCGCGTGGAAGCGAACCTCGGCCTCCCGGCTCACCCGCGGACGGAAAAACGCCATCGACTCGGCCCCTTCACGCTGTCGCCATTCGTTCCGACGCTTAGCGTACGCCGTTACGCGACACGTGCGGAAATCGGCCCGGAGCGAGCGCCTTTACATAGTAAGATGATCTCCATGCCCGCCAAGCGACCACCCGTCCCCCTCTCCCGCGAGCGCATCATCGAGGCCGCACTCCACATCGCCGACGGTCAGGGCCTGCGCCGGCTCACCATGCGCCGCCTGGGCGACGCCCTGCAGGTGGAGGCGATGGCCATCTATCACCACCTGCCCCGGGGCAAGGAAGCGCTGATGGACGCGCTGGCCGAGCACGTCACCGCCATCCACGTCGAGCAGCGCTCCACCTGGCAGGAGACGGCCAGGGCCTGGTGCCGGGCGAGCAGGGAGGCGCTGCGCGAGCATCCCGGCGTGCTGGCCCTGGCCCTCACCAAGCCCCCCAAGGGCGCGACGGCGGTCGCCGTCAAGGAGCAGACCGAGCAGCTCGCCGACGCGGGCCTCCCGGACGCCGCCGAGGCCGTGCGCACGCTGCGGGCCTTCGTCTTCGGCAGCGTCGCCGTCGAGGTGCAGCAGTCAGGCTGGGCCGACCCGGACGTCGATGAATGGGTCAGACGGGATGAAAGAGCCGATATCGACTTCGAGCGCGGGCTCGACGCTCTTCTCAAGGGATTGCAAACGTGATGCGCGTGTCACGCTTGGCCGGTTATCCTGCATAAGGCACGCTGTGTCGAAGGTCACACGCACCAGGGATCCTCCTGTAACAGCCCGAACGGGCTATGTCGGAACGCGTGACACAGTCGCACACTTGCCAGGACAACAACCCGAGCCGGCTCCCGCCCCTCCAGAACGGGAGCATCACACGAGATATCGGAGGCACGCCGATGTGCCCGCACGACCCGGCCTGTCCGGATGCCGAGGCGCCTGACCGCGAGGCGGCACGCACCCTCGCCTGCCACCCCGAGCAGGGGTGGAGCCTGCTCTGCAACGGGGTCGTCCTGTTCGAGGACACCGGCGAGCTGCTGCCCAGCGGCACCGTCATCGCACCTCATCGGCCCGATCCGCTGGTGGGCGCGGCCTGAGCCACACGCGGGCGGCGCCGCCGGCCGGTGTTGCCCTGCCGTGGCGGCCCGCCATAGCGGGTGATCCACTCCGCCACGACCTCGCCCACCCGGGCGGGGTCCTTTTTCAGGTCATGGCCCTCTCCCGGCAGCACCACCAGGCGCGCGGCATCCGCGGCGTCCGGCACTCCGAAGGGGTCACGATCGCCGTTCACGACCAGCACGTCCACCCCGGCGCCGCGTAGCTCCCCGGCCCGGGAACGCTCCGGCTTCCCCGGCGGATGCAGCGGAAAGGCCAGCGCCACCACCGCCTCCGCGCCGACCGCCTTCGCCGTACGGCACGCCACCCGAGCCCCGTTGCTCCGCCCGCCCTGCACGAGGGGCAGCCCCGGCAGGCGCGCGCGCAGCTCGGACAGCACGATCTCCCACGCCTCGTCCTGCCTCGCCGGCGAGCCGGGCGCCCGCGCCCCCGCCAGCCTGAACGCCTGCGTCACCCGCGCCACGCTGGCTCCCACGCCCATGGCGGCGTCGCGCACGGCCAGCAGATCGGGAGCGTCCACTCCCCCGGCCGAACCGTGGGTCAGGACCAGCAGCAGCCGCGCCCCCGGCACCTCGTCGATCTCCACGAGCGCGGGCCCGCGCGGGGTCATCACCTCCATGCCAGCACCGTACCTGGGGAGGATGACACGCTAGCCCTCAGGTCGGATGACGACACCACATCCGGGATGGATGATGACCTTATGCCGGACCAGCGCCCCATCAGGGAAGACCTTCAGGCCACGCTCGACGCCCGCCGCGATCTCGGACCCGACTACGAGGCCGCGCTCGTCGACTCGTTCACCGAGCGCCTCGAGGCCACCATCGCCGCCCGGGTGCGGGCCGAACTCGACCGCCACGGGCCCCCGCCGCACAAGAAGTCCACGCCGGGCGCGGCGATGATCCCGGTCGCGCTGGGCTCGATGGCCCTGGGCATCCCGCTGACGGGCATCGGAGTGGCCAACGCCGGGCTGGTGGGGCTGATCATCACGTGGCTGGCCATCGTCGTCATCAACGTGGCCGCCGCGGCGGCCATCATGCGCCGCGGCTGACCTCCGCCCGGCGGAGGGGACGGGAGCACCTCCGCCATCCCGCGGGCATGCCCGGGAGGAGCGCCTCGGTGGCACGGGTCAGGGCGTCACGCACACTGGAACCCCCGGGCGTCAGGTGTCGCGCTGGTAGCGGAGCCTGACCTCCGCGGCCAGCGTCTCGTCGGCGTGCTCCAGCCCGTACGACCAGACCCGCCCCGCGTCGTCGTCGCGCCCGCGCAGGGGCAGGGTGCGGGCGAGCAGCTCGATGGCCAGCGCGCTCGTCTGCGCGTCTGCGCCTCCCTCCACGGTCTCCGCGAACTCCGCGCAGGCCAGCTCCAGGTGCGCGATGCCGAGCCGGACCCGCAGCCCCGGCGTCTCCTCCTCGGGCACGGCCTCCAGGGCGTCCAGGAGGAGCTCAGCCGCCGCCCCGGGCTCTCCGTGCTCCATCAGCAGGTCGGCCAGCTCCTGCGCGGCTCGCGCGGCGACCTCGCCGTCGCGGGCCTCCATCGCGGCCCGCAGCTCCCGCTCCGCCTCCTCCAGGTCCAGCGCCCGCACGGCCAGCCGGGCCAGCGCGAGATGGGCCAGCGGGACGTACGCGGCCGCCCCGACCCCCAGCACGGCCTGCCAGGCGGCCCTGGCCTGCTCGGCCCGCCCTTCCCGCTCGAAGCCCTGGGCCAGGTGGCAGGCGGCCTGCGAAGCGTATTCGGGGTGCCCCGTCGCCAGGGCGGTCCTGGCGGCGGCCCTGGCGGCCTCGACGTCGCCACGCTCCTCCAGCACCACGGCCAGCCCGACGGCGGCCTGAGCCCTGTCGGGCTCGTCGGGGTCGGCGGCGAGCTCGCTGAGGATGGCGGCGGCGCCGTCGAGGTCGCCGCGTTCGGCCAGACGCCGGGCGGTGTCGAGAGGCGGGGTCTCCAGCTCTGAGGACGTCAAGAGAGCTCCTTCTGGCGACGGTCGCCCTGAGCCTAACGACTTCCGGCGATCATGTCTGCCCGGTTGACGCCGAAGGTCTGACCCTCCCGGTGACTAGTCCTCGTACGCCTCCAGCGGGGGGCACGAGCACACCAGGTTGCGGTCGCCGTAGGCCTGATCGATGCGGCGCACCGGCACCCAGTATTTGCCGTCGCGCAGCGACGGCAGCGGGTAGGCGGCCTCGGTCCGCGTGTACGGGTGGTGCCACTCGTCGGCGCTGACCGACTCCGCGGTGTGCGGCGCGTTGCGCAGGGGGTTGTCGCTCTTGTCGTAGTCGCCGGACGCCACCTTGGCGATCTCGCCCCTGATGGCGATCATCGCGTCGGCGAACCGGTCGAGCTCGCCGAGGTCCTCGCTCTCGGTCGGCTCGATCATGAGCGTCCCGGCGACGGGGAACGACATGGTGGGCGCGTGGAAGCCGTAGTCGATGAGGCGCTTGGCCACGTCGTCCACGGTGACGCCGGTCTCCTTGGTGATCTGGCGCAGGTCGATGATGCACTCGTGGGCCACCAGCCCGCCGCGTCCGGTGTAGAGCACCGGGAAGTGGGGCGCCAGCCGCTTGGCGAGGTAGTTGGCCGACAGGATGGCCTGCTCGGTGGCCGCCGTGAGCCCGTCGGAGCCCATCATCCGGATGTACGCCCACGAGATCGGCAGGATCCCGGCCGACCCGTAGGGCGCCGCGGAGACGGGCCCCACCGGCGAGCCGTCACGCAGCGGGTGGCCGGGCAGGTAGGGCGCCAGGTGGCCGCGGACCGCGACGGGGCCGACGCCGGGGCCGCCTCCGCCGTGCGGGATGCAGAACGTCTTGTGCAGGTTGAGGTGGGACACGTCGGCCCCGAACTCCCCGGGCTTGGCCAGCCCGACCAGCGCGTTGAGGTTGGCACCGTCGACGTAGACCTGGCCGCCGGCCTGGTGCACCTTGGCGCAGATCTCGGTGATGGTCTCTTCGTAGACGCCGTGCGTCGACGGGTAGGTCACCATGATCGCGGCGAGCGCGTCGCGGTGCTTGGCGATCTTGGCGTCGAGGTCGGCCAGGTCGACGTTCCCCTCGGAGTCGCAGGCCACGACCACGACCCGCATGCCGGCCATGACGGCGCTGGCGGCGTTGGTGCCGTGGGCCGAGGAGGGGATGAGGCAGACGTCCCGCCCGCTGTCACCGCCCGCGTGGTGGTAGGCGCGGATGGCCAGCAGCCCGGCGAACTCGCCCTGGGAGCCGGCGTTGGGCTGGATGGAGACGGCGTCGTAGCCGGTCACCTCGGCCAGCCAGCGCTCCAGCGTGCCGATCAGCTCGAGGTAGCCCTCGGCCTGGGCGGCGGGTGCGTAGGGGTGGACGGCGGCGAACTCCGGCCAGGTGATCGGCTCCATCTCGGTGGTCGCGTTGAGCTTCATCGTGCAGGAGCCCAGCGGGATCATGGACCGGTCGAGTGCGATGTCCTTGTCCTGCAGCCGGCGCAGGTAGCGCAGCATCGCGGTCTCGGAGCGGTGGTCGTGGAAGACCGGGTGGGTCAGGTAGGCGGACTCGCGCAGCAGCGAGGCGGGCAGCGCGTCTGCGGCGCCCTCGACGTCGGTGGAGGTGGTCGTGACTCCGAACGCGGCCTGCACCGTGGCCAGGTCGGCGGCTCCGGTCTTCTCGTCGCAGGCGATCGAGACGTGGTCGGCGTCCACCTGCCAGAGGTTGACGCCCCGCTCGGCGGCCGCGGCGACCACGGCGGACGCGCGCCCTGGCACGCGCACGAGCACGGTGTCGAAGAACTCCGCGTGCACGACCTCCACGCCCGCCCGGCGCAGCCCTTCGGCCAGGGCGGCGGCGTGGCGGTGCACCCGGTGGGCGATGCGGCGCAGGCCGTCCGGGCCGTGGTAGACGGCGTACATGCTCGCGATGACGGCGAGCAGGACCTGCGCGGTGCAGATGTTGCTGGTGGCTTTCTCGCGGCGGATGTGCTGCTCGCGGGTCTGCAGGGCCAGGCGGTAGGCGGGGTCGCCGTCGGCGTCGACGGAGACGCCGACCAGGCGGCCGGGCAGCTGCCGCTGCAGGCCCTCGCGTACGGACATGTAGGCGGCGTGCGGCCCGCCGAACCCGAAGGGCACCCCGAACCGCTGCGAGGAGCCCACGGCGATGTCGGCGCCCAGCTCGCCGGGGGCGGCCACGAGCGTCAGCGCCAGCAGGTCCGCGGCGGCCACGACGAGGGCGCCCGCCTCGTGCGCGGCGGCGGACACGGCGCGGAAGTCACGCAGCCGGCCGGACGCGCCGGGGTACTGCACGAGCACGCCGAAGCACTCGGGCAGCTCGCCGTCGAGGGAGTGCTCCACGAGCGTGATGCCGAGCGGCTCTGCCCTGGTGGCGAGGACGGCCTTGGTCTGGGGCAGCGCGTCGGCGTCGACCACGAACACGGCGCTCTTGGACTTGCCCGCCCGGCGGGCCAGCGTCATGGCCTCGGCCACGGCGGTCGCCTCGTCGAGGAGCGAGGCGCCCGACACCGGCAGGCCGGTGAGGTCGGAGACGACGGTCTGGAAGTTGAGCAGCGCCTCGAGGCGGCCCTGCGAGATCTCCGGCTGGTAGGGGGTGTAGGCGGTGTACCAGCCCGGGTTCTCCAGCAGGTTGCGGCGGATGACGGCGGGCGTGACCGTGTCGTGGTAGCCCAGCCCGATCATCGAGGTCAGCACCTGGTTGCGATCGGCCAGGGCGCGCAGCTCGGCGATGGCCTCGGCCTCGCCGGCGGGGGCGGGCAGCGTGAGCCGGTCCTTGGCCCTGATGGACTCGGGGACGGCGACGGCCACCAGGTCCGCCACGGACTCGAAGCCCACGGCCTCGAGCATGCGCTGCTGATCGGGCTCGGAGGGGCCGATGTGCCGGGACGAGAACGGCGGGGCGGACAGATCGGTCATGGAGATGCCTCCCGAGGCTGTGGAGACCGGCGCCAGGGCGCGGGCGTGTGCCGGATCTCCCCCTCTGTCAGCGCGGGCCCGGGACAAGCGCGGGGCCGCGACCTGAGAGCTTCACCCCCGGTGGGGCTTGCACCGTCGGTGAGGCGCGCCTGGCGGGTGCGCCTGCTTTCCAGAGTTGCCTCGCCCGAGCGGTACGGGATGCCTGAGAGATTCCGGGGAGGGTTGCTCCTTCGGCGCCCCGGAGCCCAGAGGCCCGGGGACTCTCCCGCACGGGGTCGTCGGCCTTGCTGCCCTCAGGTTACTACGCCCGATTCGTACGGCTGCCAGGAGCCGTACTCACCCCGTGCGGCGGGCGCGGCGCCTACGGGCGAGTTCGTCAGCGGGATGGTCGGCCGGGACGGTGTCCTCGACCGCCGCGCGTTCCCCCGGCAGCTCCGCGAGGGAGCCCTCGACCTCGCGCCAGACCCGGCCGAGCGCGATGCCGAACACGCCCTGCCCGCCCTGGAGCAGGTCGATCACCTCGTCGGCCGAGGTGCACTCGTAGACGCTGACGCCGTCGCTCATGAGCGTGATCTGCGCGAGGTCGGCGACCCCGCGGTCACGCAGATGTTGCACGGCCGTGCGGATCTGCTGCAACGACACCCCGGTGTCGAGGAGCCGCTTGACGACCTTGAGGACCAGGATGTCGCGGAAGCTGTAGAGACGCTGGGAGCCTGAGCCCTGCGCGGCTCTTATCGTGGGCTCGACGAGGCCCGTGCGCGCCCAGTAGTCGAGCTGCCGATAGGTGATGCCGGCCGCCGAGCATGCCGTCGGCCCGCGGTATCCGATGTCGCCCGGCAGCGCCGCGGGCTGTTCGTCGAAGAGCAGACCCTGCTCCCCGGCACGCTGCCGCGCGCTTTCGCGCCGCACCGGATCTTCCTGGCCGGCCGTCTTTCCCTCGCCGCTGCTGACCGCCACGCGGACCTCCGGCTTTCTCTCATCCCGCGGCCTGATCTGGGGGTACGTGAAGCGCGGCCACGGGTTTCACTTGCACCGTAGGACCGCGACCATGCTCAGTCAACGATCCGGCTCGGCGCGTCGTGAAGCGTAAATGCACTGAAATACCTACCCCGCCCGGCCGAAGTCCTCGGGAGTGATCGTGTCAAGAAACTCCCTGAACTTCTCCACCTCGTCTTCCTGGTCGTCCGGGATGATCACCCCGGCCTCCTGGACGACCTCTTCGCTGGCGAAGATGCGCGCCCCGGTGCGCAGGGCGAGCGCGATCGAGTCGGACGGCCGCGCGCTCACCTCCACGCCGTTGGAGAACACCAGGTCGGCGAAGAAGATGCCGTCACGCAGGGCGACGATGTTGACCGCCCGCAGGCCTACGCCCAGCGCGCTCAGCACGTCACGGAAGAGGTCGTGGGTGAGCGGCCGCGGCGGAGGCTCCTCTGCCTGGGCCAGGGCGATGGCCGTGGCTTCCGTCATGCCAATCCATATAGGAAGGAACCGCTCCCCGTGTGCCTCCTTCAGCAGGACGATCGGCTGATTTGTGGGCATTTCAACCCGAACGCCCACAACCTCCATCTGCAACACGGGCTGCTCCGTATTCCTGACCGGTGACCCGGCACAGCTATTTGGTCGTTGCTTCTGCTGACTGGCTTCTGCATTTCAACGTAACACCCGGCGGGCCTGGAATGTGCCCCCGCCTCCCAGCTCGCCGGGCTCTCAGCGCCCCAGCACGGACCGGACGCCCGTGCGCACAAGGGATGCGTGCAGGTCGAGCAGGAGCGCGGAAAGCTCCCTGGCCACCTCGTCGGCCTCGCCGATGGCGCCGGGGGCGCGCCGCTTGAGTATCGGGGCGACGGTCTGCTCGACCAGGCCGCACTCGCGCTCGGCCGCCGCTTTGACCGCGCGCAGGTGCCGGGCGCGCAGGCCGAAGCGGGCCAGCGCGCCGACGGTGCGCGCCACCGCGAGCGCCTCCTCGTCGTAGCGACGGGCCACCGGGGCGAGCAGGTCGTAATCCTCAAGCTCGGCAAGGGTCTCCTCGTCGATGCTCGCGGCCTCGATCAGCTCGGCGCGGCTGAGCCTGATCTCCTGCTTGTCGTTGTCCTGGAGGGCGCGCGGGCGGCCGAAGCCCTCCGCCATCTTGTCCTTGATCACCCGCAACGGCAGGTAGTGGTCGCGCTGCTCGGTGAGGATGAAGCGCAGCTGCTCCACGTGCAGGTGCGTGAACTTGCGGTAGCCGGACGGGCTGCGCTCCGGCTCGATCAGCCCTTCCCCCTCCAGGAAACGGATCTTGGAGATGGTGACATCGGGGAACTCGCCCTGCAGGAGCGCGAGCACCTCCCCGATGCTCATGTGCGAGCGTGCCGCCTGCGACGTCATGCGCGCTCCTCCCCTTGCCGCATGGTCACGCACGAGACGGCGTACGCCGGTCGCCCGCTTCGCCCCCTCATGCCCCGGAGCTGCCCCGCATCAGGAAGACAAGGCGGAACTTGCCGATCTGCACCTCGTCGCCGGAGTGCAGGGGAACCTCCTCGATCCGCTCCCTGTTGACGTAGGTGCCGTTGAGGCTGCCCACGTCGCGCACGGAGAACTGGCCGCCGCGGTGGCGGTAGAACTCGACGTGGCGGCGGGAGACGGTGATGTCGTCGAGGAAGATGTCACTCTCCGGATGGCGCCCGGTCGTGGTCAGGTCCTTGTCGAGCCGGAAGCGACTGCCCTGGTTGGGCCCCCTGGTCACCGTGAGCAGTGCCGCGCCGGGCGGCAGCTGCTCGACCAGCGCCCGCTCGGCCAGGAGCATGTCGCCTGTCTCAGCCTCATACGCCTCGATTCCCGCCACCGAGATCGTCGATGTGGTGTCCCCGGAGACCTCGAGTCTGGTCAGCGGTGACCCACAGCGGGAACAGAAACGGGCATCCTCGGGGTTGGCGTGCCCGCACTGCGTGCAGTAGACGCTCGGCATCGATCGGCTCGGCCTCCTACCGCGAAGACGCGGCGACGGTGCTCTGGAGCGCGCCTCGCTTCGCTTTTTCAAGTTTGCGAATGCCGCAACTTACGCTGATCAGCGGCAAAGGTCAAGACGGGGGCGCTGGACTGTGGTCAGGACGCAGACAAAGTTACCGTCGCCCCCGCCCTGCGGTCCATGCCGCCGCGCGTTTCTACATTACGATCTTGCGGGACCGTCCGCGCACATCGCGGCTCGGCCGTTCTCGCGCCCGCCGGCCGCGGCGTCACGTGGCGGCCTGTTCCACGATGCGGGCCCAGCGTTCGAGCAGCGCCTGCGCGCCGTCCACGTCGGAGGCCTCGGCCCACAGGTCGGTGACGGGCTCTGCCGCGGCCGGCAACACCAGCACCCAGCTGCCGTCGTCGCGGGCCACCCGCACCCCGTCGGTGGTGTCGATGCGGCGGCCCTCCGGCTCGGCCTCGGCCGCCTCGATGACCGAGCGCATCACGGCGCCCTTGGCCGCCCACGGCGTCGGCACCGTCCGCCTGAGCAGCTTCACCTCGGGGATCCTCGCGTCGATCTGGCTGAGCGACAAGCGGGTGCGGGCGACCAGGCCGAGCAGGCGCAGGAACGCGGCCAGCCCGTCGATCGCGGGACTGAACTCCGGCACCACGAAGCCGCCGCGCCCGTCGGCCGCGAAGATCATGTCGGGGCCGGCGGCGGCCGAGGTGAGGGCGTCGAGCGCGGTGGACGTCCACTGCACCTGCACGCCGTGGAAGCGGCACACCTGCTCGGCGACCCTGGTCGTGGTGACGGGCAGGGCCACCCGGCCGCTCCTGCGTTCGGCGGCCACGAGGTCGAGCACGACGAGCAGCGCGCGTTCCTCGCTGATGAGCTGGCCCATCTCGTCGACCAGGGCGATGCGCTCGCCGACCGGGTCGAACCTGACGCCGAAGGCGGCCCGCGAAGAGCTGACCAGCTCCGACAGGCGTTGCAGGTCACGCCGCCGGCCGGCGAGCGTCTCGGTGGGCGAGACGTCGTCGAGGCGGGCGTTGACGGTGAGCACCTCGACGCCGACCCGGCCGAGCAGCGTGGGCAGCACCAGCGAGGAGGTGCCTCCCGCGCAGTCGACGACGACCTTCATGTCCTTGACCCCGGTCACGCCGGCGTGCCGCAGCAGTTCGTGGGTGTAGTCCTCGACGGCCCTGGCCGGGTAGGCGAGCTCCGCGATCTCCCCGGGGAAGGCGCGGCGGAACTCCTGGCGGGAGAAGACCCGCTCCAGCTTGCGCTGGGCGGCCGGGGGCAGGTCGGCGCCGCGGTCGTCCATGATGACGATGTCCACGCTCTGCGGGTCGCCCGGCGTGGTGCGCAGCGCGATCCCGCCCGCCGCCGAGCCCCTGGCGGTGTGGAAGCGGGCCACCGGCAGCGGGGCCGCCTCCAGATCGAGCACGTTGATCGCGCCGGCGGTCAACGCGCCGATGACGGCCCGCTTGAGCGCCCTGGCGGCCAGGGAGCAGTCGCGCGAGGTGACGACGTGCTCGCCCTTCCTGAGGGTGGTGGCGTACGCGCTGGCCAGGCGGACGCACAGCTCGGCGGTGATCTCGACGTTGACCAGGCCGCTGACGCCCCTCGGGCCGAAGAGGTTGCGCTGGCCGCGCGACTCCCAGATGACACTGGTGTTGACGACCGCGCCGGCCTCGATCGTCTTGAACGGGTAGACCCGGACGCCGCTGGAGACGTACGCCTCCGCCTCGATGACGCATTCGTCGCCGATGACGGAGTTCTCCTCGATGCGGGCGCCGGACATCACGTCAGTGCTCTTGCCGATGACGCAGCCCCGCAGGTGGGCGCCGGGGCCGAGATAGACGTTGTCGTGGACGACCGCGCGGTGCAGGAAGGCGCCCTCGCGGACGACGACGTTGTTGCCGAGCACGGTGTATTCGCGCAGCTCGGCCCCCGCCTCGACCTTGGCGTAGTCGCCGATGAGCAGCGGGCCCTTGAGCACGGTGTCCGGGTCGACCGCGGCGGAGTCGGCGACCCAGACGCCCGGCGAGAGCTCGAAGCCGCCGATGTCCACCGCGACCCTGCCGGACAGGGCGTCGGCGTGGGCCTTGAGATAGCTTTCGTGGGTGCCGACGTCCTCCCAGTAGCCGTCGGCCACGTAGCCGTAGATGGCCGCGCCGCTGGCGAGGAGCGCGGGAAAGACGTCGGAGGACCAGTCGACGGGCTCACCGGTGGCCACGGCGTCGAGGACCTCGGGTTCCATGACGTAGACGCCGGTGTTCACGGTGTCGGAGAAGACCTGTCCCCAGGTGGGCTTCTCCAGGAAACGCTGCACCCTGCCCTCGTCGTCGACGATGATGATGCCGAACTCGAGCGGATTCGGTACGCGTTTCAGCCCGATGGTCACCAGGGCGGCATTCTCGCGATGGAATCGGATCATGTCCGTTAAATCGATATCCGTCAGCGCGTCGCCGGAGATGACCAGGAAACGGTCGTCGCGGAGGCGGTCGGCGGCGTTCTTGACGCTGCCCGCGGTGCCGAGGGGCAGGTCCTCGGTGGCGTACTGGAGGTTCATGCCGAGCTCGTCGCCGTCGCCGAAGTAGGTGCGTACGAGTGCGGCCAGGAACTGGACGGTGACCACCGTCTCGGTGATGCCGTGCCGCTTGAGCAGGCGCAGGACGTGCTCCATGATCGGGCGGTTGGCCACGGGGAGCAGGGGCTTGGGCTGGTTGGCGGTCATCGGACGCAGCCGAGTGCCCTCCCCGCCCGCCATGACGACCGCCTTCACCCGATCACTCCTTCTTGGCCGAGATTACGAGCTGGCGCACCTGTACCACATACAACACCCCCGCCCACCAGTACAGGCCCGTTCCCCATAGGGCGAACGCCCACCCGACAATCCGGGCTATATCGGCATACCACCCAGAGTGGGAGGCAAGGAAGAGGAGGGGGAAGGCGTACATGAGATTGAACATGGCGGCCTTGCCGAGAAAGTGCACCTGAAGTGCCTTATAGCCATGTTTGCGAAGTACGGGGAAGGAACACGCGACGAAGAGTTCGCGACCGACGATGATCGCCACCAGCCACCACGGGATGACGTCGCGCAGCAGCAGCGCGAAGATGGTGGCGAAGACGTAGAGCTTGTCCGCGGCCGGGTCGATGATCCGGCCCAGCCTGCTCGTCTGGTTGAACGCCCGGGCGATCTTTCCGTCGAGCCAGTCCGTGAACCCGGCGACCGCGAGGATCCCGATGGCCCACCCGTCCGCCTTGGGCCCCAGAACCAGCCAGAGGAACACGGGGACGCCCAGGAGGCGCAGGAAGCTCAGCAGGTTAGGAATCGTCCAGATCCGGTCCTCGGCGGAAGTATCGCTCACGCAGGAGACCCTACTGCGTGGAACTCCACCGCAGCGGTCCCGACCGAACTCCCTTCCTGGCGGGCCCTCGCGCCCTCGACGGCACTCCGAGGGCCGTCAGACGCGGAGGAAGGCGTGAGTGGAACCGAGGGGTTCGAAACCGAGCCGGCCGTAGAAGTCCTTCGGCCAGTCGGCCGCATCGGCCACCAGGAAGATCAGCTCGGCCTCCGCCGCCTCCGCGAGCAGCGCGGTCATCAGGGCCCGCGCGTGGCCCCTGCCCCGGTGCTGCTCGCCGGTGAAGACGCTCTCGATCTGGGCGACCCCGCCGTCGACGTACAGGTCGGCCCTGGCGGCGATCTCTCCGGCCCCTCCGTCCTCCCCGTCGCCGGCGCGGACCCCGCGGAAACCCACCATGCCCGCCGTGCCCGCCGTGCCCGCCGTGCCCGCCCCGCGCAGCCGGCGCTCCACGCGCCGGGCGAGCCCGTCGATCACATCGTCGGGCGCCTGCGGCAGCACCTGGCGCCAGTCGCGGCGCAGCACGGGCAGCAGCTCCGGCAGTTCCAGCCGGTCGGCCGCGGGCGGGTCGTGGGGGATCCCGCCGCGGTAGGCCATGACCAGATTGGTCTCGTGCTCGTAGCCGGCGGCGGCGAAAGCGGGCGCCAGGGTGGTGCCGAGCCGGTCGTCGTCCACGCACACCAGCCGGTGGGCCCGCTCGGCGAGCACGTCGTCCGCCGCCCGCAACAGCTCATCCGCATCCGGGTCGCCGGACCAGACGATCAGCTTGTTGTCGTCGTAGGAGCCGGGGAAGCGGTCGTCCAGCACCGCGAACCCGCCAGGGACCGGCACCTCGACGGGCGCCCTGCGCCGGGCGAAGGCGTGGGTGAAGCCGATGGCACGGGCCAGGTCTCCCGGCGCGGCGGCGTCGGCGAGTCCGTCCATCAGCCGCGCACGGCCGTCAGGAACGCCCTGATGAGAGCCGGGTCCTTCACCCCGGGCGACGTCTCCACGCCGCTGGACACGTCGACCCCCCACGGCTCGGCGGCCGCGATCGCGTCGGCGACGTTGGCCGGGGCGAGGCCGCCCGCCAGCAACCACCGGCCGGACGGCCTGCCACGCACGGCCGCCCACTCCCAGGGCAGGCCGGATCCGGCGTGTGGCGCGTCGACGATGAGCAGATCCTCGTCGAAGGCGCCGCACCGCAGGTCGGCCTCCGCGTCGACGGCCCTGACCAGGCGCACGCCGAGGTCCTTCAGGGCGGTGAAGTCGCCGTGCGGATGCCTGCCGTGCAGCTGCACGGCCCGCACCCCGGAGGCCAGCGCGGCCGCGCGCACCGTCTCGGGGTCTTCGCCCCGGAACACCCCGACGGTGAGCACGTGGGCGGGAACGAGCGCGGCCAGCGCGGCCGCCCGCTCGACGGTGATCCTGCGGGGGCTGCGGGTCATGACCAGCCCGATGGCGTCGGCCCCCGCCTCGACGGCGGCGGCGACGTGCTCGGGCTCGCTCAGCCCGCAGATCTTCACGTACACACCCCCGACCTTAGCGGCGGCGGCCGCCCTCCGGCGACCGCGCCCCTCCCACGGTCAGGACCGTGGGAGGGGCGACCCGGCAGCGCTCAGCCGCGGGGCGGGCGTACGGGACGGAAGGAGGCGTCGACCAGGCCGGTGCGGTGGGCGACGACGGCGGCCTGGATACGGTTGCGCAGGCCCAGCTTGTCCATCGCCGCCGCGATGTGGGTCTTGACGGTGGTGACGCCCACGTACAGCTCCTCGGCGATCTCCGCGTTGGACAGACCCGCCCCCACCAGGGCGAGCACCTCGACCTCCCGCTCGGTCAGCCCGGCGGGCGGGGCGGGCGCGACGTGCTCCTCCCCCGCGGCCAGGAACCGCTCCACGACCCTGCGCAACACCGACGGCGCCAGCAGTTGCTCCCCGGCCGCCGCACGGCGCACGGCGTCCACCATGCGCTCGGGATCGTCGTCCTTGACCAGGAACCCGACCGCGCCGGCCCGCAGGGCGGCGTAGACGTTGGCGTCCTCGGCGAACGTCGTCAGCACCACGATCCTCACCCCCGGACGGGCCCTGAGCACGCGTTTGATCGCCTCCAGGCCGTCGACCTTGGGCATGCGCAGGTCCATGAGGATCACGTCGGGCAGGTGACGTTCGGCCAGCCGCACCGCCTCGGCGCCGTCGACGGCCTCGCCGACCACCTCCATGTCGCCCGCGGCCTGCAGCAGCATGCGCACGCCCGCGCGGACGAGCGCCTGGTCGTCGGCGATCAGCACGCGGATCACGCGATGCTCCCCTGGGACAGGCGTGCGGGCAGGCGGGCGGCCAGGAGCCAGCCGCCCTCGCCGTCGGGGCCGGCGGACAGGGTGCCGCCGAGGGCGCGGACGCGTTCGCGCATGCCGGCCAGTCCACGCCCGGAGGAGGGCAGCCGCTCGATGTCGGTGGGCGGCCGGCCGTTGCGGACCTCAACGGAGAGCCCGTCGCCTGACGGGGTGACGCTGACGCGGACCTGCGTGCCTGGTCCGGCGTGTTTGAGCACGTTCGTGAGTCCTTCCTGGACGATACGGGCAGCGGAGGCACGGGCTATGAGCGGGGTGCGGTCGGCGGCCGGGTCGAGCTCGAGCTCGACGTCGAGGCCGGCGGCGGCCATGCGGTCGGCCGACTCTCGGATGACGTCGGCGGGGTTGGCCAGCAGGCCGGGCTGCCTGTCGGGGTCGCGCAGCAGGTCGAGCAGCTCGCGCAGGTCCTGCAGCACCTGGTGGCCGGCGTCGCGGATGTCGGTGAGCGCGTCGGCGACGGGGCCGTCGGGCGCGGCGTAGCGGGCGGCGCCGGCGCGCAGCACCATGGCGCCGACGTGGTGGGCGACGATGTCGTGCACGTCGCGGGCGATGCGCTCGCGTTCGGCCAGCTGGTCGGCCCGCACCTGCGCGACGGCCGCGCGGGCGGACTCCTCGGCGCGCAGCCGTTCCGCGGCCAGGGCGGCCTGCCGCATCCCGAGGTAGCGGCCGATCGCGATCGGCGTTGCCACCAGCGTCATCAGCACGCCGGCGCGGAACGGGGTGATCTCGGTCTCGTGGCCGACCACGGCGATCGCGGTGAGCAGGCAGCCGGTCAGGTAGGCGGCCGCGACCCAGGCCCACGACCCCACCCGCATGGAGAACACGCCGATCGCGGTCAGAGTGAGGATCACGCAGGTGTTGACCGTGTTGTTCAGGTACGTGTCGGCGGAGACGAGCAGCACGCCCTGGAGCAGGAACACCAGTCCCGGCAGCCGCCTGGCGATGCCCAGCGACAGGCCGCCCACAACGGCCAGCAGCCCCACCACCCAGACGGGCTGCGTGCCCAGGTGCCAGGAGCTCCACGTGCTGAGCACGGTGATGGCGACCCCTCCGGCGGCGAGCAGCGCGTCGGGCGTCACGTCGCGCTGCTCCAGCCGCCCCGCCGTGCTGCGCAGGTAGGCGCCGAGCACGGCGGGGAAGACCGGCAAGAGGACGGAGTACATCCAGGTGTTGGCGGTCGGCGCGAAGCCGGGGTCGGCGATGTTGCACGCGGTGGCGACGATCGTGACGGCCACGGCCGCGGTGGTGGCCCGCAGGCCGGAGCGGTGCCCCGCCACGCCGAGCGCGACGCAGATGAGGATCTGCGCGGTGTTGGAGGTGAACGAGCCGATCTGGTCGGTCACCATGAGCAGCGCGGCCAGGAAGAAGGTGACGGTCACCGGCCGGTGCCGGACGAGCCCCATGGGCAGGCCCGCCAGCAGCGCCATCGGGAGGTTCATCTCGGCGGGCAGGAACTCGGTGTCGCCCGCGTGCGCCGTCGTCAGCAGGTCGAGGCCCACGCCGGAGACGGCGAGCAGGACATCGAGAGGGACACCGCGCCAGCGCATGCGCACAACCGTATCCGCCCAGCGTGGAAGGCCGATCCTTCCCGTGGACGGCTCCGCCTCCTCCTCCTGGCCGCACATCCGCCCGGAGGAGGGAGCGACCCACCAAGATCCTGCCCATAAAGTCGTGCCATGTCGAACGACAGCGCACTCTTCCTTGGCCAGTTCCTGCGCGCCCCCTCCAAGATCGGCGCGGTCGCCCCGAGTTCGCGCCGGCTGGCGGCGAACGTCTGCGCGCCGATCCCCGAGCGCGGCGAGCCGACCGTGGTGGAGCTGGGACCCGGCACCGGCCCGTTCACCGCGGAGATCCAGCAGCGGCTCGCCGGGCGGGGCCACCACCTCGCCGTCGAGGTCAACGACCTGATGGCGCAGCTGCTCGCCGAGCGCTTCCCCACCGTGGACGTGGCGCACGCCGACGCGGCCCGGCTCGGCGAGTTGCTGCGCGAGCGAGGGCTGCGGCAGGCGGACGTGGTGGTCAGCGGGCTGCCGTGGGCGGCGTTCCCCGAGGAGACGCAGCGTGACCTGCTCGGTGCGGTGACGTCGGCGATGAGCCCGGTGGCGGCGTTCACCACGTTCTCCTACGTGCACGCCATCCCGCTCAGCTCGGCGCGGCGCTTCCGTGCGCTGCTGGCCGAGCGCTTCGAGGAGGTCGTGCCGGGGCGTACGGTGTGGCGCAACCCTCCCCCGGCCTTCGTCTTCCACGCGCGGCGGCCTCGACCCTGATCAGAACATGATTCTACGATGGCGTGATGGACTTCACCCTTCCCGAGAGCGCCCTCGCCGTCCAGCGGGGCATCGGCGCCATCTGCTCGCGATACGACCTCGCCTACTGGCAGCGGTGCGAGAGCGACAAGCGCTGGCCTGAGGAGGTCTGGGACGAGCTGGCCAAGGGCGGCTGGCTGGGCCTGGCGGTGCCGGAGGAGCACGGCGGCGGCGGGCAGGGGCTGCTGGAGCTGGCGGTGGCCACGGAGACGCTCTCGGCGTCGGGCGCGGCGGGCGGGTCGGCGTTCACGTACGTGCTGACCCCCGGCTTCGGCGCGCTCACGATCGACCGGCACGGCAGCGCCGGGCAACGGGCGAAACTGCTGCCCGGGCTGGCCACGGGCGAGGTCGAGACCTGCTTCGCGCTGACCGAGCCGGACGCCGGATCCAACTCGCTGGCGATCACCACGTCGGCCCGGCGCGACGGCGGGGATTTCGTGGTCAACGGGCAGAAGATCTGGATCACCGGCGTGCAGCGGGCCACCTGGATGTTGCTGGTGACCAGGACGGTCCCGGCCGCCGAAGCGCGTCCGCGCAGCCACGGGCTGACGGTGCTGCTGGTGAACGTGCCCGAAGCGGTCGCCGCCGGAGGCCTGTCCTACCGGCCGATCCCCAAGATGGGCGCGAACACGACGCCGTCGAACATGGTGTTCATCGACGATCTGCGGGTGCCCGCCTCCAACGTGGTCGGTGAGGTGGACCAGGGCGTGGCGGTGTTGTGGGACATCCTCAACCCCGAGCGGGTGCTGCTGGCCGCCTCGGCGCTCGGCACGGCTGAGGTCGGGCTGCGGGTGGCCGTCGACTATGCCAGGGAGCGAGAGGTGTTCGGCCGGCCGATCGGCGCCAACCAGGCCATCTCCTTCCCGCTGGCGCAGGTGAAGGCCAAGATCGAGCTGGCCAGGTTGATGATCTACAAGGCGGCGTGGTGCTTCGACCGGCGGCTGCCGTGCGGCACCGAGGCCAACATCGCCAAGCTCACGGCGTCACAGGCGGCCTGGGAGGCGGCCGACGCGGCGTTCCAGACGCACGGCGGGATGGCCTATTCCCACGAGTATCCGGTCGCCAGGCTGCTGACCGACGCCAGGATCGCGAAGGTGGCACCTGTGACCGAGGAGCTCCTGCTCAACTACCTCGCGACCCAGGTGCTCGGACTCCCCCGCAGCTTCTAGCGGCCGGGCCGGTCGGGCCGGCCGCTGAGCGTGGAGCGCCGACGCCCGCCCGTTCTGGCGCGTTCGCCCCGCTCGTCCGCCCTGCTCGTCCACTGGGCCATCGCCGCGCAGCTCTCCCCCTTCGTGTCGTACGGCGTGCGCCGGACGCCCTGCGAGGCTTTCGGCTCCGCGTCCGCCGGGGCGACGTTCTCGGCCTCGGCGAACAGTGCCCGCCGGTGCCGGCGCGGTCATCTGGTCGACCTTGAGGCTGCGCCTACCCGCGCGGGCGGCAAGCACACCCGGCCCTCAGCCGAACGACGGCGGCCGCTTCTCCCGCAGGGCGCGCACGCCCTCGGTCACGTCGGGCCCGGTGAAGCCGAGGAACTCCATGGCGAGGGAGGCGTCGAACGACGGCCCCGCCAGGCGCAGCCAGTTGTTGAGCGAGTATTTCGTCAGCCTGATCGCCTCCTGGGCGCCGGCGGCGAGGCGTTCCGCGATCTCCATCGCCCTGTCGTGCACCTGGTCGTCGTCGACGCAGAGGCTGACCAGCCCCATCCGCTCGGCCTGCTCGCCCGTCACGGGCTCGCACAGCAGCAGGTGGTATTTCGCCTTGGCCAGCCCGCACAGCAACGGCCAGACGATCGCGGCGTGGTCGCCCGCGGCGACGCCGAGCCTCGTGTGACCGTCGATGATCCGAGCGGTGCGCCCGGCGACGGAGATGTCGGCCAGGAGCGCGACGGCGAGCCCGGCGCCGACGGCGGGACCCTGGATGGCCGAGACGATCGGCTTGGAGCAGTTGAGGACGTTGTAGACGATGTCGCGGGCCTCGGCGAAGACGCGCAGCCTGGTGGCGTGGTCGCGGGTCATCTCCTCGATCATGGACAGGTCGCCGCCGGCGGAGAACGCCGTGCCCTCTCCCCGGACGAGCACGGCTCTGACGCCGTCGTCGCGGTCGGCGTCGCGCCAGATCTCGCCCAGCTCGCGGTGGGCGGCGGCGTCGACGGCGTTGAGCCGGCCCGGCTCGCTGATCGTGACCCGCAGCACGCCGTCGGCCGGGGTGTCGATCTTCAGCTTGGTGTAGGTCACAGCGCCTCTCGCAGCCGCCCCGCGATGTGGTCGCGGGCCTCGCCCGCCTGGTCGAACAGGCCGGGCAGGCCGAAGAAGTTGTGCACCGCGCCGTCGAACCTGCGCAGCCCGACCGGCACGCCCGCGTCCGTCAGGCGCCGGGCGTAGCTCTCGCCCTCGTCGCGGAGCACGTCGTATTCGGCCGTCACGATGGTGGCGGGCGCCAGGCCGGCGACGTCGGGCAGGCACAGCGGGGACAGCCGCGGGTCGGCCGGGTCGGCGTCTGGGGCGTACTGGCGGGCGAACCACGCCATCTCCTCGGCCTCCAGCCCGAAGCCCTTGGCGAACTCCGTGTAGCTGGGCGTCCGCATCGCCGCGTCGAGCACGGGATAGACGAGCACCTGGTGGGCCAGCCGGAGCCCGGCGTCGCGGGCCTGCCATGCGGCGACGGCCGCCAGGTTGCCGCCCGCGCTGTCGCCGACGACGGCCACGCGGCCGTTGCTCTGATAGAAGGCGGGCCTGGCGAAGATGTCGCGCACGACCGTCCACGCGTCGTCGGCGGCGGCAGGGAAGGCGTGCTCGGGGGCCAGCCGGTAGTCGACGGACACGACCACCGCGCCGGTGCGGATGGCCAGGTCGCGAGCCAACGCGTCGTTGCGCTTGACGCTGCCGAGGACCCACCCGCCCCCGTGGAAATAGACCACGACCGGCAGCCGGTCGTCGCCGGGGTCGGCGCGGTAGATCCGGATCGGCACGCCCTCGGCGCGCTCGTCGCGGACGAACGGCAGCTTGGTGAGCGGACCGCGCTGGGCCGCCAGGCCGTCATGTGCGCGCAACTCCTGGATCCCGGCCAGGTCGAGCATGGCCGGATCGGCGCCCAGATCCGACGGATGGACGGCGATGTAGTCCCGCGACTGAGGGTGCAGCGGCATGATCGAAGCCTATCGGGCCGCCTCCATGAACGCATCGAAGAGCCGGTCCTCGAGATCGCGCTCGGGATGCCATTGCACGCCCACGCCGAACCTGTGGCCCTGCACCTCGATGCCCTCGACGATCTGGTCGTCGGCCCAGGCCACGGCGAGCAGCCCGGTGCCGAGGCGGCGGACGGACTGGTGGTGCGGCGCGACGACCTCGACCTGGTCGCCGATCGCCTTGCCGAGCTTGCTGGACACGCTGACCTGGAGCGTGTGGGGCTTGCCCGGCTCGGCGTGATGGTGGTTGCCGAGCACGTCGGGCAACCACGGGATCAGCGTGCCGCCCTGGGCGACGTTGAGCACGTGCATGCCCCTGGCGATGGCCAGGATCGGCACGTCGGCCTTGACCGCCGCCCTGGCCAGGGCCAGTTCGAAGCGGTCGCGGTGCGGCTGCCCCTCGGGGACGCGGTCGTCGTGCTCTCCGTTGTAGGCGGAGGCGTCCACCTCGACCCCTCCGGCCAGGACCACCCCCCGCAGGCCGCGTACGTAGTCGTCGACGGCGTGCAGGCCGAGCGGCGGGAGCACCACGGGCGCGCCCCCGGCCCGGTCGACCGCCTTGGCGTAGGAGGGCGGCGAGAGCACGGCCTCCCGCACCCAGTCACTCCAGCGGGCGGCCTCGAAGTAGGCGGTGATACCGATCAGCGGACGGGACATGCGATCTCCAGGGGCATGGTGGAGTTCGTTCGGCCACCAGCCGGTCGAGGTGACGGCTACATGCCCATCATGGCGCACAGCCTTTCCGATATGTCACCCCTCCCCAAGATCCCCTCCCGCCACGTGCCTCCCACGCCCCCGGACGCTCGACGGGCCCGTGCTCGCGGCGAGGCGCCGGGACGCCCGGATGGCGCATCCGGCTCGCCCCATCACATGAATGCGACTTTTATTCACGATTATTGTCCGAAAAACCGAGAAATATCGTACGGCCAGCCCTGCACAAGATTCTGCTTCGCACCTTATTGGAGGGAAATGGTTGTGACGCGTCATCGGTGGTGTAAGACTCATTTGCGAGCGCAGCAGAAGTGCCGGGGAGGGACGTGCGCTCATCACCCGGAACCGTCAGGGAGGTGAACGGCAAGACCGGAATGCGTTTCCGGTCACAAGTGGAGTGGGAATATGTCGTTGAATCCGCGCCTGGTCAAGGAGAGTTTCTCCGTCATCGAGCCGGTGGCCGAGCAGGCCACCGCCTACTTCTACGGCCGGCTGTTCGCTGAGAATCCACACCTGCGAGGCATGTTCCCGCCGGCTCTGGACGTCCAGCGCGACCGGTTGTTCAGCGCGCTGACCAGGATCGTGTGGAGCCTGGACAGCCCGGAAAGCATGGCGGCGTTCCTCGGCCAGCTGGGCAGGGACCACCGCAAGTACGGCGTGGTCGCCGAGCACTACGCGGCCGTGGGC
The DNA here is from genome assembly GCF_039880665.1 of Nonomuraea sp. B5E05. Taxonomy (NCBI): domain Bacteria; kingdom Bacillati; phylum Actinomycetota; class Actinomycetes; order Streptosporangiales; family Streptosporangiaceae; genus Nonomuraea; species Nonomuraea sp. B5E05. Next base: position 175,353 of record NZ_JBDPMJ010000020.1, read on the forward strand.
AAGGCACTGCTCGCCACGGTCCGCCGCTTCGCCGCCGAGGTCTGGAGCCCCGAGATCGAGGAGGCATGGGTGGCGGCGTACGCGGCCGCCGCCAAGATGATGATCGCCTCGGCCGAGGCCGACGCGGGGGTCTCGCCCGCCTGGTGGCTGGCCGAGGTGGTCGGCCACGAGCTGCGCCACCAGGACATCGCGGTCATCACGTTGCGGCCCGCGCAGCGGTTGCCGTACACGTCCGGCCAGTACGTCACCGTGCAGACGGCGCGCTGGCCCCGCGTGTGGCGCACGTTCTCCATCGCCAACGCGCCGCGCCAGGACAACACGATCAGCCTGCACGTGCGCTCGGTGCCCGGCGGCTGGGTGTCGACGACCCTGGCCAGGCACACGCGCGTCGGCGACACGGTCATGCTGGGGCCGCCGATGGGCACGATGACACCGCGCGAGCAGAGCGTGCGCGACGTGCTGTGCGTGGCGGGCGGCACGGGCCTGGCACCGCTGAAGGCGATCGTCGAGTCCCTCATCGCCTCCGGCCGGCGGCCCTCCATCCACCTGCTGCACGGCGCCCGCACCGCCGGCGAGCTGTACGACCTGCCCGACCTGATCAGGATGGAGTCGGCCTTCCCATGGCTGCGGGTCGTGCCCGTGGTCTCGGACCAGCCGTCGTACGACGGGATGCGCGGCCACCTGCCCGAGGTCACCCGGCGCTTACGCTGCTGGACCGAGCACGACGTGTACGTCTGCGGCCCCTCGCCCATGGTGGACGAGACGGTCCGCTGCCTGCAGCGCGACGGCGTGCCCCTGTCGCGGATCCACCGCGACGTCGTGCACGCGGAACGATGAGGGGGCCCGATCGGCGATCAGGAGGTTGACAACGGCGGCGGAACGGTGCCAGCTGGAACTGACACGCCAAGTGGAGGTGGACTGTGCCATCCCCCGCCAGGCGCCGAGGAATCGGCGGGCTCCTGTCCGTACCGGCCGCCGTCGCCGCGACCCTCCTGCTCACGTCCTCCTCGCCCGCCGCCGCGGCGGTCCCGCTGACGGAGATCGGGTCCGACGCGTACGCCAACGCCACCAGCCGGCACGGCACACAGGCCGGGCCCGACACCTTCCAGTGGGGCTCGGCCCTCGTGACCGCGCACCAGTCGGGCCGGTTCTTCGACGGCGGCGCCACCGGCATCGCGTTCGCCGCCTCGCCCGACAACGGCGGCACCTGGACGAAGGGGGTGCTGCCCGGGATCACCACGTTCGGCGGCGGCTCCCACGACCGGGTCAGCGACCCGTCGGTGGCCTACGACGCCCGGCACCGGATCTGGCTGATCGCGTCGCTGGCACTGTCGGAGCAGGGCGGGATCACCGGGACGGCGGTGCTCGCCAGCCGCTCCGCCGACGGCGGCCGTACCTGGGACGCGCCCGTCACGGTCGCCACGGCGGGCGACGGCGACAGGCTCGGGGACGGGGGCGGCGGGGACGGCGGCGGGGACCTGGACAAGAGCTGGATCGTCTGCGACAACAGCCCGTCCAGCCCCTTCTACGGCCACTGCCACGCGGCCTTCGACGACCACGCCGCGGGCAACGCGATCACGATGGCGCGTTCCTCCGACGGCGGCCTCACCTGGACGGTGACCGCCACCCCTGAGAACGGGCTCGGCGGGCAACCGGTCGTGCGGCCTGACGGGGCCGTGGTGGTGCCGTACCTGAGCGACGAGGGCGAGATCCGCTCCATCCGCTCCAGCGACGGCGGCGCGAGCTGGGAACCCGGCGTGCTGGTCACGGCGGTGCGGCGGCACACGGTCGCGGGCGGGCTGCGAGCGGCGCCGCTGCCGTCGGCGGAGACGGACGCGACCGGCGCCGTGTACGTCGCCTGGCACGACTGCCGCTTCCAGTACCGGTGCTCCGGCAACGACATCGTGCTGAGCAGGTCCGCCACCGGCGAGGAGTGGAGCCGCGTCATGCGGGCCACCAGCGACGGCGGCGACCACTTCCTGCCCGGCCTGGGCGTCGACCGCGCCAGCGCGGGCGGCGCGGTACGGCTCGCGCTCACCTACTACCGCTACCCCGACGCCGCCTGCACCGCCGCCACCTGCAGGCTCACGGTCGGCTACACGTCCTCCACCAACGGCGGGGCCACCTGGGCGGCCCCTGAGGAGCTGCACGGGGCGATGCCGCTGGACTGGTTCGCCGACACGCTGCAGGGCCGCATGGCGGGCGACTACATCTCCACCTCGGTCGTCCCCGGCGGTGGGGCCCACCCGGCCTTCACGGTGGCGGCGCCGCCTTCGGGCGGGGCGTACGACGTGCGCACCTACACCGTCACCGGCGGCCTGCCGATCACGGGCGGAGGCCCGGCCCCGATCTCCGTCGAGGTGGCCATCGCGACGGGCGAGGAAGCGCCGGCCCCGCCCGCCACCGCCCGCTAGACGAGTAAGTCCGAAGGCTTGCGGTGCATAGGGGAAGGGCCTCCATGATCGTTTTGTGACGAACGACATCGAGACCCTTCTCACCGCACTCTACGTGAAGATCGACGATGAGTTGGGAGGACC
>NZ_JBDPMJ010000021.1:0-162063 GCF_039880665.1 Nonomuraea sp. B5E05
ACCGTTCTTCGTGCGGCCGTCGCCACCACCCGACCCGGCTGGTCGCCGCCACCCGATCGCGATGGCCGGAGGTCAGGGATCCTCGTGCAACGTGGCCAGCACCTGCTCGCCGTATTTGGCCAGTTTGTTCTCGCCCACGCCGTTGACCTGGCTCAGCTCCGCCAGCGAGGACGGCGATCGGGTGGCGATCTCGCGCAGCGTCGCGTCGTGGAAGATGACGTAGGCGGGCACCCCCTGCTCCTTGGCGGTGGCGGCGCGCCAGGCGCGCAGGCGTTCGAAGACCGGCGCCGCCTCCTCGGGCAGCTCGGCCGCGACCTGGGCCTTCGCCGGAGAGGTCCTGGCGCGGGCCGGGCGTAGCGTGTCGCGGCGCAGCGGCACCTCACGCCGGCCCCTGAGCACCTCCGCGCTGCCGTCGGTGAGCACCAGCGCGCCGTGGTTGGGCTCCACCGCCAGCAGCCCCTGGGCCAGCAGCTGCCGCACGACCCCGTGCCACTCCGCGTTGCCCAGGTCGGCCCCGACCCCGAACACCGTCAGCGTCTCGTGGCCGTGCTGGAGCACCTTGGCGGTCTTCTTGCCGAGCAGGATGTCGACCGTCTGCCCCACGCCGAACTTCTGGCGCCGCTCCTTGTCGAGCCGCCACACGGTGGAGAGCACCTTCTGGGCCGCGGTCGTGCCGTCCCACGACTCGGGAGGCGTCTGGCAGGTGTCGCAGTTGCCGCAGGGCTCCGAGCTCTTCTGGCCGAAGTAGTCGAGCAACATCATCCGCCGGCAGCCCACGGTCTCGCAGAGCGCGAGCATGGCGTCGAGGTGGTGCACCTGGCGGCGGCGGTGTGCTTCGTCGCCCTCCATGGCCATCCGCCGGTGTTGCACCACATCCTGCAGGCCGTAGGCCATCCACGCGGTGGCGGGCAGGCCGTCGCGCCCGGCTCGCCCGGTCTCCTGGTAGTAGCCCTCCACCGACTTGGGCAGGTCGAGGTGGGCGACGAAGCGCACGTCGGGCTTGTCGATGCCCATCCCGAACGCGATCGTGGCCACCACGACCAGCCCGTCTTCGCGCAGGAAGCGGGCCTGGTGGGCGGCGCGCGTGCGGGCGTCGAGGCCGGCGTGGTAGGGCACCGCGGCGATCCCGTTGGCGGCCAGGAACTCGGCGATCTTCTCCGCCGAGGAGCGGGACAGGCAGTAGACGATGCCCGAATCGCCCGGGTGCTCGGTGCGCAGGAAGTCGAGCAGCTGTCGCTTGGGCTCGCTCTTGGGGAGGATGCGGTAGTGGATGTTGGGCCGGTCGAAGCCGGCGACGAAGTGGCGGGCCTCGTCGAGACCGAGCCGGGCGGAGATCTCGGTGCGGGTGGCCGGGGTGGCGGTGGCGGTCAGGGCGATGCGCGGCACGTCGGGCCAGGACTCGCGCAGCTGGGACAGCTCGAGGTAGTCGGGGCGGAAGTCGTGGCCCCACTGCGCCACGCAGTGGGCCTCGTCGATGGCGAAGATCGAGATGTCACCCTTGGCCAGCAGCCGCAGCGTGGCATCGACGCGCAGCCGCTCGGGGGCGAGATAGAGCAGGTCGAGCTCGCCCGCCAGGAACTCCGACTCCACCAGCCGGCGCTCGTCGACATCCTGCGTCGAGTTGAGGAACCCCGCCCGCACGCCGAGCGCCCGCAGCGCGTCGACCTGGTCCTGCATCAGCGCGATGAGGGGCGAGACGACCACCCCCACACCGCGTCGCACCAGGGCGGGGATCTGATAGCACAGTGACTTGCCGCCGCCGGTGGGCATGAGGACGAGCGCGTCGCCGCCGGTCACGACATGGTCGATGATCTCTTGCTGACCCGCCCTGAACGAGTCGTAGCCGAACACGCGGTGGAGGACCTCGAGGGGTGTATCCATGCGGCTACCTTACGTGTTCGGGGGACGGCTTTTCGTGAGTTCGCCGACGGCGATCGGAAGATCGGGCGGGTGCCCCGCCGGCACGCTCGCGCCGGTCGGCTCGCTCCACGGTAGTCACGTGATCCCGTGGGATGGTCGTCGCGGCTCCTCCCCGGAGCGGGGGACGCTGATCCCTCCCGCAGGGGAGTGTCCCAGGTTACGACCCGGTGAGGATGGCTGTCATGAGCACTGACACGCCCCCGAGCCGGCTCACCGTCTGGGCCGGCCACGCCATGATCCTCATCGCGGCGCTGCACACCGCCGTGTTCGCCGGCCTTGCCCCCTGGTCGAGCTGGTTCGCCGGTGACTTGCGCAACCGGACGGGAAGCACCGAATCGCTGACGACGTTCTGGGCCCTTCCGGGCGGGTTCGTCGTGGTCCTCGTGTTGCTGGGGCTGCTGGTGTCGCGGATGGGGAGACAGGGTCAGCGAGTCCCGGCATACGTGGGCTGGACGATGCTCGGGTGGGTGGTGCTGGCCGTCTTCCTGATCGGGCCGAGCGGGTTCCTCGGCGGGCTCATCCCCGCCGGATTGCTGATCGCGGCGAGTCTCACCGCCAGGCAGCCGGCGCCCGCGAGCAGGCTCCCGTCGTAGGGCCGACCGCCACGGTCGACGTCGTCTGTCGCGATGGCTCGGCAACCGGTCGACGCGCTGCGCAGGCGGGCCTGACGAAGGCGGCCTCCCCGGCGGGGTGAATACCCGGAACGCGTAATAGAGCACGCCCTATCCGGCGGTCTGGATGATCGCGAGTGCCCGATCAGTCGTACAGCAGACGATGCGCTCATTCCCTTCATATGACGGCACCTAGTGATAAAGGTCACGTCGCCGGGAATTGCATTGTCTTATATGTGTGAACGGCTAATAGCGTTGTGTCATGGGATATTCCTATGTGGTAACCGGTGGCGGACGCGGTATCGGCAAGGCTGTGGTCGAACGGCTGCTCGGCGAGCGGAACACCGTGGTCGCCGTCGAGCACGACCCCGACGCCCTGGCCTGGGCGGGCCTGAGCTCGCCCAGGAGGTACGGTGAGCTCGGTCCGGAGGTACGGGAATGAGAACGCCGCGCCTCCCGAGGAGCGGCATGTCCGTCCCCACGGCGGGTAAGAGGTGGTCACCGGTGTGAGGTGATCGCGATGAGTCTCTCCCCAAGGGAGCGCCGCATCCTCGCCGAGATCGAGGGTGCCCTTGAGCAGGAGGACCCCGAGCTCGCCAGGCGCGTCGCTGAGATCAACAAGGACGCGCGCGGCGTGCGCAGGCGGGTGCCCCGCGCCTGGATGATCTACCTCGCCGCCGCCCTGGTGATCGTGTCACTGCTGGTCGCCGTGCTGGCGACCTGATCGGCGGCGCAGCACCACCAGGTCGATGGCGGCGACGACGGCCACCGCGGCGGCGATGGCGGCCTCCCAGCGCCAGACCTCCTCGCCCGTGCTCATGGCGCGTACGAGGAAGAACACCCCCGCCACGACGGCGATCACGAGTGCCACCCACGACAGGATCCGCCGGGCGCGCAGCGGGCTGCGCGCGGTCACCGGCTCCGTTCCTGAGCGGTCGCGCAACCACATGACCCGATCTCCTCTCAGCAGCTCGAAGGGCTCAGGCCAGGCACCTCAGCGCCGCGACGACCCGCGGGTCGACGCCGCTCGAGGCGGGCAGCCTGCCCACCGTGGCCTCGACGAACCGCGCGGGCGACAGCGTCGCGGCGACTCCGTCCACGGACGCCCGGATCTGCCCGGCCGCCTGCTCGACCTGCACCTCGGCCTCCTGCTCCGCCAGCACGAACCGCCCCACGGCGACCCGCCACGCTGTCCTGCCCTCGGCCTCGCCGGCGGACACGGGGGCGCCGACGTCGTCGGCGTGGGTGGCGTACTCGGAGTCGTAGTGGAAGGCCTGCAGACCGTTGGGGTAGGGGCCGGCCATCGTGTCGAGCAGGGCGTCGGGGCCGAGCTCCCGCATGCGCCGGCGCGTCTCGCCGTTCTTGACCCGCCACTCCTCCAGGACCTCTCCGACGGGCAGTTCCCGGCACCTTCGCACGGACCACTCGTTGAAGTCGTTGTAGCCGCTCACGCCCTCCGCGGACAGCCGGGTCAGCAGGTCCTGGACGGTCCCGTCGAGGCAGGCGTGGTTGTACAGCTCCTCGCCCGCCAGGTGGCCCAGCACGTCGCGGACGGACCAGCCGTCGCAGCGCGAGGGACTCGACCAGCCGGCCTCGTCGAGCCCCGAGAAGAACCGGTCGAGCCGGGCCGCCTCGGCGTCGAGGATGTCGAACGGGTCGTAATCCTTGAGCAGGTCGTCAGCCATACCCCGGACGCTACCCGTCAGGTGCCGGCTTTCACCGCCATGGAGCCGAGGGCCGTCTTGACACGGGCGTATTCGCCGGCGCAGGAGGGCGCCCGCTCGGCGGGGACCCAGCCGCCCCTGGCGATCTCGGCGTGCTTGGCGGGGTCGGAGCCGTACAACAGGCAGGCGAACGTGGCCGACTGCGTCAGGCCCGACAGGTGGTCGACGCCGGTGTGCCCGGCCAGCAGGTGGCGGGCCTCGGCGGCGGACACCACCCGCTTGGACGCGTCGGCCGCGAGCGTGAGCGCCGCGAACTGGTCGGCCTGGCCTTCGCTGTCCGGCATGCCGTTGAGCGTGGTCAGGGCGTGGCCGAGCTGGTGGTGGAAGAGCATGCTCAGCGCGCCGTCCATGCGGGCGGCCGCGGCTTCGGCGTCGACCTCCTCGGTCTCCGCGATGCCCTTCATCGTCGTACGCACCTTGTCGACCAGCTGGTAGCAGATCGTGATGCGGCGCTCGGCGTGATCCCAGATGGCCTTGGGCGAGCCGCAGTCCTTGGCGACGACCTTGACGGGCTGGGGGACCCGGATCCTGGTCTTCAGCGCGCCGCTGTCCTTGAGGAGCTTCCTGGCCTGCTCGGCGCGCGGCGAGCCGGCGGGGTCGTAGCGTACGGACACTTCGGATGAAGGGGCCGTCCCGAGCGTGCTCGTCATGCTCAGGACGAGGGCGATCACGGGATGCGGCATCCGGCGGCTCCTTTGGGGTCGATCAACGCAATGGGGTAGTCCATGCAACATTCGCGTGATCGATAAACCTCGGATCGTGCACGAATCCGGAAAGCCTGAGGCCCGGTCCCCCCGACAGGGGACCGGGCCTCAGATGGTTGAACTACCAGTGCCAGCCGCGGTAGACCCGCACGTAGTCCGTGCGGCTCGTGGTCGGCTGGAGCTCGCGGTCACCGCGGTAGACGGCCTTGAAGCTGCCGCTGCGGTAGGCGCGAACCTTGCCGTAGAACTTGCCGTGCCGCCCGGTCCTGGCGGAGTCGACCCACTTCCAGGCGCTGGAGCCGCTGGCGCGGTGGTAGATGCTGACCCGCTCGCCGCGGACGCCCTCCCACCGGTGGTCTTCGGCCTGGAGCTTGCCGGAGAAGTAGATCGACCGGCCCTTGCGCACCTTGTACGGGGACGCGTTGAACCGGGTGATCCTGGTGTCGGCCCGGCCCTTGCGGATGTCCACGTAGAAGTACGCGGAGTCGGTGGCGATCCGCCTGCCGTCCTCGTTGTAGGCGACGGCCGTGGCCTTCCACTTGCCCTCGGGGTCGTTCTTGTTGAAGGCGATGGCGTAGCGCCAGCCCTCGAGGTCGTCGACGCCCTTGGTGCGCATGGTGCGGAACTTGGAGCTTGCCGGCTCCACGCTGAGCACGACCTTCTCGACGTCGCGGCTGGCGCCGACGTCGAAGTACGCCTTGGTCTCGGAGTTGCCCTTGACCACGACGGGGTTCGGCGAGATGTCGCGGATCCGAAGCTCGGTGTCGTAGGTGGTGGCCGACGCCACACCCGCGCCGGACACGAGCATGGTGCCGCCGGCGACGGCGGAAATGAGTCCTGCTGTGATCTTCTTCATGAGGGTGCTGATTCCTCTCCCCGTATTGACTTCAGAACCGGCCCGGGGCGCCGGCTCCTCTACTGCTTAGAGGCACCCGTTCGGGAAAAGGTTGGCCCAAGTTTCGAGAAAATTTTTGATCACGCTTTAACCTGCACTTATGCGGGGAAAAAGACTGTTTGGGTGACTTGAGCCACTACAGTTTGAGGTCATGACCGACGTCTACACCCTGGGCGAGCCGCTGGGCGTCGTCTCCAGCGGCCGCGTACGCCACGAGAGCGAGGCCAGGCTGGACGTCTGCGGGCCCGAGTTCACCCTGGCGATCGCCCTGGCCCGGCTCGGGCACCGGTCCGCGTACCTCGGCAAGGTGGGCGACGACGAGCTGGGCGCCAGGGCGCTCACCGTGCTCAAGGGCGAGGGCGTGGACGTGCTGGACATGCGCGTGTCCGAAGGGCTGCGCACAGGGCTGCTCCTCAGGGAGACGCGCGTCGGCCGGGACCCGAGGGCGGCCCAGTACCGCGCCGGCTCGGCGGGCTCGCGGCTGGCGCCGGGCAACGTGCCCATCGACCGGATCGCCGCGGCCAAGATGCTGCACGTCACCGGCCTGACGGCCGGCCTCGGCAGGGAAACGCTCGAGGCCGTGCGGGTCGCCGTGAACGCCGCCAGGAACGCCGACGTGATGATCTCCTTCGCAGTCGAGTACGTCCCGGACCTGTGGGCGTCCGTACGCGAGGCCGAGGACGTGCTCGGCGAGCTGGCCTGCCGCTCCCACCTGCTCTTCCTCCGCCAGGACGAGCTCGATCTGGTCAAGCCCGCGCTCACCCCCGAGCGCGAGGTCGTGGTGGACCGCGGGGCGAAGGGCGCGAGCGTACGGGCCGACCGCATGCGGTACGACGTGCCCGGCTGGCAGGTGCCCGTCGTGGACACGTCAGGGGCGGGGGAGGCCTTCACCGCCGGTTACATCAGCGCCGCGCTCGACGGCCTCATCCCCCAGGAACGCCTGCACCGCGGGGCGCTGCTGAGCGCCGCCGCGGTGACCAGCGCGAGCGACTGGCAGGGCCTGCCCACCAGGTCAGATCTCACCTGACGGGAAGGCGCATCACGGATCGATGTCCAGGGTGAAGGTCGAGGTCGTGTTCTTGACGTCCTGGGCGTTGCCGGAGAACCGCAGGCCGTTGAACGTGGCCGACCCGACCGCCGGGCCCTGACCGGGTTCGGGCAGCTCGTTCACCCAGATGCCGAACCCGGACTTGGCGTCGAAGGCGTCACCGCTCTTCTTCGCCCCGCTGATGGACACGTTCGTGAAGATCGTGTCCTCGATCGGGTTGAGCGGCGTCGGACCCTGGTAGCCGGTCTGGAACATGATCCCGCTGTACGTCGGGTCCACGATGTCCAGGTTGCTGACGCGGATGCCCTGGAACTTCTTGGACGCGGAGAACAGCCACATCGCCGGGAACGTCTGCTGCCCCCAGAAGTGCCCGCCGGCCCTGACCAGCGAGATGTTCTCGAAGACCGTGGGCGGGTCGGCCCCGAACCCGTGCATCGGAATGCCGAAGTCCAGCGAGCTGATCGTGACGCCGGAGTACACCAGCGTGTCGGCCACGTAGATGTTCCTGAACGTGTTGCCGTAGCCGCCGTAGACGGCCACGCCCGCGGCCCGCCAGGTGAGCAGCGAGGTCAGGTTCTCGTAGACGTTGCCGTGCTGCTCGCCCGCGTTGTTGTCGGTCGCGGAGAACAGCGCGAAGCTGTCGTCGCCCGTGGACCGCGTCTCGACGTTGGTGACGTGGTTGCCGGTGCTGCCGTTGGTCATGTTCAGGCCGTCGGCGAACACGTTGCGGATGCGCGAGTTCCTGATCGTCATGTTGTCGGTGTTGGAGCCCCAGTACATGCAGATCTGGTGCTCGACCCAGATGTTGTCGATCGTCATGTTCGCCACGTTCGTGAAGTCGAACACCTTGCCGGGGCCGTCGATGCGCGAGGTGTAGTTGCCGAAGTAGGCGAAGTTCGCGAACGTCGTGCCGTTGGCCGTGGCGTCGGCCCGGAAGCCGATGTCGGTGTTGGACTGCCCCGAGGGCGCGTGGAACCTGGTGAACCACGGGCCGGCGCCGACGACCTTGATCGCCTTGCCGTACACCTGGAACTTGCCGGAGGTCCGGTAGTCGCCCGCGGGCAGGTAGACGCCTACCAGGCCGGCGTCCATGCGGGCCTTGTCCAGCGCGTTCTGCACGTCCTGGTGGGAGAAGCCGGCCGGCACGGCGTACGTGTCCGGGTCGGGGTTGGCGACCGGGGACACCCGCTCGAGGTCCACGAAGTCGATCGCGTACGTGGAGCCGTTGGCCGCGTCCTTCTGCAGCCTGATCTTGCTGCCCGCCGGCACGGTGGTGCCGAGCATCAGGTTCGCCTCGTCGTAGATGTGCCGGGGCGGGCCCGAACCGGGATCGTTGCCGGGACTCGCCTCGGGGCCGTACAGCCAGGCGTAGCGGGAGGTCAGGTCGATGGCCTTGTGGAAGGCGCCGTCGACGTAGACGTTGAGCGTCGAGTCGATGCCGCCGCCGCCCGGGGCGTCGGGGATGGAGAAGCGGGTGACGAGGGTGTTGGCCGGCGCCTTGGTGGTGAACTCGACGTAGGCGCCGGTCCTGTCCAGCGTCACCGCGCGCCGCCCTGACGCCTCGCCGGCGGTCGTGCCGATCTCCCTGCTCGGGCCGGCGCGGGTGGCGCCGCCGCCGAGCACGGCGTCCTCGGCCTCGTAGGTGTCGTACGGCATGTTCGCGCCGCGGCCCACGAACAGCGGCAGCGTGCTGGTGTTGTTGTCGCGCCTGACCGGCAGTTCCTCGGAGTCGGCGGCGAGCACGGTCTTGACGGTGTACCTGCCGTCAGCCGCGGTCCAGGTGCCGAGGTCGACCGGGGCGGTGGTGGCGCCGGGGGCGATCACGCCGGTCGCGGAGCCGGTCAGCGTCCTGACGACGTCGCCGGAGTCGTCGGCGACGGTCAGCGTGACGCCGTGGGAGCCGCCGCTGGAGGCGACCGTGCCCTGGTTCCTGATCGCCACGGTGAACGTCACGGTGGCGCCGGCGGCGGGGTTGCCCGGCGTCCAGGAGACGGGGGAGGCGACCAGGTCGGCCGTGTCGGCGGGCTTCACGGTCAGCGTGCCGGTCGTGGCGTTGTTGGTTTCGTCCTGCTCGGTGACCTCGCCGTCCTCGTCCACCCTGGCGGACAGCTCGTGGGTGCCGGCCGTACGCGTCCCGATGTCCGCGGACACGGTGGCCGACGCCCCCGCGGCCAGCGCGGCGACGTCGGCGCTGCCGGCCCGGTCGTCGCCCACGTAGAAGTTCACCGTGGTCGCGGCGGAGCGTTCGGTGCCGGCGTTCCTGACCGTGGCCGAGAGCCTGACGTCGTCGGTCTCGACCGGCGACGCGGGCGAGGAGGTGAGGCCCGACACGGTCAGGTCGGGGTTGGGTGCGGGCGTGCCGAAGATCTGGAACTCGGCGATCTGGCCGCCGGGCGCGCCGGAGTTGGCGGTGATCCTGAGCCGGACGTCGGCGGCCCTGCCGGTCACGGGGATGGTGACCGCGTTCCCGGTGGCCGGGTCGAAGGTGTAGGTGGCCTGGGAGACGAGGCTGGTGAAGCCGGTGGCGCCCTGCGCGCGGCCGAGGACCTGGATGGCCTGCGTACGCCTGGCCCAGACCTGGGCGGGGTTGAGCTTGAGCGTGACGGAGCTCAGGTCGGTGTCGGCGCCGAGTTCCACGGTGAGCGTGCCGGGGTGGGCGGCGCCCTCCCAGTACGTGCTCAGGTCGTCGTCGTTGGCGTTGGCGGCGATGTAGGTATGGGTGTGGGACGAGCCCTCGACGGGCTTTCCGAGGGCCAGGTTGGCGCCGTCGCCGGGCCCGTCGGGGCGGCTGCCCCAGATCTCGAACTCGGACAGTTGCCCGGCCGGCCAGCCGGTGTTGGCGGTGAACGCCAGCCGGACGTAGCGGGTTCTGGCCTCGGTGAGGGTGATCGTCGCGGTGGGCTCGAAGGTGTACGTGGCCGAGCCGGCGAGCGTGGTGAAGGTCGTGCCGTCTGCGCTGCCCTGGACGGTCAGCGTCTGGGTGCGGCGGGGCCAGCCGGCGGGCAGCTTGAGCACGAGCCTGCTGACGTCGGCTGCGGCGCCGAGGTCGACCTGGATCCACTGCGGGAAGGCGTGGTTGGCCGACTCCCAGTAGGTGGCCTGGTCGCCGTCGGTCGCGTTGGCGGCGCGGTAGACGTCGGCGTGGCTGCTGGCGGTGGCGGTCTTCCCGGCGGCGAGGTCGGTGTCGGCCGCGGCGTGCGCGGGGGCGGCGAGGAGTCCGGTGAGTAACGTGAGGGCGGCGATGAGTGCTCTCATGGGGGTGGCCCTTCGGGTCAGGCGGTTGGCCGAACCATAGGATGCCGAGCAGATGGCCGCAATATTCCGACGAAATTTCGCAAGGAATTGACTGGCTCGCGCGATGGCTTTCAGGCTCTCCTCGCAGTTCAGGACGGCCCTCGACCAGCAAAGGGCGCCATTAAGGCGCTGCAAACGAGAGCGCTGGATTCACGTAAGCCGTTGCAAGCGCTTGCGTTCCAGGCCGTATAGTTTGCGCATGACACGACGACTCGCAGAGGTGGCCAAGAAGGTCGGGGTGAGCGAGGCGACCGTGAGCCGCGTGCTCAACGGCAAGCCGGGGGTGTCCGACGCGACCCGCGAGGCGGTGCTCACCGCCCTCGACGTGCTCGGCTACGAACGCCCCACCCAGCTGCGCGGCGACCGGGCCCGGCTGGTCGGCCTGGTGCTCCCCGAGCTGCAGAATCCGATCTTCCCCGCCTTCGCCGAGGTGGTCGGCGGAGCCCTGGCCCAGCAGGGTTTCACCTCGGTGTTGTGCACGCGCACGGTCGGCGGCGTCTCCGAGGCCGACTACGTCGACCTGCTGCTCCAGCAGCAGGTCAGCGGCGTGGTCTTCGCCGGCGGGCTCTACGCCCAGGCCGACGCCGCGCACGGGCACTACGAGCTGCTGCACGAGCGCAAGCTGCCCACCGTGCTGGTGAACGCGGCCGTGGCCCGGCTCGACTTCCCGCAGGTGTCCTGCGACGACGTGGTGGCCGCCGAGATGGCCGTCGCCCACCTGCGCGCGCTCGGCCACGAGCGGATCGGCATGGTGCTCGGGCCGAAGGACCACATGCCGTCGCGGCGCAAGCTGGAGACGTTCCTGTCGGAGGATGGCGATCCCGAGCTGGTCGAGCACACGATGTTCTCGCTGGAGGGCGGGCACGCGGCCGCGGCCAGGCTGGTCAGGCGCGGCGTCACCGGCGTGGTCTGCGCCAGCGACCTGCTCGCGCTCGGCACCATCAGGGCGGCCCGCCGCGCCGGGCTCGCCGTGCCCGCGGACGTCTCGGTCATCGGCTTCGACGACTCCGCGCTGATGAACTGCACCGAGCCGCCGCTGACGACGGTCCGCCAGCCGATCGACGCCATGGGCAGGGCCGCGGTGGACCTGCTGGTCGCGCAGATCGACAAGGCGGTCGTGCCCGCGGACGAGCTGCTGTTCGAGCCCGAGCTGGTGGTCAGGGCCTCCACGGCCCGCACCCCCGATGGAGCGCCGTTGACGCGAGGCCGCTCGTGACGTAGTCGTTATCTTGCAATAGTCCGTCGAAATATTGCGGACTTCGGTGGACGATCCTATGGTGTGGGCACCTCGCATCAGAAGGGTCAGACCATGCAGAGATCCACCGGACTCCTGCTCGTAACCGTGCTCGGGCTCGCGGCCACGGCTTGCGGCTCGGGCGAGCCCGCCTCCCCTTCCGCCGGCGGCGCCGGGGCCGTGACGATCACGGTGGCCTGCCAGCCCGCCAAGTCGGCGCCGAAGGAGCGGCAGGCCTGGGATGACGACGTGGCCACGTTCATGAAGAACCACCCCGGGGTGACGGTCAAGAGCACGGACCAGCAGCCGTGCTTCGACCCCAAGACGTTCGGCCCCAAGATGGCGGGCGGCCAGATGGAGACCGTCTTCGTGGTGCCCGTGACCAACTACGCCGACGTCATCGGCAAGGGCCAGGCGCTCGACATCACCCCGTACACCAGCACGATCAAGAACTGGAACGACCTGCGTCCCGACGTCCGCGAGCTGGTCACCAAGGACGGCAAGGTGTACGGCGTGCCGAACGTCCACTACGGCGTCGGCCTCGTCTACAACCGCGCCCTGTTCGCCAAGGCGGGGCTCGACCCGAACAGCCCGCCCACGACGTGGGCCGAGGTTCGCGAGGCGGCCAAGAAGATCGCCGCCCTCGGCCAGGGCTATGTCGGCTACGGCGAATACTCCGGCGGCAACACCGGAGGCTGGCACTTCACCCAGGCGATCTACGGCCGCGGCGGCAGCATCCTGACCCCCGACAACACGAAGGCCGCCTTCAACTCCCCCGAGGGCAAGGCCGTGCTGCAGACCCTGCACGACATGCGCTGGGTGGACGACAGCATGGGCAACAAGCTCCTGGTCGGCTGGGAGTCGCTGATGATGGCGATGGGCAGCGGCAAGGTGGGCATGATGCTCGGCGCGCCCGACGTGGTCACCGACGTGGTCAACAAGTTCAAGGGCAACGTCGCCGACTACGGCATCACCGGCTTCCCCGAGGCCAAGGCGTCGCTCAGCGGCGGCGAAGCCTTCATGATCAACCCGAAGGCCACCCCTGAGGAGGCCGAGGCGGGCCTGGCCTGGCTCGACTTCCGCTTCAACACCGTCGGCAAGGGCCGCTTCGACTTCGCCCGCGGCAAGGCCCTCGGCAACCCGGTCGGCGTGCCGGACAACGACGTCTACGGCGACTCGCCCACCGGCAAGGCGATCCAGGCCGACCGCGTGAAGCACGCCTCGCTGCCCGTCGAGAACTACGAGCCGTACGTGCGGGCCGCCGCCACGATCCCGCCGAAGGCCGAGCCGGTGCACGCGCAGGAGTTGTACGCCATCCTCGACGTGCCCATGTCGGGCGTGCTGAGCCGCGAGGACGCCGGCATCGACCAGCTCCTCGCCGACGCCGAGACCAAGGCGAACTCCCTGCTGGCGGCCAAGGGCTGACCCTGTGGGAATCGTGAGGCGCAATCTGACGGCCTACGGGTTCCTGTGCGCGGCGCTGGCCTGCTTCGCGGTGTTCGCCTGGTATCCGATGGTCAGGGAGTTCGTGCTGAGCTTCCAGAAGACCGACCTGATCAACCCGCCGGAATGGGTGGGCCTGGACAACTTCACCGCAGCCGTCCAGGACCCCGCCTTCGGCGAGGCCTGGCTGAACACCCTGGAGTTCACGCTCCTCGCGTTGTTGTGCGGCTATGCGGTGCCGTTCGTCGTCGCGCTCGTGCTGAACGAACTGCGCCACGCCCGGGCCTACCTGCGGTTCGTCGTCTACCTGCCGGTCATGTTGCCGCCCATCGTCGCGGTGCTGCTGTTCCGGTGGTTCTACGATCCGGGGCCCGGGCTGTTCAACCAGATCCTCGGCGCCGTCGGCCTGCCGCCGCTGGCCTGGCTCGACAGCTCGTCCACGGCGCTGATCTCGCTGGTGCTCGTCTCGACGTGGATGAACATGGGCAGCGCGACGCTGATCTATCTCGCCGCCCTGCAGAACATCCCGCCCGAGCTGTACGAGGCCGCCGAGCTCGACGGGGCCGGCATCCTCAAGCGCATCAGGCACGTCACCATCCCGCAGACCCGGCTGATCCTCCTCCTCATGCTGATGTTGCAGATCGTGGCCACCATGCAGGTCTTCATCGAGCCGTACATGCTCACCGGCGGCGGGCCGGAGAACGCCACGGTCTCGGTGGCGTACCTGATGTACCAGTTCGCCTTCTCGCAGATGAACTACGGCCAGGCGGGGGCGCTCGGCATGATGCTCATGCTGGCCCTCCTCGTCTTCGCGGCCTTCCAGCTCCGGACGACCAGGGAGGAGCAGGCATGACCTCCGCCACGGACGCCCGGCCCGCCGCACGACGCCGGGCCGGGAAGGCGCGCGCGCCGAGACCCATCCACGTGCAGTTCCGCACGATCGTCTCGCCGCACCAGCTCAACAGCAGGTGGGGGCGGCGGATCTACTGGCTGGTGCTGGCCGCGGTCATCGTGCTGTTCACGCTGGCCTTCGTCTTCCCGCTCTACTGGATGGTCACCGGCGCCATGAAGACGCCGGAGGAGATCGCCGAGATGCCTCCGTCGCTCTTCCCCGCCCGCCCGACGACCGACGCGTTCGCCGAGGCGTGGGACCTGTTCGACATCGGCACGCTGCTGGCCAACACCGTCTACTACGCGCTGGGCGCGTGGTTGTTCTCCATGGCGGTGGACGTCACGGCCGCGTACGCGCTGTCGAAGCTGCGGCCGGTCTTCGGCAACGTGATCCTCGGCGCCATGCTGGCCACGCTGATGATCCCGCCGATGGTGATCCTCATCCCGCTCTACGTCACGATCGTGGACCTGGGACTGCTCAACAACCCGTGGGGCCTGTGGTTCCCCGCGGCGGCCAACGGCTTCAACATCTTCCTGCTCAAACGGTTCTTCGACTCCATTCCCCGCGAGCTGATCGAGGCGGCGCAGATCGACGGCGCCGGCCCCGTGCGGGTGTTGTGGTCGGTCGTGCTGCCGGTCTCCAGGCCGATCCTCGGCGTGGTCTCCATCTTCACGATCGTCACCGCGTTCAAGGACTTCGTCCTGCCGCTGCTGGTCATGACCGACAGCGACAAGATGACCATCAGCGTGGGCCTGTCGCAGACGGCGGGAGCGGTGACGCAGAACCAGGTCATGGGAGGCCTGGTCATCGCCGGCATCCCCATGATCATCGTTTTCTTCATCTTCCAACGGCACATCATGGCGGGACTCACCGCCGGAAGCATCAAGGGATGAGCGCATGTCGCAAACGTGGTGGCGGGGAGCCGCGATCTACCAGGTCTACCTGCGTAGCTTCGCCGACGGCAACGGCGACGGCGTGGGTGACCTCGCCGGCCTGCGCGCCCGCCTGCCGTATCTGAAGGACCTGGGGATCGACGCCATCTGGCTGAACCCGTGGTATCCGTCGCCGATGGCCGACGGCGGCTACGACGTGGCCGACTACCGGGACATCGAGCCGGACTTCGGCACGCTCGCCGAGGCGGAGCGGTTCATCGCCGAGGCCCATGACCTGGACATCAAGGTCATCATCGACGTGGTGCCGAACCACAGCTCGACGGAGAGCGCCTGGTTCCGGGAGGCGCTGGCGAACCCGGCGGCCAGGGACCGGTTCTGGTTCAGCGACGAGCCCGCGAACGACTGGCAGTCCATCTTCGGCGGCTCCGCCTGGACCCAGGTGCCCGACGGGCAGTGGTATCTGCACCTGTTCGCCCCCGAGCAGCCCGACTTCAACTGGGCCAACCCGGAGGTGCACCGGGAGTTCGAGGACGTGCTGCGCTTCTGGTTCGAGCGCGGCGTCGACGGTTTCCGCATCGACTCGGCGGCCCTGCTGTACAAGTCGGACACCGGCTACGAGGACCTCGACGAGGTCCACGACGTCTACCGCCGGTGGCGCGAGGTGGCCGACGAGTACGGCGAGCGCGTCCTGATCGGCGAGGTCTGGCTGCCCGATCAGGAGCGGTTCGCCCGCTATCTGCGCCCCGACGAGCTGCACACGGCTTTCAACTTCGACTTCCTGTCCTGCCCGTGGGACCCCGCCGCGCTGCGCCGGGTCATCGATCTGACGCTGGCCACCCACACCCCGATCGGCGCCCCGCCCACATGGGTGTTGTCCAACCACGACGTGACCAGGCCCGTCACCCGCTACGGCCGCGCCGACACCACGTTCGAGCACGGCGGGCGCCTGCACGGCACCCCGTCGGACCCGGAGCTGGGCTACCGGCGGGCGCGGGCGGCGGCCCTGCTGTCGATGGCGCTGCCCGGCTCGGTCTACGTCTACCAGGGCGATGAGCTGGGCCTGCCGGAGGTGGAGAACCTTCCGGACGAGCTCCGCCAGGACCCGATGTTCGCCAGGTCGGGCGGCGCCAACCCGGGCCGCGACGGTTGCCGGGTGCCGCTGCCCTGGTCGGGCGACGAGCCGCCGTACGGCTTCGGGACCGGCACGCCCTGGTTGCCGCAGCCGGAGAGCTGGCGCGGGCTCACCGCGCAGGCCCAGCGCACGGATCCGGGGTCGATGCTCACCCTCTACAGGACGGCCCTGGCCATCCGGCGCGACCGGCTGGGCGACGGCACCATGACCTGGCTTCCGCTGGGGGAGAACGTGCTGGCCTTCACCCGCGAGTCGGGCCTGACCTGCGTCACCAACCTGGGCCCCGGCCCGGTGCCGAGGCCCGCCGGCGAGGTCGTCCTGGCCAGCGGCCCGCTGGAGGACGGCGCCCTGCCCTCGGACACCACGGTCTGGCTGACCACGAGCTGACCGCTCACGCGCTGTGCGCGGTGTGGACGGCCCGGCGGGTCCCGGACGTCTCGGGTGCGGATCGTCCGCGCCTGAGGAGCCGCAACCCGCCGGCCACCGCGAGCGCCAGGCACAACCAGGCGAACCAGTCGCCGAAACGGGCGTAGACGGTGGTGCCCGGCCCCTCGGGCACGCCGGCGGCGGCCATGACGAACGCGCTGCGGCTGCTTTCGGTGTCGGTCTCGGCGAGCACCCGTCCCCACGGGTCGGAGATCATCGGCGTGCCCTGCTGGGCGGCCCACGCCACCGAGAGCCCGCTCTCCACGCCGCGCAGCAGCGCGTTGCGGCTGTGCTGCCGGCCGTTGCCGAACTCGTCGGCGGCCGGCGTCGCCAGCAGGCGTGCCCCCGCCAGGGCGTAGCCGCGGATCGGCATGGGGAAGTTGAGGTCCATGCAGTTGGCCAGGCCGACGTCGTGCCCGTGGCCGTGCGCGAAGACCAGCGCGTCGCCGCGCCGGAAGGGCACTCCGGGGGCGAAGTGCCACTTCGTGTAGGAGACCGGCGCGGACCCGTCGGCCGGGAGGTGCACCGAGTAGTTGTACTTGATCTCCGGGGTCGTGTGCACGATCCCGATCACCACGTCGGCGCCTCGCTCGCGGGCGACCGCGCGCAGCGGTTGGAGCGCGCCGGCCAGGCTGTCCTCGTCGGTGCCCAGAGCGCCCTCCGGCAGCACGGCCATCGTGCCCTCCGGCAGCGCCGCGATCTGGGCCGCGTAGTCCTTGATCAGGGCCTGGCCTCCCGGGCCGGCCGCGTCGGGGGCCCACTGGTAGCGGCTTGCCGACATGACCACCACCCGCTGCGCGACGGGTCCGCCCGCATCGGCCAGGCGCAGCACCCCGAAACCGAGCACGACGGCGCACGCCGCCACCCCTGCGACGCCGGTGCGCAGCCGCGCCCCAGGGACCGCTCCCGGCCAGGCCACCGCCGCGATGGCGGCCGGCACCATGAGCACGAAGAACGTCACCCCCCACGCGCCTGTCACCGAGGCGATCTGGATCACGACGGGCACGTCGGCCACCGACGTGGCGAGCGGCCAGACGATGCCCGTCGGGTTGGCGAGGACGGTCGCGTACATGAACGCCACCCATACGGCGGGCGGCGCGCTCGCGGCGAGCAGCGGCAGCCCGCGCAGGAGGAGCGCCCGGAACATCCAGGCCACCAGCCCGAACAGCAGGGAGCAGCCGATGACGATGGTGATCCCGATGGGCAGCGGCACCGACGGCGTCTTCAGGAAGAACTCGAACTGGTTGCTCACGCCCAGCAGGTACGCCAGAAAGGCGACGCAGAAGGTCACCCTCGCGCTCACCCGCGGCGCCAGCAGCAACACCGGCAGCGGGGCCAGCCAGGTCAGCGCCGGGATCGGCGCGAAGCCGGTGCCGAAGTAGAACAGCAGCGCCGAGGCCGCCAGCGCGGCCGGCGCCCTGAGTCGTGATGCCATGAAACTTCCCCCGTCCGTTGGCGTGTATACACCGTAAACATCGACGTATACGGTGTCAACATGCCGCGGGGTGACACCGCCGTCCAGCGCTACCATCGCCTGATGGCCCGCCTGCGCAGAACACCGCCGCACGACCTGGCGCCGCACGCCCGCGCCCTCTACGAGAAGATCACCGCCGGCCCGCGCGGCACGTTCATGGTGGATCCCGAGGGCGGGCTGACGGGCCCGTTCAACGCGATGTTGCTCAGCCCGCCGGTCGGCGACGCGCTGCAGGAGCTGGGCGCGGCCGTCCGCTACCGTTCGACGCTCACCGACCGGGCGCGGGAGCTGGCGATCCTGGTCGTCGCCGGCCACCACGACAGCGCGTTCGAGCGGGCCGCCCACGAGCCGATCGCCCGCGACCTGGGGTTCACCGGCGACCAGCTCCAGGCGCTGCGCGACGGGTCGCCCCTGTCGCTGCCCGCGGACGAGCAGGCGGTCCTCGACGTCGTCCGCGCCCTGGTGACCAGCGGCGACCTCGACGACGACGAATACGCGAAGCTGGAGGAGAGCGCGTTGTTCGAGCTGACCACCCTGGTCGGCTACTACACGACGCTGGCGCTCCAGCTCCGCGTCTTCCGTGTCTAATTGGGCGGCGGGCCGCCGCAGGCTCCACGGATGCTCTTGAACCAGGCCTCGTACCGGTCGTGCAGGTCGCGGCCGGAGAGCCGCAACCAGGCGTCGTCGGCGTTCTCCAGGTACGTGAAGTTCGCGCTTCCGGTGTAGACGCGGGGCGTGATGTCGTCGTCGTAGAAGCCGTCCAGCATCATGAGCTTGGTGTGCGGCACCACGCTCCGTGAGCCGACGGTGAACCGGCAGGGCGTGACCTGCATGTATTTCCCGTTGGACGCCCGGGTGGCGAGGACCTTCCGGATCTCGCTGTCGACGTTCGTCATGGCGTTGCCGGCGTTCTCGTAGTAGACGATGTCGATCCAGCAGTTCTCGCCCCTCAGCCGCAGCAGCTCGTTGGCGATGGCCTTGCGGTTCTTGTTGAAGGCCGTGAGCGCCATGCGGATGTCGGTCTGCCGGGTGACGCCGTCGGCGGTCTTGTACGAGCACTCGACGAGCCGCAGGATGTTGACGACGGGGTCGCCGGACGACACCCGGCGGGGGAAGAACATCGCCCGGATGGGAGTGCCGGTCGGGGTGGTCCAGAAATAGCCGGGATTGACCGAGGTGCGCCGGCCCGCGCGCAGGTCGTCGAAGTATTTCAGGTAGCCGTCATAGACCGTGGCGTCGGTGAAGGTGTAGGCGTCGTTGTAGGAGTTGTACAGGTACCAGTCGGACAGGTTCGACGAGGTCTGGAAGCCCACCTTGGGGTGCACGGTGCCGTCGACCAGCACGTTGGAGAAGAGGGCGAACTTGTTGTGCTGGTAGTTGCGCGCGATGCAGCCGCGGTCGCCGGCGGACGGGTCGGGATATTCGCAGCCCACCACCCACGAGCCGGCGCTCTCCGAGGTGCCGAGCGCGGCGGTGAGCTGGGCCTCGACGGCGTCGTTGGAGGCGTCCTCGCGGCTGTCGAGGATGACCTTCACCCGCACGCCGCGCTCGTGGGCGGCGACCAGCGCGCCGGCCACCTCGCTCGACCGCTGGCCGGCGGAGAACTGGTGCATCACGAACCGGATGTCGCCGCCGGGCTGCACCGCCTGGATCAGCCTGATCAGCTGGTCCATGACGGCCGACTGGGCGGCGCTCGGCGTGCCGGGCACGCCCGAGTCGGCGGTGGGATCGTTGAAGACGGGCGCGTCGAGGACGGGCGGCCCGGCGACCGCCGTCCGAACGGGGCCGGCGGCGGCCGGGTGGCCGGTGGCCAGGAGCGAGGCGGCCAGGCATAACGCCACGGTGACGCGGCGGCTGACGGATCTCGTGGTCATGGGGTCCCCTTCGGGGGTGGGGCATGATCGTCGAGATCGACTGTCGTTTCAGTGGCCGGAGCTGTCAAGGCCGCGGTCAGGCCGACTCGCGGATCACCAGCTCGGTGGGCAGGATCACCGGCTCGCTCGTCCCGCCCTCGAAGAGGTTGAGCAGCAGCCGGACCATGGCCGCCGCCTGCTCGGCGACCGGATGGCGGAGCGTGGTCAGCGGCGGCTCGGTGTATTTCGCCGCCTCTATGTCGTCGAAGCCCACCACGGCGACGTCGTCGGGCACCCGCCGGCCGGCCTGGCGCAACGACTGCAGCGCGCCGACCGCCATCAGGTCGTTGGCCACGAACACGGCGTCGAGCTCGGGATCGTCGCGCAGGAGCTGGCGCATCGCCACCGCCCCCGACTCCCGCGTGAAGTCGCCGACGGCGACGATCGAGCGGTGGTCGGAGTCGCGCAGCACGTTGCGGTAGCCGGTCAGGCGGTCCTGGCCGCCGATCATGTCCTGCGGGCCGGCGATCGTGGCGATCCTGCGCCGCCCCGTCTCCACCAGGTGCCGCACCCCCGCCTCCGCGCCGCCGATGTTGTCGTTGTCGACGTAGGGGATCTCCACGGGGACGGCCGGCCGGCCGTAGGAGACCACGGGGACGCGCAACCGCGACAGGGCCGACGGCAGCGGGTCGGCGCCGTGCATGGAGATCAGCATGACGCCGTCGACGTGGCCGCCGGAGATGTAGCGCTCCACCCGGGCGTGGCTCTTGGCGGAGGAGGCCATCATGAGCACGACCTGCTTGTTGACCGCCTCCAGCTCCATGGAGGCCGACCTGATCGCCGTGGAGAACATCGGGTCTTCGGAGAAGACGCGGGTGCCGGGCTCGCTGACGACCAGGGCGATCGAGTCGGTGCGCTGGGTGACGAGGCTGCGCGCGGCGGAGTTGGGGACATAGCCCAGCTCGTCGATCGCGCGCAGCACGGCGTCGCGGATGTGCGGCGCCACCGTCGTCTGCTCGTTGACGACCCGGGACGCGGTGGCGCGCGACACGCCCGCCCGGGCGGCGACCGCTTCCAGCGTCGGACGTCTCATGGCTGGACCGGCAGGAGGGAGAGCATGGAAAAAATCTACAGGCCGTTTCGGCTGATCACGTCCCTGTACCAGAGGGCGCTGTCCTTGGGCGTCCTGGTTTGTGTCCCATAGTCCACATGGACGATGCCGAAACGCCGCCGGTAGCCCTCCGCCCACTCGAAGTTGTCGAGCAGCGACCAGACCAGATATCCGCGCAGGTCCGCGCCCGCCTCGATGGCCCGGTGCACCTCGCGCAGGTGCCCGTCCAGGTATGCCACCCGCTCGTCGTCGTGCACGCGCCCGTCCTCCACGACGTCCTCGAAGGCCGCGCCGTTCTCCGTGACCATCAGGCCGACCTGCGGGTAGTCCCGCGAGAGGCGTACGAGCAGCCTGGACAGGCCGTCCGGCACGATGGGCCAGCCCATCGCGGTCGTCGGCGCGTCCGCCGCGGCGAACCTGACGTTCTCCGAGCCCGGCCACGCGGCGTCCGCGGGCAGCCCTGGGCCCGCCTCGACCACGCACGGGTTGTAGTAGTTGATGCCCACCAGGTCGATCGGCGCGTTGATGAGCGCGAGGTCGCCGTCCTGGATGTGGCCGGTCCCGCCGTTGCGGGCCGCCGCGTCCAGCACCTCCTGGGGGTACGTCCCGTACACCGCCGGGTCCAGGAACTGCCGGGTCAGCAGCGTGTGGATGCGGTGGGCGACGGCCGCGTCCGCCGCGTCCGGCACCGCGGAGGGGTTGTTGACCTGGGCGGGGGTGAGCACCGGCGCCGAGTTGACCACCAGCATGATGCTCGGCGCGCCTCCGGAGCGCAGCCGCCGCGCGGCCAGCCCGTGGCCGAGCAGCAGGTGGTGCGCGGCGCGCATGGCGTCGGCCGGGAGGCGGCGGCCCGGGGCGTGCAGGCCGTTGCCGTAGCCGAGGAACGCCGCCACCCAGGGCTCGTTCAGCGTCGCCCAGTCGTTGACGCGGTCGCCGAGCCGGTCGTGTACGGCCTGGGCGTAGTCGGCGAACCGGTAGGCCGTGTCGCGGTGGGTCCAGCCGCCGCGTTCTTCGAGGGTTTGGGGGAGATCCCAGTGATAAAGCGTGACGTAGGGCGAAATTTCGGCGGCTAGTAGTTCATCGACGAGCTTGTCGTAGAACGCCAGGCCGCGCGGGTTGATCGGCCCCGCGCCGTCGGGCTGGATGCGCGGCCAGGCGATCGAGAACCGGTAGGCCGCCAGCCTCAGCTCGCGCATCAGCCCGACGTCGTCCCGGTAACGGTGATAGTGGTCGCACGCCACGTCGCCGGTGTCGCCGTCCGCCACGTTGCCGGGGGTGTGGGAGAAGGTGTCCCAGATCGACTGTCCCCGCCCGTCCTCCTTGACCGCCCCCTCGATCTGGTACGAGGCCGTGGCGGCTCCCCAGACGAAGTCCTCGGGAAAAATCATCCCTTCACAGCTCCTTGCATGATTCCGCCGATGATTTGCTTGCCGAACAGGGCGAAGACGGCAACGAGCGGCAGCGTGCCGATCGCCGTTCCGGCCAGGCCCAGCACGTAGTCGTTGACGTATCCGCTGGCCAGCGTCGACAGGGCGACCTGGACCGTCGGGTTGTCCGGGCTCAGCACGACCAGCGGCCAGAAATAGTCGTTCCAGGCCGACATGAAGGTCAGCATGCCGAGCACGGCCGCCGCGGGCCGGGCCGCCGGCAACACGACGTGCCAGAACAGGCCCCACGTCGTGCACCCGTCCACCCGCCCGGCCTCCAGCAGTTCGGTGGGCAGGGCGCGCGAGAGGTACTGCGTCATGAAGAACACGCCGAACGCGTTGACCAGCGCCGGCACGATCAGCGCGTAGTTGGTGCCGGTCCACTCCAGCTTCACCATGAGCATGTAGAGCGGGATGATGCCGAGCTGCGCCGGGACCATCATGGTCGCCACGGTGATCACCAGCATGGCGTTCTTGCCCCGGAACCTGAGCTTGGCGAAGGCGAACCCGGCCAGAGTCGAGAAGAACATCACCGCGATGGAGATCGATCCGGCCACGATGATGGAGTTGAGCAGCGCGAGCCCGAAGGGGACGGTGTCGAAGACCCTGGCGATGTTGGCGAAGAAGTTGCCGCCGGGCAGCAGCGGCGGCGGCACCTCGGCCAGGGCCGAGTTGTGCCGGGAGGCCACCACGACGCTGTAGTAGAGCGGGAACGCCGAGAAGAAGGCGACCGCGGTCAGGGTCAGATAGCGCAGCCTCACACCAGCCCTCCCTTCGACCTGCGGGTGATCAGGAAGTTGATTCCGGCCACGATCACCACGGCCAGGAACATCAGCCAGGACGCTGCCGAGGCGTAGCCGAAGTCGAACGTCGAGTTCGCGAAGCCCTGCTCGTAGACGAAGAGCGCCAGGGTCTGGAACTGCCGGTCTGGCCCGCCGGTGGCGATGCCGCCCCCGCCGCCGCTGCTCTGGCCGAACAACATGGGCTCGGCGATGATCTGCATGGCGCCGATCGTGGAGACGATGACCACGAAGATCATCGTCGGCCGGATCATCGGGATGGTGATTCTGCGCAGCTGCGTGAAGTTGCCAGCCCCGTCGAGGGTGGCGGCCTCGTACAGCTCGCGCGGCACGGCCTGCATGGCGGCCAGGAAGATCAGCGCGTTGTAGCCGGTCCAGCGCCACATGATCATCACCGAGAGGGCGACGTGCGAGCTCGCGGTGCCCGCCGCCCAGTCGATGCTGCCGACCCCGAACCACGACAGGACCCAGTTGATCATGCCGAAGTCGCGGCCGAAGAGCTGGCTGAAGATCACCACCACCGCCACCACGCTCGTGACGTTGGGCAGCAGCAGCGAGACCCGGAACAACGTCTGGAACCGCAGCCGCCGGTTGAGCAGGTGCGCCAGCCAGATGGCCAGCGCGAGTTGCGGCACCGTCGACAACACGCCGATCGAGAGCGTGTTGAATGTGGCGTTCCAGAAGTAGTCGTCGGCGAGCAACGTCGCGAAGTTGTCCAGCCCGACGAACGTCTGGGTCTCCGACAACAACGTCCACTCGTGCAGGCTCACCCAGGCCGTGTAGATGAGCGGGAACAGCCCGAACGCGCAGAACAGCAGGAAGAACGGCGCCACGTAGGCGTACGGCGACACCCTCACGTCGAGGGTGTGCCGCACGCCCTGCCCGCGCCGTCGCGTGACCGCGAGGGGAAGAGTGCTCATTTGATCTTCTTGACGTCCTCGAGCACCTGCGCCCACGCCTCGTCCGGCGTCTGCTTGCCCTGCTCCACCCGGCCGAGCCCGTTGCCGATGGCGACCCGGACGTCAGCCTCCTTGGGGCCGAGGTGCTGCGGCTTGAGCGCCTTGGCCGCGTCGGAGTAGATCTTGCCGATGGGGGCGTCGCCGAAGAACGGCTTGGTGAAGTTCTGGATCTCGGGGTCGTCGTAGAGCGCCGGGATCGAGGGGAACGTGCCCTCCTCCTTGAACACCTTGGCCTGGTTCTCCTTGGAGGTGAGGAAGTCGATCAGCTCGGCCGCCTCCTTCGGGTGCTTGCTCTGCTTCGGCACCATCAGGTGCGAGCCGCCGCTGTTGCCCGAGCCGCCGGGCACGGTCGCGATGTCCCACTTGCCGGAGGCGTCCTTGGCCTGCTCCTGGATGAAGCCCGTCATCCAGGCCGGGCAGATGATCGTGGCGAACGAGCCCTTGGCGAAGCCGGTGTTCCACGGCGGGGAGAAGGCCGCCAGCTTCGCGGTCAGGCCTTCCTGGGTGAGCTGGTTCGACAGGTCCCAGGCCTTCTTCACGTCGGGGTTCGAGTCCACGATGATCTGGTCCTGGGCGTCGTACAGGCCGACGGGGGCCTGGTTGACCATGGCGCGGAAGATCTCACCGGGGGAGTCGACGAACTTCGCGCCGGCCACGTCGGCCGCGGCGAACTTCTTGCCGGTCGCGATGTACTCGTCCCACGTCGGCCAGAGCGCCGCCACCTCCTCGCGGTCGCTCGGCAGGCCCGCCTTCTCGAACAGGTCCTTGCGGTAGCACATGGCCAAACCGCCCACGTCGGTGCCGAGCCCGAGCACCTGCGAGCCGTCCTTGCTCAGGCCCTGCTGCCACTTCCAGTCGAGGTAGTCGGCCTGCCGCTTGTCGAGCCCGAACTGCTTGAGGTCGGTGAACTTCGCGGGCTGCGCGGTGAAGGTGCTGATGTAGCCGACCTCGACGGCCGTGACGTCGCCCGCGCCCGCGTTCGTGGCCAGCCGCTTGACCAGGTTGTTGTGGTGGTCGTTGAACTGCGTGACGTTCTCGACGATCTCGATGTCGGGATGCGCCCTCTTGTATTCCTCGTAGAGAGGTTTGAACCCGAAGTCGCCGAAGAGGTCGACGGTCAGCTTGATCTTCTCGCCGGGGTCGGCGCTCGCCTCTGCGGCGGAGTCCCCGCCACCGCCGCCGCCGCACGCGGCCGCCAGGGTGAGCGCGGACGCGGCGAGCAACGACAGGCCGATCCGCCGGATACGAGGGGTCATCGGAAACCCTCCTGGGTAGGTGCTGAAGGGTGGAGAGAGCGCTCTCTCAAGAGATTCCAGGCGTCTGTGCGGCTCTGTCAACGGATCTCGCATAACAATCGGCGTTATGAAGAGAGCGTTCTCACGAGCCGGGCAGATGTCCGGCAGGCGTCGTGCGGGGGCTGATCAGTCGCTGAGTACGCGGCCGGCCATCCGGGCGTACATCCGGCCGGGGCTCGGCGCCCTGGTCAGGAACCCGGGCAACATCGGCAGGCCGACGGCGAACGGGTCGAGCCGCTCGTACAGCTCGTCGGCGTCCGCCGGCCGGTCGTCCGGCTTCTTCTCCAGCAGTTGCGCCAGCAGCGCGCCCAGCTCTCCCGGCAGCCCGGGCAGGGCGGGCGGACGCTCCTTGACCTGCTTCTCGAAGACCACGTAGTCGGTGGGACCGGTGAAGAGCTGGCGTCCGGCAAGCATCTCGTGCAGGACGCAGCCGAGCGAGTAGAGGTCGCTGCGCGGCTCGGCGACGCCGTGCTGGATCTGCTCGGGCGCCATGTACGCCGGCGTGCCCAGGATCTGGCCGATCCTCGTGAACGTGGTGACGTCCGCGTCACGGAGCATGGCCAGCCCGAAGTCCAGCACCTTCACGCTGCCGTCGGGGCAGAGCATGAGGTTCGTCGGCTTGAGGTCGCGATGGCAGATCGACAGCGCGTGGGCCGCCGACAACACCGCGCACGCCTGGGCCGCGATCGCCGCCGCCCACGGCACGGGCAGCGGACCGTGCTCGCTGACCACGTCGGCCACCGTGACGCCCTCGATGAACTGCATCACCTGGTAGAGCCGCTGATCGTGGGCGCCGAAGTCGTACAGCACGGGGGCGCCGGGGTGCTCCAGCCTGGCCAGGATGCGGGCCTCGCGGATGAACCTGCGCTCCAGCTCCTCGTCGGGCCCGCTGGGCAACCTGAGCAGCTTCACCGCGACCCGGCGATCGAGGTGGCGGTCGTGGCCCGCGTAGACCGCGCCCATGCCGCCCTGCCCTAGGGGAAGGTCGTCGAGCTCATAGCGGTCGCCGATGACCATTCGCCCTCCTGCCGCCTTTTCGGGAAAAAACTACACCGTCAGGACGGCGAGGAGTGCCGTCGAACGGAGGAGCGGCGGGAGCGCAGCGGCCAGAGCGGGGCCGCGAGGGAGTGCCGTCGCCTGGAGGAGTGGCGGGAGCGGAGCGACCAGAGCGGGGGAAGGCGGCGGCGTCTGGCGACCGAGCCCGCCGAACGGAGTGAGGCCATGAGCACGTGCCCGCCTCACGGAGTGAGGCCATGAGCGGGCGGGTGCAGGTGGCCGTCGGCGAGCCCGTCGAGGCCCAGCCTGATGAGCGTCTGTCCCAGGACGGCGGTCTCGCGCAGGGCGTCCTCCAGCACGGCGAGTTGCCGGAACGCCGCGCCGTAGGCCTGCTGATCCCGCAGCGACAGGCGCGGCAGCCGGGTGCGGCGCACGTCGAACCTGCTGGAGCCGGTCGTCACCCGGCCGCCCGCGGCCCGCAGGAAACCGGCGAGGAAGTCGGGGTCGAGCCGCCCGGCGTCGACGCGGTAGAGGGTCAGGTGGGGCCCCAGCACCGCGCCGTCGTCGGCCATCACCCGCACCGCCGAATAGGAGGCCACCACGTCGCCGGGGCGGATCGCGACCAGCCCCTGCTGCGTGCTGGTGAGCCCGGACGGCGAGGTGCCGTTGAGCACGTCGTCGGTGGTCAGCACCGGGATGTCGCCGCCGTCCGCGGCCATCTTGGGCGGGGCCTGCGCGGAGGTCACCAGGCCCTCCTTGATCAGGTCGCCCAGCGTGGTGGCGGGCTGGTCGAGCGGCTGCTCCAGGACCTTGAGGTCGGGCGGCACGGCGGCGGCCGCCAGGAACCGGTCGCGGGCCTCGGCGAACGCCCGCCCGACGTCGTCACGCCGCTGGTGGCGGGCCGGGGTCATGTCGACCTCGTCGGCCAGCAGGTCGATGATGCGTACGGTCTGGTCGGAACGGTCCTCCAGGTAGGCCTGCCAGGCCGGCTCGACCAGCGACAGGTCGGCTGTGGCGTCGAGGATCAGCACGTCGGACGGCGGCCGCTCGCCCGCCGCGGGGCGGCGCAGCAGCCACAGGTCGGAGCCGGGCAGCGCCACGACAGCCCGCAGCGCGCCCGCGCGCAGCAGGTTGGCGCGGATGCGGCGGCCGGCCTTGCGGCTGGCGGCCGCCGGGGGCATGAGGATGGCGACCAGGCCGCGCGGTTTGACGTGGGTGAGGCAGTGCTGCACCCATGCCAGCTCGGGCTCGCCGCGCGGCGGCAGGCCATGCTCCCAGCGCGGGTCGCCGGTCAGCTCCTCGTAGCCCCAGGCACGTTCGTTGAACGGCGGGTCGCACACCACCGCGTCGGCTCGCTCGCCGGCGAACCCGTCGTGGCGCATGGAGTCGCCCGCCGCGACCGTGGCCTCGATGCCGCGCAGCCGGAGCCGGGAGGCGGTGATGGCCGCCGACGTCTCGCTCAGCTCCTGGCCCAGCATCCTGGCGGGCATCCTGCGCTCACCGCCGTCCTGGCCATGAACCGAGCGTGCGGGGGCGAGCAGCAGCGTCCCGACGCCGCAGGCAGGGTCGAGGATGGTGGCGCCGTCCGGGCTGACGAGCCGGACCATCAGCTCGGCCACGTCGTCGCGGGTGACGGAGAGCTGCCTGGAATGCGCTTCGAGGTAGCGCTCACACAGGAACTCGTACGCGGTCAGCGGGCCGTGCTGCCCGGCCAGCTCCAGGATCAGCTCGGCCAGCTCCGGGTCGAGCCCGACCGGCTCGTCGACCGCCCTGGCGCCCTCGGCGGCGCGCTCGACGCCGGGGTCGCCCCCGGCGGCGTGGGGGGCGCCGTCGCCGGCGTGAGGCCGCTCGCCGTCCTGGCCGGGCCCGTCGACGGCGTAGTTTCCTGGGGCGGGAGAGGAGGCGAGGGCCTGCGCATGGCGGGTCAGGAGCACCCCGGCCTGGGCCACCAGCTCGCCCAGTCGCAAATCGCCGGCGGCTTTCAGGCGTTGCCACACCCGATCACCCAGGGAGACCTGGTAGGACTTCCCGTAGCGACGCAGCCAGGACTCGACCTGCCGCAGCGAGAACAGCGGCTGGTTGGCGGTGCCCCCGACGGGGTGGGGGAAGTCGTCGTGGCGGCGGCGCCAGTTGCTCACCGCGGCACGCCCGACACCGGCGAGCCGGGCGATGTCCCCGGCGTTGACGGTCGGGTCGTGGCTCATGGGGCCCACAGTAGTTCACAAGAGTCTTCAGCGCATCTGCTTGTGAAGTCTTTCAACCAATGATTTACTGCAGGGTATGAAGCACAACATCCGCTATGCCGCCGGATCAGACGTGGGCCGCCGCAGGGAGCAGAACGAAGATTCCGGCTATGCGAGTGGCCGGTTGCTCGTGGTGGCTGACGGGATGGGTGGGCACGCCGCCGGCGAGCTGGCGAGTTCGGCGGCGATCGCCGTCATGCGGGAGCTGGATGCCACGCTTCCCGAGAGCGGCGCCGACCTGGAGGCGGCGCTGGAAGGCGCCGTGCACGAGGCGGCCCGCAGGCTGGTCGAGCTGGCCGACATCGACCCCGCGCGCAGGGGGATGGGGACCACGGTGACCGCCATGTTGTGGGACGGCTACCGGTTCGCCCTTGCTCATCTTGGTGACTCCCGCGGATATCTGCTTCGCGACGGCGCTCTCTACCAGATGACCAAGGATCACACACTTGTGCAGTCGATGGTGGACGAAGGGCGGATAACGGAGGACCAGGCGGCCGTGCACCCCAGGCGCTCGATGGTGCTGCGGGTGCTGGGCAGCGAGGGCAGGGCGGAGCCGGACATGGCGCTGCGCGAAGCCGAGCCTGACGATCGCTACCTCCTCTGCTCCGACGGTCTCACGACCGTGCTCGGGCCCGAGGTCCTGCACGAGGTGCTGACCACGGTGGCAGACCCTGGTGCGGCCGTCCAGCGGTTGATAGATCTGGCCAACGAGGGCGGCTCACCCGACAACGTGACCGTGATCGTGGCCGACGTCGTCGCGCCGGGCGCCGGAGAGGTGAGCGTCTACCGTGTGGGCGCAGGTTCCTGATCTTCGCACCGGCCAGACCCCACGAGCCGCAGGAGTCTCGTCTGGTCAGATGAGCTTCGTCGGTGTGCTGATGTCCCTACAGCCACAGCGCCAAATTTCGCCTCATAGCAAGACACTTTCGCAGTGACGCACGCGTATGCGCGATGACGCTATTACAGTCCATCGTGATTTGTCGGTTATCTGGGAGGTGTCACCCTGGACCCGATCGCGGACGAGCTACTGAAGACGGTGCGGCAGGAACTCGGCTACAGGGAGAAGAGCGGCCAGGTCACCAAGTTCGGTCAGTGGTATGCGGATCGCGTCCAAGACACCCAGTATCGCAACGCGCCATGGTGCGACATGTTCCTCGCCTGGGCCGCGGACAAGGCCGGCCTCAGCGAATACGTGGGCCAATTCGCGTGGACACCCTCCCACGCGGCCTGGTTCATCAAGCAGGACGCGTGGACGCGGAAGCCCGAGCCGGGAGCGCTGGTCTTCTTCGACTGGCGCGGCGGCAAGAGTTACAAGGGTGTCGACCATGTGGGCGTCGTGGAGCGCGTCGCCGGCAAGAAGATCCACACGATCGAGGCCAACGTCGACCGCGAGTGGCTCAAGCGCAAGACCCGCGAGACGGACAAGGTCGTCGGCTACGGCGTCCCGCGATTAGTCAAGGCGAACGCCGAGCGGCTCGACGAGATCCGGTCGACCGAGCGGCCGTTCGTGTACGCGCCGCGACCGGAGACGGGCAACGGCTCGCCGCTGGACGTCTTAGGCACCCCGCTCGCGCTGCTCGCCGCGATGGTGCTCACCACGATCGTGCTCACGCTGCGCGTGACCGGCCGCCGCCGCGGCACCCACCGCCGCTTCACCTGGCCCTGGAACGCGCCAACCACCCACCGTCCCGCCAAGACCTCCTCCGGTACGCGATCTCCGAAGGTCCGGGAGAAGGCACGGGCCGCCGCCCAGCCCGGCCCCGCCCAGCGCCACCCGGCCCCCGAGCAGTCCGCCGGCCCTGCGAGGATCCGCGTCCCCGCCGGCCCGGCGCACCAGGCCACCGGCCGGGCCACGCCCACCCGGCGCCGCCCGTACGAACCCCGCTGACCGCACGTCCTTCCGGTAAGGGGGCGCTAGGACGGGAGGTCGATGACGGCCTTGACGTCGTGGCTCGGCTCGAAGGCCTCCAGGGCGCGCTCCAGCGGCAGCCGCCGGGTGATCAGCCGCTCCAGCCACGCGATGTCCGCCTGGGCCAGCGCCGCCGCCGCATCCCTGAAGTGGCGCAGGTTGCCGTTGACCGTACCGAAGATCACGTCGTTCTCCAGCACGATGTCCCGGTTGATCACCCCGGCGTCCACCCGGTGCGTACGCCCTCCAGAGGTGAGGCCGCACAGGCAGACGATGCCCGTGGCGGCGGTGGTGCGCATGGCGTCGATGACGAGTTGCCCCACGCCCGTGCACTCGATGATGATGTCCGGCTTCGCATCGGCGAACGGCTCCAGCCCCGTGCCCGAGTGGTAGGTGCCGCCCAGGTCCTCCACCAGGCTGGACTTGAGCCCTTTGGGGGCGCGGTCGAGCACGTGCACCTCGAGCCCTCGCTGGCGGCCGAGGAGCGCGGCCAGCAGCCCGATCGGCCCCGCGCCGGTCACGAGCAGCGTGCGTGGCTCGAACCAGGACCGCGACCCGATGCGCTCGATCTGCTCCCACGCCTTGGCGACCACGGAGGTGGGTTCGACCAGCATGCCGACGCTCTCCAGCGAGGGGTCGAGGCGCACGGCGTAGCCGGCTTCGACGACCCAGCGCTCGCTGGCGTACCCGTCGAGGTCTTTGATGCCCCGCTCGGTGTAGCGGCCGTTGCGGCACATGTCGAACTCGCCCCGCTCGCAGGCCCCGCAGGGCACGGGGTCGGGGCGGCGTACCACGCCCACCACCAGGTCTCCGGGTGAGAAGGCGGATCCTTGGGGCGACTGGAGCACCCGGCCCAGCGACTCGTGCCCGATGACCATGCGTTGCCTGCCCGGCGGCGGCCAGCCGTATTCGGCGGCGGCCAGTTCGCGGTCCGTCCCGCAGATGCCCAGGGCCAGCCCTTGGACGAGCAACTCGCCCTGGCCGGGCTGGGGTTCGGGTAGTTCCTCGACGCCGAGTGTCCCCTGTTTGCCCGGTGCGAACGTCAGTGCACGCATCGCGCTCACCTCCTCCAGCGGGCCCCTACCCCGGACGGGCTTGGGAAATAGTAGGACGTCCTAGTATCTTCGGAGGTGACACCCTCACGAAGGAGTGAACAGGCGTGCACGTCCCGGTACACCCAGTCCGTTTCGTGACCGCCGCGGCCCTGTTCGACGGCCATGACGCGGCGATCAACATCATGCGACGCATCCTCCAGTCACAGGGGGCCGAGGTCATCCATCTCGGGCACAACCGGTCGGTCGACGAGATCGTCACGGCCGCCATCCAGGAGGACGCCCAGGGCGTGGCGATCAGCTCGTACCAGGGCGGGCACGTGGAGTTCTTCTCCTACCTGGTGGAACTGCTGCGCGAACGCGGCGCGGGCCACGTCAGGGTGTACGGAGGCGGCGGAGGAGTGATCGTCCCCGAGGAGATCGAGCTGCTGCACTCGCGCGGCGTCGCCCGCATCTTCTCGCCCGAGGACGGCCAGCGCTACGGACTGCCCGGGATGATCAACAAGCTGATCGAGGAGTGCGACGTCGAGCTGGACGACCCGCCCTCGGTGGAGGCCGTGGTCTCCGGCGACCAGGCTGCCCTGGCCCGGGCGATCACGCTCGTGGAGTCCGGGCGCGCCCCCGCCGACCTGATGGAGGGCCTGCGGGCCGCGGGGTCGAAGGAGGGCGACGCGAGGGCGCCGGTGCTCGGCATCACGGGCACGGGCGGCTCGGGGAAGTCCTCGCTGACCGACGAGCTCGTCCGCAGGTTCCGCGTCGACAACGACGACAAGCTGCGCATCGCGATCATCGCCATCGACCCCACCCGCAGGCGCGGCGGCGGCGCGCTGCTCGGCGACCGCATCAGGATGAACAGCCTGGGACCCCAGACCTACTTCCGTTCCCTGGCCACCCGCGGCGCCGCCAACGAGGTGCCCGCCTGCCTCGACGACGTGATCACCGCCTGCCGCGCGGCCGGTCACGACCTGGTGATCGTGGAGACGCCCGGCATCGGCCAGGGCGACGCCGGCATCGTCCCGCACGTCGACGTGCCCATCTACGTGATGACGCCCGAGTTCGGCGCGGCCTCCCAGCTGGAGAAGATCGACATGCTCGACTTCGCCGAGGCCGTGGTGATCAACAAGTACGAGCGGCGCGGCGCGGAGGACGCCCTGCGTGACGTGCGCCGCCAGCTCGTACGCAACCGCGAGGCGTTCGGGGTGTCCCCGGACGAGATGCCGGTCTTCGGCACCATCGCCGCCCGCTACAACGACAGCGGCGTGACGGCCCTCTACCAGCACCTCAAGCCGCTCCTGCTGCCCGGCGCCGGCGCCGGGCTGCTGCCCCGGGTGTCCGAGCGCACCTCCAGGGCCTCGGCCGCCATCGTCCCGCCCGCCAGGGCGCGCTACCTGGCCGAGATCGCGGAGACCGTGCGCGCGTACCACGCCGAGACCCTCGCCCAGGCGGAGGTGGCCCGCCGCCGCCAGCAGCTCGCCGCCGTACGGTCGCTGCTGGAGGAGGGCGACGGGCGGCTGGCCGAGCTCGAAGCCCAGGCCGAGCGGGAGCTCAGCGACGAGAGCCGGGCGCTGCTCGACGCCTGGCCCGCCGTCAAGGAGCGCTACACCGCCGACGAGCTGGTGGTGAAGATCCGCGACCGCGAGATCCACACCCCGCTCTGGCGCGAGACGCTCTCCGGCAACCGCGTTCCCAGAGTCGCCCTGCCCCGCTACACCGACCACGGCGACCTGCTGCGGTTCCTGCGCGGCGAGAATCTGCCGGGCATGTTCCCCTTCACCGCCGGGGTGTTCCCGTTCAAGCGCGCCGACGAGGATCCGACCAGGATGTTCGCCGGTGAGGGCGACCCGTTCCGCACCAACAGGCGCTTCAAGCTGCTGTCGGAGGGCCAGCCCGCGACCCGGCTGTCCACCGCGTTCGACTCGGTCACGTTGTACGGCCACGACCCCGACCTGCGGCCCGACATCTACGGAAAGGTCGGCACCTCGGGCGTCTCCATCGCGACGCTCGACGACATGAAGGTGCTCTACGACGGCTTCGACCTGGCCGCGCCCAACACGTCGGTGTCCATGACGATCAACGGGCCGGCTCCCACGATCCTCGCCTTCTATCTCAACGCCGCCATCGACCAGGCCCGCGACCGGTTCCGGGCCGAGCACGGCCGCGACCCCGGCGAGCAGGAGGACCGCGACCTGCGCGCCCGCACCCTGGCCACGGTCAGGGGCACCGTCCAGGCCGACATCCTCAAGGAGGACCAGGGGCAGAACACCTGCATCTTCTCCACGGAGTTCTCGCTGCGGATGATGGCCGACATCCAGGAGTGGTTCATCCGCAACGGCGTGCGCAACTTCTACTCGGTCTCGATCTCCGGCTACCACATCGCCGAGGCCGGGGCCAACCCCATCAGCCAGCTGGCCTTCACCCTGGCCAACGGCTTCACGTACGTGGAGGCGTACCTGGCCAGGGGCATGAAGATCGACGACTTCGCCCCCAACCTGTCGTTCTTCTTCTCCAATGGCATGGACCCCGAGTACAGCGTGCTCGGGCGGGTGGCCCGCCGCATCTGGGCGGTGGCCATGCGGGAGAGGTACGGCGCCGGCGAGCGCTCGCAGAAGCTGAAGTACCACATCCAGACCTCGGGACGGTCCCTGCACGCGCAGGAGATGAACTTCAACGACATCCGCACCACGCTCCAGGCGCTGATCGCCGTCTACGACAACTGCAACAGCCTGCACACCAACGCCTTCGACGAGGCCGTGACCACGCCGTCGGCCGACTCGGTGCGCCGGGCCATGGCGATCCAGCTCATCATCAACAAGGAGTGGGGCCTGGCCAGGAACGAGAACCCGCTGCAGGGTTCGTTCATCATCGACGAGCTCACCGACCTGGTGGAGGAGGCGGTGCTCGGCGAGTTCGAGCGCCTGTCGGACCGGGGCGGCGTGCTGGGCGCGATGGAGACCGGCTACCAGCGCGGCAAGATCCAGGACGAGTCGATGTTGTACGAGATGCGCAAGCACGACGGCTCGTTGCCCATCGTCGGCGTCAACACCTTCCGCAACGGCGCGCACGGCGAGGACTCCGACCCGCACAAGCTGGAGCTGGCCAGGGGCACGGAGGAGGAGAAGCAGTCGCAGCTCGACCGCCTGCGCGCCTTCCACGAGCGCAACCGCTCGGAGGCGCCCGCCCAGCTCGCCCGGCTCCGTGAGGCGGCGATGTCGGAGGAGAACGCGTTCGAGGTGCTGATGGACGCGGCCCGCGCCTGCTCGCTCGGCCAGATCACGGACGCGCTGTTCGAGGCCGGAGGCCAGTACCGCCGCAACGTCTGAAAGGTCCGCTGGCGGGATTCCGTCAGGGCGCGTTCTCGCCGGCGGATGACCTACCCGACCTCGCGGGCGTACGCACGCGCGTGCGACTCGGCTGGCACGCCGCCCGCCACGGGTGAGCCTGACCCCCTGGTTCGTGGATTTCCGGCACAACCTGATATCCAGTGAATCGAACATCGCTACCAGGAGGCACTCATGTCCGACGTCACGTTCAAGGGCAACCCCATCACCGTAGGCGGCTCCTTCCCCAAGCCGGGCGACAGCGCGCCCGCGTTCCGCCTGGTCGGCGACGACCTGAGTGAGCGCACGCTCGCCGACTTCGGCGGGCAGACCAAGGTGCTCAACATCTTCCCGAGCCTCGACACCGGCGTGTGCGCGGCCTCGGTGCGCCGCTTCAACCAGGTGGCGGCCGAGCACCCCGGCGTGGCCGTGCTCTGCATCTCCGCCGACCTGCCGTTCGCGCAGAAGCGGTTCTGCGGTTCCGAAGGGCTCGACAAGGTGACCACGCTCTCGCTCATGCGGGGCCGCGAGTTCCTGGCCGACTACGGTGTCGCGCAGGAGTCGGGGCCGCTGGCCGGGCTGGCCGCGCGCGCGGTCGTCGTGCTCGACGGCGACAACAAGGTGGTCTACTCCCAGCTGGTGCCGGAGATCACGCAGGAGCCCGACTACGAGGGTGCGCTGGCCGCTCTCAAGTGAGCCATGAACTCCGCGGCCAGCTCCATTAGGTGCTCGTCGCCCGTGGCGGTGTGCTGGAGGTCGATGATCACCGCGTGGACCCCGGCCTCCGCCGCGGCGGCGAGATAGTCGCAGATCTGGGCGACCGTGCCGCTCCACGGCGGCCTGCCGGTCTCCGTGATCTCGGGGTTGGTCCGCAACACCATGCGGAGCGCGCCGGGGTCACGCCCGGCCCGCTCCGCCGTCTCGCACACCGTCCGCCACATCGCGGTGAGCATCGGGATCGGCAGCGAGGCCGTCAGCCAGCCGTCGGCCCTGCGGCCGATGCGGCGCAGCGCGGGTGCGGCGAAACCGCCCAGGTAGATCGGCGGGCGGCGGGCCGGCTTGGGCTCGATGTGGCTGGGCACGATCGTCCACGGCTCGTGCTCGAACGACACGGGATCGTCACGCCAGATCGCCTCCAGCGCGTCGAGCGTGGCGTCATAGCGGCTCGCCCGGTCCCGCCAGGGCACGCCGGCGGCGGCGTACTCGTCGGACGACCAGCCGAGCCCCAGGCCGACGTCCAGCCGGCCGCCGCTGAGATGGTCGATCGTGGTGAGCGAGCGGGCCAGCACCACCGGGGGATACCAGCAGGCGTTGAGCGCGCTGGTGCCCAGCCGGATGGCGGAGGTCGCCGAGGCCGCCACCGCGAGCACCGCGAACGGGTCGAGGAACACCCGGTGCGCCTCGGGGATCCGGCCGTCGCCACCCGGATAGCGGTCTTTGGGCCGCAGCGGCGTCAGCAGCCGGTCGCCCGCCCACAGGCCGGCGAACCCCATCGACTCGGCCTCCCGCGCCACCCGCAACACGCTGGACAGCGCGGCGAACCTGCCGTATTGCGGCACGGCCAGCCCGACGTCCATCAGGTCTTCCCGCCCAGGCCGCGCATGGCGTGGATTCTACGGGTCCGCATCGCTTTAGGCTCGTGTTGTGGAAGACGACACCGGTGTGCAGGTGAGGGTTCCGGAGACCGTACGACGGATCGTGTCGCTGGTGCCGTCGCTGACCGAGTCGGTGGCGGCCACCGTGCCCGAGGCGCTGGCAGGGGCGACCGACTGGTGCACGCATCCGGCCGACCTCGACGTGGCCAGGGTCAGGGGCACGAAGAACCCCGACCTCGACGCGATCAGATCGTTGCGACCCGACGTGGTGCTGGCCAACGCCGAGGAGAACCGCCCGCCCGACATCGAGGCGCTGCGCGCGGCGGGCGTCCCCGTCTGGGTGACGAGGATCGAGACCCTGGACGAGGCCTTCGCCTCCCTGGGCCGGATGTTCGCCCACGCGTGCCGTACCGACCGGCCCGGGTGGCTGGACGCGGCGGAGCGGGCGTGGCGCGCGCCCGCCGAGGGCCCGCGGCGCACGGCGATCGTGCCGATCTGGCGGCGGCCGTGGATGGTGGTGGGACGCGACACGTTCACCGGTGACGTGCTGCGGCGCCTCGGCGTGGACAACCTCTACGCGGGCCACGCCGAGCGCTATCCCAAGATCCCGCTGTCCGAGCTGGCCGGGTGCGGGCCCGACCTGGTGGTGCTGCCGGACGAGCCGTACGCGTTCTCCGAGACCGACGGGCCCGAGGCCTTCCCCGGGCTCACCTGCGCCCTGGTCAGCGGCCGTCTGCTCACGTGGTACGGCCCGTCGCTCGTGCAGGCGCCCGCCCTGCTCCGCCGCGCCCTGGGCTGACCGGTCAGCCCGTCGTGCGACCCTGGCCGGCGGGCCCGTGGACGCCGATCGTGGCGTCCACGGCGGAGGTGGAGAGCACGTGCTGCATGACGATGACCGCCATCCCGACGATTCCCGCCCGCTCGCCCAGCGACGTGGTGACGATCTCCAGGTTCGCGGTCGTGTACGGCAGGCTGCGCCGGTGGACGACCTCCCTGATGCCCGTCAGGTAGTGCTCCCTGGTGTCGGCCATGTCGCCGGCCAGCACCAGCACGCCCGGGTTGAGCAGGCTGACCGCCGTGGCCAGCACGAGGCCCAGCGTGCGCCCGGCCTCCTGGGTGCGCGCGATGGCCGCGGGATCGCCCGCCTGGACGAGGCGGACGACGTCGCGGCTGGACGCGTGGCCCAGGTCGGCGGCCACGGCGTGGCCGCTGGCCAGCGAGGCCACGCAGCCGCGCGAGCCGCAGGTGCAGACGCGGTCGTCGGTCTCGTGCAGCCGCACATGCCCAAGGTTTCCGGCGGCGTCCTCAACGCCGCGATATATCGACCCGTTGAGTACGATGCCGGTGCCTATCCCGGTCGACACCTTGACGAGGACCAGGGACTTCGTGTCCCGCCACGTCGACCACCACTCGCCCAGCGCCATCGCGTCGGCGTCGTTCTCGACCATGACCGGCACGTCGTAGGCCGCGCCGAAGGCCTCCCCGACCGGGTGATCGTCCCATCCCGGCATCAGGAACGACCCGATCAGCCGGCCGGTGCCGTGGTCCACCGAGCCCGGCACGTCCAGGCCGATCCCGCACACCTCGCCCGGCGCCCGCCCGGCCCTGTCGAGCAGGCGCCGGAACGCCTGCCGCACCCACGACAGCACGGCCTCGGGCCCGAGCTCGATGCGCATCGCGGTGCGCTCCTCGGCCAGCGACCTGGCCGCCAGGTCGGTCAGCGCCACCCTGACGTGGGCGGCGCCCAGATCGGCCACCAGCATCAGCCGCCTGGCGGCGTCCACGGCGAGCACCGAGGGCGGCCGCCCGCCCCCGGACACGGCCACCCCCGACTCGTGGATGTAGCCGGCGTCGATGAGCCGGTCGACCCGGTCGGTGATCGTCGAGCGGGACAGGCCGGTGTGCTCGATCAGTTCTCTGCGCGTCCGGCAGGTGCCCTGGCGGATGAGCTGGAGGATCTGCCCTGCCGTCAGCATGGGCCGCGGCGCCGGGCGTTCACCTGCGCCCCTCGCGGAGGGTGCGAATTGTTCTCGTAGCGGGCGATCGAGGAAAGCGCCGGTCCGGTCTCCGCGAAGACACGCCTGACTCGATCACATTCGGCGTCATCGTAACGATCTACTCTGATGTTATTTCGGTCATCAGAAGGCCACCGGCCCGCCACGTCGAGGGCCTCGAAGCCTTGCGCTGTCGCTGTTCGAGCGATGTCGGTAAGGTCGCTTTCCGCAAGACACGTTGCCAGAGACCCCAATTTCATCAGCCACCTCCAGCTCGAAGTCGTAGACTTACGACTGTTACGAGCGCAACTAGGGTGTGCAAACAACGACTAAATCTTTGACTTTTGTTTGATCATAAAGCGTAAGTGTGGGGAATGCGCGTCATCACCTTTGAAGAGCCAGGCCAAGTCCGCGTCAATCT
The DNA here is from genome assembly GCF_039880665.1 of Nonomuraea sp. B5E05. NCBI lineage: Bacteria > Bacillati > Actinomycetota > Actinomycetes > Streptosporangiales > Streptosporangiaceae > Nonomuraea > Nonomuraea sp. B5E05. Next base: position 38,663 of record NZ_JBDPMJ010000021.1, read on the forward strand.
GGAGCCACCCGCCGATCTCGCGCCGGGCTCCGTGCGCGTACGCACCATCTACTCCGGGGTTTCGGCGGGCACCGAACTCACCGCCTATCGAGGCACCAACCCCTACCTCAGCCGCAAGTGGGACACCGAGCGCCGGCTCTTCGTCGACGGCCGGACGCATGCCTACCCGCTGTCCGGCTGGGGCTACCAGGAGGTCGGCGAGGTGGTGGAGGCGGCGCCCGACGTCGCCGATCCGCCTGTCGGCAGCCTCGTCTGGGGCATCTGGGGCCACCGCGCCGAAGCCGTCGTCCCGGCCGGCAGGCTCGTCGGCCACGTGCTGCCGCCCGGCGCCGACCCGCTGGGTGCTGTCCTCGCCCGGGTGGGGGCCATCGCGCTCAACGCCGTGCACGCCGCCGACGTGCACCTCGGCGACCAGGTCGCGATCTTCGGCCAGGGCGTCATCGGGCTGCTCGCCACCCGCCTGGCCGTGCTGAGCGGCGCCAGGGTGGTGGCCGCCGACGCCATCGCCGACCGGCTCGAGCTGGCCAGGGCGTTCGGCGCGGCCGAGACGTTCGACGTCACCTCGGGGTCGGTCGCCGAGTTCATGCGCAAGCGCGTCGAGGGCGCCGACACCGCCATCGAGCTCAGCGGCACCCACCAGGGCCTGCAGGAGGCGATCAGGACCGTGCGCAAGGGCGGCCGGGTCGTGGCCGCGGGCTTCTACCAGGGCGACGGCATGGGGCTGCGACTGGGCGAGGAGTTCCACCACAACCAGGTGCAGCTCGTCTCCTCCCAGATCGGCGGTGTCGCCTCGTGGCTGGCGCACCGGTGGGACGTCGAACGCCTGCAGCGCACGTTCATGGAGCTCGTGCACCGCGGCGAGGTCGAGGCGCGTGACCTCGTCACGCACGTCGTCCCCGCCGAGCGGGCCGCCGAGGCCTACGACCTGCTCGACAAGCACCCGTCAGAGGTGCTCCAGCTCGTCTTCGACTTTGAGGAGGCACAGTGAAGCTCGCCGTACAGGAGCAGCTTCTTCCCGGCCGCACGCTCCAGGAGAAGTACGCGTTCGCGGTCGACGCCGGGTTCGACGCCATCGAGCTGCGAGGCAAGGGCGATTTCCACTTCGCGGGCCGTCTGACCGAGCTCAAGCGGGCGCTGGCCGACGGCGTGGTCATGCCGACCGTGTGCGTGGACATGCCGCACTTCATCGGCGACTTCGACCCGGCCAAGCGCAAGGACGCCATCCAGCAGCTCAGGTCGCAGCTCACGGTGATCGGCGAGCTGGGCGGCATCGGCGTCATGACCCCCGCCTCCTGGGGCCAGTTCTCGCGCAGACTGCCGCCCTTCGAGCCGCCGCGCAGCGCCGCCGAGGACCGCGAGGTGCTGACCGAGGCACTCGGCATCCTCGGCGAGCACGCGCAGCGCAACGGCGTGCTGATCATGCTGGAGCCGCTCAACCGCTACGAGAACCACATGGTCAACACCCTGGCCGAGGCGGTCTCCTACTGCTCGATGGAGACGATCAGGATCGTCGGCGACACCTACCACATGAACATCGAGGAGGACGACCCCTGCCGCTCGCTGGCCGAGGCCTCCCCCTACATCGCGCACATGCAGATCAGCGAGTCCAACAGGAACCAGCCGGGCACCGGCCACATCGACTGGGGTGCGCAACTGGCCTCGCTCGACGCCGTCGGCTTCGACGGCTATCTCGCGCTCGAATGCCGGCTGCGCGGCGAGCCCGAGATCGTTCTTCCCCAGACCGCGGCCTTCGTCAGGAAATACCTGTGATCCGCGCGGCCGTGCGCGTCCTGGTGAGCAACTGGGACGGCAGCTACACGATCCCCTCCCGCCGCCTGTACCCGCACCAGTGGAGCTGGGACTCCGCCTTCGTCGCCATCGGCAACGCCCGCTGGTCGCCGCGCAGGGCCCGCTCGGAGCTGTTGTCGTTGTTCGGGGCGCAGTGGCGTGACGGCAGGGTGCCGCACATCGTGTTCAACCCCGCGGTGCCGGACGGCGCCTACTTCCCCGGCCCCGGGTTCTGGGGCTCGCGCGCTCCGTCAGGCTCCGCGACCTCCGGCCTAGTCCAGCCGCCGGTCCACGCGCTGGCGGTGTGGAAGGTGCACCTGGCCGAGCCGGACGTGGCGTTCCTGCGCCGGATCTACCCGCGGCTCGTGGCGCAGCAGGAGTTCCTGCGCGCCGCCAGACGGTCGCCCGAAGGCCTGGTCTCGATCGTGCATCCCTGGGAGTCGGGCATGGACAACAGCCCGGCCTGGGACCTGCCGCTCCAGGCGGTCGAGCCGGGCACCGCCGGTTTCGTCCGCAGGGACCTCGACGCCGTCAGCGCCGACGAGCGGCCCACCGACCGCGACTACGAGCGGTACGTCGCGCTGGCCCGCGCCTACCGTGACTCCGGCTACCGCGACCCCGGCGCGTTCCAGGTCGAGGATCCGCTGTTCAACGCCGCGTACGGCGTCGCCGAGTCCACCCTCGCCGAGATCGCCGAGGCGTGCGGGCTCGACCCCGCGCCCCACGAGCGCGAGGCGGCCGCGGTCACCTCCGCCATGGTCGAGCACCTCTACGACGACGGCCTCTTCCATGCCCGCGACGTGCGGACGGGCTGCCTGATCCGCTCCAGCAGCGCCGCCGGGCTGACCCCGCTCCTGCTGCCCGGCCTGCCGCGCGAGATCGTCAACACGCTGATCGGCACCGCGCTCGACCGGTTCGCGCTCAAGGACGGGGTGCTGCCCAGCTACTCGCCGGCCGCACCCGAGTTCGACACCGCCCGCTACTGGCGCGGCCCGAGCTGGATCAACCTGGCCTGGCTCGTCTGGCAGGGCCTCAAGGACCGCCGCCCCGACCTGGCGGCGCCGCTCGCCGAAGGGATGATCGGCGCGGTGTCCAGCGCCGGGTTCCGCGAATACTTCGACCCGTTCACGCTGCGCGGCCACGGTTGCCGCGACTTCAGCTGGTCAGCGGCTCTCATCCTCGACGTCGTGGCGGAGCACGGCCTGGAGGGCCTGCCTGCGGCGGGCGGCGAGGTCGGAGAGCAGCCGGGGAGCCTCGGCGAAGCCGGCGACGTCAGTGATCACGTGGTCGTGTAGCAGCCGGCCGCGCTCCCTGAGCAGGAGGACCGTCTCGTGCGAGAGGCGTTCCCTGTCCCAGGCGTGCGCCAGGCCGCGCGGCACCCGGCCGATCTGGGCGCAGCGCAGCGACAGCCCGTTGTGGTGGAACTCCTCGCCGAGCCGCACCTCGTGCGCCCCCTGCGTGTAGAAGGCCAGGTCCACCAGCGTGCCCTGCGGGCGCAGCAGCCTGAGCCCCAGGGCCAGCGCCCGGCACTGGCCGCGGCACTGGAACACCACGTCTGCGCCGCGGTCGTTCTGGCCGTGCCGCCAGCGGCGTTTCAGCACCACCGCCGGGTCGTCGCCGGCGGCCAGCACGTTCGCGCCGAGCGCCTGCGCGACCGCCAGCCGCTGCGGGGTCTCGTCCACGACCACGACCTCGGCCGCGCCGGAGGACAGTGCGAAACTCGCGGTCAGCAGCCCGACCACGCCGGCGCCAACCACCGCGACCCGCCGCCCGCGCACGCCGTCGCCGAGCTCCCCGACGGCCGGGCCGTGCAGGTCGTGGGCCGCGTGCAGCAGGCCGTTGGCGCAGATCGGGCCCATGTGGGCGACGTAGATGCCGAGCAGCGGGTCCAGGTCGTCCGGCACCGGGACGAACCTGTCGGTCAACGGGTCGGCCACGTACGCGGTGCGGTGCCCGTAACACATCGCGACCAGCGTCCCTGGGGTCACCGCCCGGGTGCGCGCCTCGACCACGCGTCCGACCTGCATGTAGCCGATGCCGCGCACCGGGTAGGCCACCGACGGCACGCCCTCCGTGAACAGTCCCAGCGCCGGGTCCCAGCTGGAGTGCAGGTAGGGGTTGGTGCCCTTGACGTAGGTCAGCTCGGTGCCGGCGGACACGCCGCTGTACACGGTCTCCACCATGAACCCGCCCTCTGGCACGTCGGGCAGCTTCTCCTCGACCAGGCGAACCTCGCCCGGGCCTTCGATGCTGACGAGGGTGCTGCTCATGGCGTCACCTCAAGGATGTCGCTCGGTTCGAGGAACACGGGAGCGCGCTCGGAGGCCGAGCGGGCCAGGGCGAGGGCGAGGCGATGCGTGCGCAGGGCCTCGCGGTACGGCACCCGCACATCCGCCTGCCTGCCCTGCACGGCGTTGACGAACTCCCGGTCGACCCGCGTCTTCGCCTGCCCGTCGTCCTCGATGACGCGCCGGCCGTCGATCAGCAGCCGGGTCTCGCTGACCTCCAGGGCGATGCGCTCGGCGCACACCTCCAGCCCGACCCGGTGCTTGTGGGTGAGCAGGCAGGAGGTGGCCAGCAGCCCGGCCGCGCCGCCGGCGAACCGCATCACCGCCGCAGTGGCCCGGTCGACCTCGCCGTGCTCCGCCGCCCCGTTGTTCTCGGCGGGTACGGCGTGCACCATCGTCACCTCGCCCACCAGGAGGCGGGCCAGGTCGAGCACGTGCACGGCCTGCTCGACGATCTGGCCGCCGGACATGCCGGCATTCAGCCACCAGCCGACCGGGGGGACCTTGTCGAGCCAGTGGCCGAGTGCGAGGCGTACGGGGCGGCCGGCCAGCAGGTCGCGCGCCTGCTCGACGATGTAGAGGTAACGCCAGTGGTGCCCGACAGCGGACGGCAAGGATCGTCTGTCGATTTCCGAGGAGATGTTCTCCGCGGTGAGGAGATCCAAGGAAAGCGGCTTCTCCACAAAGATTGGGATATCACACGACAAAACATCGAATTCCGGGGTTCCGTGCGCGAAAGGCGGCACGCAGACGTAGACGGCGTCCAAACCGCCGGCTGCGAGCAGGGCCTCATGGCCGCCATAGGCGGGGGCGCCGTGCCGCGCGGCCATGGCCTCGGCCCGGCCGAGATCGGTGTCGGCGATTCCGGCGATCGTCACATCGGGGAATCCGGACAGCACGTCTGCGTGGCGAGCGGCGACATTTCCGGCGCCTATGATGCCGATGCGAGTCATTGGGGACACAATCTCGCATATGCCACATCAGGCAGCCATCAAACAAACATGTTCATAAGCGCTTGTATCGGGCAGATGCCGTGACCTCATGAGATCGGGGCTGACGGCATGGAGACAGATTTGCGCGCCTTGTCCAAGGTCCAGAAATGGTACGGCCCGCACTCGAGCACCGCGGCCGACTGGCCGGTCGACGCCTTAATCCCGGCCAAGGGAAACACGACGGTGAGCGTCGTCCTGCCCGCTCGCAACGAGGAGAGCACCGTCGGGGACATCGTCACCGCGATCCGCCGCGACCTCGTCGAGCGCACGCCGCTCGTCGACGAGATCCTCGTCGTCGACTCCCGATCCACCGACGCGACCGCCGAGCGCGCACGCCGGGCGGGCGCCCGGGTGGTGGCGCAGGACGAGGTGCTCGCCCACCTGCCGCCGCTGACCGGCAAGGGGGAGGCGCTGTGGAAAGGGCTGGCCGCCTCCCGCGGCGACCTCATCGTGTTCGTGGACGCCGACCTGCGCAGTTTCGACGCGCACTACGTGACGGGACTGCTCGGGCCGCTGCTGACCGACCGCGGCATCCAGTTCGTCAAGGCGGCCTACGAGCGGCCGTACACGGGGGAGGACGGGGTCGTGCGGCGTGGCGCCGGCGGCCGCGTGACCGAGCTGGTGGCCAGGCCGCTGCTCAACATGTTCTGGCCGGAACTCGCCGGCTTCGCCCAGCCGCTCGGCGGCGAGTACGCCGCGCGGCGCCGGGTGCTGGAACGGGTGCCCTTCGTCACCGAGTACGGCGTGGAGTTCGGGCTCCTCGTCGACCTGCTCCAGCTCGTCGGGCTCGACGCGATGGCCCAGGTGGACCTGGGTCACCGTACGCACACCCACCAGCCGATCGACGCGCTCGGCCGCATGGCCGGGCAGATCCTGCAGACCGCCTGGTCCCGCCTGGAACGGCAGGACCGCGTGCTCGCGCCGGAGCCTCCTGCGCGCACGCTGTTGCAGTTCGGGCTCGAAGGGCGGGCCGATCTGGTGGACGTGGCCGTGGCCGAGCGACCTCCGCTCGCCTCCCTCGTCCTGGAGGAAGATGTGGCATGAAAGTCCTCATGAACGCGGGGCCGTGGCTCTCCATCCCGCCCCCTGGATACGGCGGCATCGAGAACGTCGTCGCCACGCTGGTGCCGGCGCTGCGTGAGCGCGGCGTCAGCGTCGTCCTGGCCGCCGCGGGATCGAGCACGCTCGAGGTGGACGAGCTGGTCCGCGTCTACGACGAGGGCCGGTTCCCTGAGTTGCAGAAGCCGTACAACCAGGTCATGGGCATCGCCCACGCGCACCAGGCCAGGGTGGTGGCCGAGCTGCGCGCCCGCGACGACATCGACCTCGTCCACGACCACCTGGAGGTGGTGGGGCCCGCGGTGTTGTCCGCGTTCGGCGGGCCGCCCGTCCTGCACACCCTCCACTGGGACCTGCGCAAACATCCGGCCTTCTACGGCTCGTTCCCGCCGTCGATCGCGGTCAACGGCGTGTCCGAGTCGCAGCTCGCCCGCGCCCCCGAGGCCCTGCGCGCGGCCTCGCTCGGCGCGATCCACCTGGCCACCCCGCTCGCCGACGGCGACGTGCGGGCCGAACGCGGCGAGCACCTGATCGTCATGGGCCGCATCTGCGGGCTCAAGGGCCAGCACGTGGCGGCCAGGATCTGCCAGAAGCTCGGGCTGCCGCTGGTGCTGGCCGGCCCGGTGTGCGGCCGTGGCTCCGCGGCCGAACTGGACGTGGTGGCCCAGAACCCGGACCACCCACTGCACCACCACCCGGACGTGCGCTACCACCTCGACCAGGTGTCCCCGTATCTCGACGAGGAGCTGGTCCGGTGGGTCGGCGCGGTGGGCGGCCAGGCCAGGGACCACCTGTACGCCTCCGCGAGGGCCGCCCTCTTCCCCCTCCAGTGGGACGAACCCGGCGGCACGGCCGTCGTCGAGGCGCTGGCGCTCGGGGTGCCCCCGGTGGGCCTGCGCCGCGGCTGCCTGCCGGAGATCATCGACCACGGTCGTACGGGCTTCCTGGCCGACACCGAGGAGGAACTGGCCGAGTGGGTCCTGCGGGTGGACGAGCTGGACCCGGAGGAGTGCCGCCGCGAGGCCCGCCGCCGCTTCTCTCCGTCCGTCATGGCCGAGCGCTACCTGACGCTGTACGAGCAGGTCACGCGCCCCTAGGAGAAGCCGCGGGGGAGCACGGCGACGGGGCAGGGGGCGGCCCGCAGCACCTTCATGGCCAGCTCGCCGAGGAACACCCGGTGCGGCTGCGCGTCCTCGCTGGCCGCGCAGACCAGCAGCTCGCCGGGCAACCAGGCGACGTCTTCCACCGCGGCGGCCACGTCGTGGCCCTCGGCGACCTCCGACTCGGCCTCGATGCCCGTGGTCTCCCAGGCCAGCCGGACGGCCAGCGCGAGATCGTCCCTCAGCCTGCCCTGGTCGTCCGTCCGCAGGTCGAGGGTGATCAGGCGGAGCGGCACCCCGAGCCGCAACGCCGCCTGCGCCACCCGCTCGACGGCCTCGTCGCACTGCGGCCGGTGCACGTAGGCCAGCGTGAGCCGGGCGAGCTCGCCGGCGGGCTCGTGCCCGGCGGGCGCCAGCATGACCGCCTCCGACGACAGGTGGAGCAGGTGGTTGGAGGTGGATCCGATCGTGATGCGGCCCTGCCGGCCGCCCGACCCCGAGCCGACCACGATCAGGTCGCTTCGGATCCTGCTGGCCACCACCGACAGCCCGCGCCCCGTGCCCCGGCTCTCGAACGTGATGTACTCGGCCTGCGCGTCGCCCAGCTCGTCCGCCGCGTGCGCCAGGTTGGCCTGCGCCTCCACCGCCAGCCCGGGGCTGGCCGGCGGGTAGATCGTGGCGACCGTGAGCTCGCCGCCGGTGAGGTGGGTGATCGCGGCGCCGAGCGCGAGCGCGTCGCGCCCGCCCGCGTCGTTCGTGTATCCGACGATCACGTGCTCACCGATCACGACTGCCTCCCTACCCGCTCCCACCAGGGAGTACGCGGTGCTCCCCACACCATGATCCGCCGGCTGCCCATCCGGACGAAGGATCTCGGACTTTCGACCGAGGCTTTTCCGGATTTTCCATCTCATGATGGAGGCATCTGATGATCTCTGTTCGTAAGGTCGTGTCCATCGCTCATTCACCGATTGGACGCCTGTGTACGACGAGATTGTCGACTTCGCCCTGGCCACGCCCGCGTGGCTCCACGTGCTCGCCGAGGTGGGCACGGACGCCGGGTTATTCGTGTTCGTGGCGCTGTTCGGGGTGGCGGCCTGGCGCGCGTGGCGAGGGCCCGCACGTGACCTGGCGCTCGTGATCGCCGGCCCGGCCGGGGTGGTGCTGGCGTACATCGTCAGCGAGGTGGTCAAACTCGTCGTCCGGGAGGACCGGCCGTGCAGGGGCGGGGTCGCGACGATCGCCGCCTGCCCGCCCCTGGACGACTGGTCGTTCCCCAGCAACCACGCCGCGATCGCGGCGGGCGCGGCGGCCACGCTCGTGCTGGTCTGGCGCGCGCTGGCCTGGGTGGTGTTCCCGCTGGCGGCCGTCATGGCGTTCTCGCGGGTGTTCGTCGGCGTGCACTATCCGCACGACGTCGCCGCGGGCTTCGTGCTCGGGCTGGTGCTCGCGCCGTTGTTCGCGCTGCTGACGGTGGGAGCCGTCACCCCTGCGGTCAGGCTCGCGCGAAGCCGTCTGTCGCCGCGATGAGCCGGTCAAGGATGCCCGGCTCGGAGTAGGCGTGCCCCGCGTCGGGCACCACGTGGAACTCGGCCTCGGGCCAGGCCTTGTGCAGGTCCCAGGCGGTGGCCATGGGCGTGCAGGCGTCGTAGCGGCCCTGCACGATCACCGCGGGGATGTGCCGGATCTTGCCGACGTCCCTGATGAGCTGCTCGGGCTCGAACCAGCCGCCGTGGTGGAAGTAGTGGTTCTCGATCCTGGCGAAGGCGACGGCCATCTCCTCCTCGCCGAACTCCGCCACCCGCTCGGGATCCGGCAGCAGCGAGACCGTGGCCCCCTCCCACTGCGCCCACGCCCTGGCCGCCGCCAGCCGCTCCTGCGCGTCGTCGCCCTCCAGCCGGGCCCGGAACGCCGCGATCAGGTCGCCGCGCTCCTCGACGGGGATCGGCGCGACGTAGCGCTCCCACAGGTCGGGGAACAGCTGGCCGGCGCCCTCCTGGTAGAACCACCTCAGCTCCTGGGGCCGCAGGGTGAAGATCCCGCGCAACACCAGCTCGGTCGTCCGCTCGGGATGCGTCTGGGCGTAGGCCAGCGCCAGCGCGCTGCCCCACGAGCCGCCGAACACCTGCCAGGCGTCGATGCCCAGGTGCTCGCGCAGCCGCTCTATGTCGGCCACCAGATGCCACGTCGTGTTGGCGGCGAGGTCGGTGGCGGGGTCGGAGGCGTGCGGCCGGCTGCGGCCGCAGTTGCGCTGGTCGAACAGGACGATCCGGTACAGCTCGGGATTCCACTGCCGCCGGTGCTTCGCACTGCACCCGCCGCCTGGGCCACCGTGCAGCATGACAGCGGGCCTGCCCTCCGGGTTGCCGCAGACCTCCCAGTAGATCTGGTTGCCGTCGCCCACGTCGAGCAGGCCGGAGTTGTACGGTTCGATGGGCGGGTACAGAGTTCTCATGCCACCCGATCCTGCCATTTCACGCCCACGTGTGGCGGGTCAGGAACGACCGGTCGCCGGTGGCGTACTCGTGGAACACCTGCCGCACCTGCGCCAGGTCCGGCACCGTCGTGCTGACGAGCGTGCCCTCTTTGTACTCCAGCTCGTAGCCGGGTGAGACCTGCAGGAAGTGCCGGCCGAAGTTCACCAGGGCGGCGAACGGGTTCTGCGGGGAGAGCGTGCCCAGCACGTCGTGCACCAACGCCAGGTCGGGGTCGTGGACGACCATGCCGTCGCCCGTGTGCAGCTGCATGCCCTCGTAGACGCCCAGCGGCGCCACGTTGTGCACGAGGTCGCGCTGAGGGTCGTAGCAGACCAGCCCGTGCGCCCGGGCGATCGTGAACACCTTGGCGGACAGCTCGTCCATCGTGTCGAGGTCCATCGTCACCAGCACGTGCCCCGGATAGGGCGTGACCCGCCCCGGCAGCTCGTCGGCCACGGCCGGCACGTCACCGCCGCCGGGCTCGCTCCGCTTGACCGCCAGATAGGTGGCGCGCGCCTGGTCCCTGCTGATCGGCTCAGGCTCGTCCCAGACCATCAACTCAACACTCATCCGTCCATCTTGTCGGACCGCCGCCGCGCCCGCGCATCGGGTGGGCGCGGCGCACCCTTTTGACCTGGGTGAACGTTCAGCGGAGTAATGAAGAGGCGATGGGGGGAAGGTACAAGGTCATCACTGGGGTCCGGGCTTGTCCGGGGGAGCAGGGGAACAGAACATGGGGAGAGACCGCAAGGGAGCCTCGATGATCGAGATCTGGCCGGGAGACCCCTATCCACTCGGGGCGACCTATGACGGCGCGGGCACCAACTTCTCGCTCTACACCGAGGTCGCCGACAAGGTCGAGCTGTGCCTGTTCGACGAGGACAACACCGAGTCCAGGGTGCCGCTCACCGAGGTGGACGGGTTCATCTGGCACGGCTACCTGCCGGGAATCGGCCCGGGTCAACGCTACGGCTACCGCGTCCACGGGCCCTACGATCCGGCGCACGGGCTGCGGTGCAACCCGGCCAAGCTGCTGCTCGACCCGTACGCGATGGCCATCGAGGGCGGGGTGCGCTGGCACGAGGCGGTGTACGGCTACCGCTTCGGCCAGCCGGACACCAGGAACGACCTCGACTCCGCCCCCTACGTGCCGCGGTCCATCGTGATCAACCCGTTCTTCGGGTGGGGGCACGACCGGCCGCCCGCGAGGCCGTACCACGACACCGTGATCTACGAGGCTCACGTGCGGGGGCTGACGATCTGCCACCCGAAGATCCCCAGGCATCTGCGCGGCACGTACGCGGCCCTGCACCACCCGGAGATCCTCGACCATCTGACGAAGCTGGGCGTGACGGCCATCGAGCTGATGCCGGTGCACCAGTTCGTCACCGACCACATCCTGGAGCAGCGGGGCCTGTCCAACTACTGGGGCTACAACTCGATCGGGTTCTTCGCGCCGCACAACCGCTATTCCAGCCAGGGGCAGCGCGGCGGGCAGGTGCTGGAGTTCAAGGCGATGGTGCGGGGCCTGCACGAGGCGGGCATCGAGGTCATCCTGGACGTCGTCTACAACCACACCGCCGAGGGCAACCACCTCGGGCCGACGCTGGGGCTGAAGGGCATCGACAACCCCGACTACTACCGGCTGGTCGAGAACGACAAGCGCTACTACGTCGACACCACCGGCACGGGCAACAGCCTGCTCATGCGCTCGCCGCACGTCCTTCAGATGCTCATGGATTCGCTGCGCTACTGGGTCATCGAGATGCACGTCGACGGGTTCCGCTTCGACCTGGCCTCGACGCTGGCGCGGGAGCTGCACGAGGTCGACCGGCTGAGCTCGTTCTTCGACCTGGTGCAGCAGGACCCGGTGTTGTCGCAGGTCAAGCTGATCGCCGAGCCGTGGGACGTGGGTCCCGGCGGCTATCAGGTGGGCAACTTCCCGTCGCGGTGGACGGAGTGGAACGGGCGCTACCGCGACACGATCCGCGACCTGTGGCGCGGGCAGCCGGCCACGATGCCGGAGTTCGCCTCCCGCTTCACCGGGTCGAGCGACCTCTACCAGGCCGACAGCCGCCGCCCCGCCGCCTCGATCAACTTCGTCACCTGCCACGACGGCTTCACCCTGCAGGACCTCGTCTCGTACGACGGCAAGCACAACGAGGCCAACAAGGAGGGCAACGGCGACGGCACCGACGACAACCGCTCGTGGAACTGCGGCGCGGAGGGCCCGGCGGACGACGCCGTCGAGGCGCTGCGCGAGCAGCAGAAACGGAACTTCCTCACCACGCTCTTCCTCTCCCAGGGCGTGCCGATGCTCTCGCACGGCGACGAGCTGGGCCGCACGCAGCAGGGCAACAACAACGGCTACTGCCAGGACAACGCGCTGACCTGGGTCGACTGGTCGGACGTGCGGGCGAACCGGCTGATGCTGAAGTTCACCCAGAGCCTGGCCGAGCTGCGCAAGCGACATCCCGTCTTCCGGCGCAGGAGGTTCTTCTACGGCAAGCCTGTGCGCGGGCTGAGCGACATCGCCTGGTTCACCCCCTCGGGGGAGGAGATGACCGACAGCGACTGGAACGTTGGCTACGCGAAGTCGCTGGCCGTCTTCCTCAACGGCGACGCCATCACCGAGCCCGACCGGCGCGGCCGCCCGATCAGGGACGACTCGTTCCTGCTGCTGTTCAACGCGCACCACGACACGCTCCAGTTCACGATCCCCAAGGACTACGGCGAGATGTGGCACACAGAGATCGACACGGCCATGCCCATCGACGTGGGCGCGCGGATATGCCAGGCGGGCGAGGCGGTCGCGGTGCCGGGCCGCAGCGTACAGGTGCTGCGCCGTGTCTAGGCCCACGTCGACCTACCGGTTGCAGCTGACGCCCGACTTCGGGTTCGCCCAGGTGGCGGAGATCGCCGGCTACCTGCGCGACCTCGGCGTGAGCCACGTCTACCTGTCGCCGATCCTGCAGTCGACCCCGGAGTCGCGCCACGGCTACGACGTCACCGACCACTCCAGGATCAGGGACGAGTTCGGCGGGGCGAGCGGGTTCAGGGAGATGGCTCAGCACCTGGCCGCGCACGACCTGGGCGTGGTCGTGGACATCGTGCCCAACCACATGAACACGGTGAACGGGCAGTTCTGGTCGGTGCTGAAGGACGGGCCCGCCTCGCCGTACGCGCGGTGGTTCGACGTCGACTGGGTCGACGGGACGGTGGCGCTGCCCGTGCTGGGGGATGACGTCGAGCCCGTCGTCGACGGCGACGTGCTGCGCTACCACGAGCACGCCTTCCCCCACCCCGGCCACTACCGGCTGGTCGGCTGGCGCGAGGGCCCCGGCTACCGGCGCTTCTTCGACGTGTCGTCGTTAATCGGGCTGCGGGTCGAGGACCCCGCGGTGTTGTTCGCCACGCACGAGGTGATCTTCTGGCTGCTCGACGAAGGGCTGGTGGACGGCCTGCGGGTCGACCATCCCGACGGGCTCGCCGACCCGCGCGGCTATCTCGAACGGCTGCGCAGGCGCGCGGGCAGCGCGTGGACGGTCGTGGAGAAGATCCTCATCGGCCCCGAGCGGCTGCCGGACGACTGGGCCTGCGACGGCACCACCGGCTACGACGTGCTCAACCGCGTCAACGGCCTGTTCGTCGACCCGGCGGGCAAGGAGCCGCTCGTCCGGCTCTTCAGCGAGCGGACCGGGCAGCCGGCGGACTACCGGCCGGTGATGGCGCAGGCCAAGCGCGAGGTGCTCGACCTGTTCTTCGGCTCCGAGGTGGACCGGCTGGCCAGGGCCACCGGCTGCGAGCCGGCCGCCGTGCGCGAGTTGCTCGCCGCGATGCCGGTCTACCGCGCGTACATCGTGCCGGGGGAGGAGCCCCCGCCCGAGTCCGTCGAGATCGTCGAGCTGGCCGCCGAGGCGTGCTCTCCCGCCGTGCGCCCCCTCGTCCGCGAGGTCCTGTACGGCTCCGCCGAGGCGATCATCCGCTTCCAGCAGACCTGCGGCCCGGTCATGGCCAAGGGTGTCGAGGACACGGCGCTCTACCGGTGGTACCCGCTGGCCTGCCTCAACGAGGTGGGCGGCGAGCCCGACGTGTTCGGCGTCCCGGTGGAGGACTTCCACGAGTACTGCGCGGCGCTGTGGCCGTACACGATGACCACCCTGTCCACGCACGACACGAAACGGTCGGAGGACGTGCGGGCCCGGCTGTCGGTGTTGTCGGAGCTGCCGGAGGAGTGGGCCGCTGCCGTGTCGGAGTGGTCGTCGGCGCTGAGCTTCGACCCGTGCCTCGACTACCTGGCCTGGCAGAACCTGATGGCGGCGTGGCCGATCTCGGCCGAGCGGTTCACGGACTACCTGCTGAAGGCCGCTCGCGAGGCGAAAACCGCCATCTCCTGGATAAATCCGGATCCGTCTTATGAGCGGAAGTTGCGGGACTTCGCCGAGGCGGCCGTGCGGCTGCCCGTGGGAAAGTTCACCGCGCGCATCGAGCCGTACGCGATGTGCAACTCCCTCGGGGCCAAGCTCGTCCAGCTCATGATGCCCGGTGTGCCCGACGTCTACCAGGGCGACGAGATCACCGACTTCTCGCTGGTCGACCCGGACAACCGGCGGCCGGTGTCCTTCCCGCCCAAGCCCGTGACCGCATGGGACACGGCCAAACAGCTGGTGACCACCCAGGCGCTGCGGCTGCGCCGGCGGCTCGGCGGCGCGGGGGCGTACCTGCCGCTGGCGGCGGAAGGGCGGGCGGCGGAGCACGTGATCGCCTTCGCCAGGGGCGGCGAGGGTTCCGGCGAGCGGCCGCGCGCGGTCGCCGTCGCCACCCGGTTCCCCGTACGCCTGGCCGCGACGGGCTGGGGCGCCACGACGCTGACGCTGCCCACGGGGGCCTGGCGCGACCTGCTCACCGGCGTCCGGCACACCGGGCGCGTCCCGCTCGCGCACCTGCTCGGTCAGTATCCGGTCGCACTCCTGGAGAGACATGATCTTTGAGGTCTGGGCGCCGAAGGCCACGGCAGTCGAGGTGGACGTTATGGACGGGCGCCGGGCGATGTCCCCCGGTGAGGGGGGATGGTGGTCGGCCGACGTGGCCGAGGCGGGCCACGGCACGACGTACGCCTTCCTGGTCGACGGCGGCGGGCCCTACCCCGACCCGCGCTCGCGCCGCCAGCCCGAGGGCGTCTTCGGGCCGAGCGCCGTCTACGACCACGACCGCTTCCTCTGGTCCGACTACGACTGGAAGGGCCGCGACCTGCGCGGGGCGGTGATCTACGAGCTGCACGTCGGCACGTTCACGCCGGAGGGCACGTTCGCGGCGGCCGTGGAGAAGCTGGAGCACCTGGTCGAGCTCTGCGTCGACTTCGTGGAGATCATGCCGGTCGCTCCCGTGCCGGGCGGGCGCAACTGGGGCTACGACGGGGTCGACCTGTACGCGGTCAACGAGACGTACGGAGGGCCCGACGGGCTCAAGACGTTCGTGGACGCGTGCCACCGGGCGGGGATCGGGGTCATCCTCGACGTCGTCTACAACCACCTCGGGCCGTCGGGGAACTTCCTGCGGCCCTTCGGCCCGTACTTTGCCGGATTCGAGGGGAGCTACTGGGGCGAAGCGGTCAACCTGGACGGGCCCGGCTCCGACGAGGTGCGGCGCTACCTCATCGGCAACGCGGTGCAGTGGCTGCGCGACTTCCACATCGACGGGCTGCGGCTGGACGCCGTGCACGCGCTGCACGACAAGCGCGCCGAACACCTGCTGGCCGAGCTGTCGGAGGAGGTGGACGCACTGGCGTGCTTCGTCGGCAGGCCGCTGACGCTGATCGCCGAGTCCGACCTCAACGACCCCCGCATGGTGCGCCCGCTGGAGGCCGGCGGGCTCGGCATGACGGCGCAGTGGGACGACGACGTCCACCACGCCCTGCACTGCGCGGTGAGCGGCGAGTCCCACGGCTACTACCAGGACTTCGCGCGGCTGCCCGCGCTGGCCAAGGCGCTGACGTCGGGTGTGGTGCACGACGGGTCCCATTCCAGCTTCCGCGGGCGCTCCCACGGGCGCTCCTACGCGGGCGTCCCCGGACACCGGCTGGTCGCCTGCCTGCAGAACCACGACCAGATCGGCAACCGGCCGCAGGGCGACCGGCTGCCGATGTCCGCGCTCAAGCTGGGCGCCGGGCTGCTGCTGACCTCGCCGTTCACCCCCATGTTGTTCATGGGCGAGGAGTGGGGGGCGCGCTCGCCGTTCCTGTTCTTCTCCGACCACGTCGAGCCCCGGCTGCGCGAAACCGAGGCGGTGCGGCGCGAGCGGGAGTTCGACGGGTTCGGGTACGCGTGGAACGCGCCGGACCCCTCCGAGGAGGAGACCTTCCTGCGCTGCAAACTCGACTGGGGCGAGGTGAAGGAGGAGGCGCACTGGTCGCTGCTGTGCTGGTACCGCGACCTGATCGCCCTGCGCAAGGCCCTGCCCGAACTGTCGGACCCGCGGCTCGACCGGGTGCGCGTGGAAACGGACCCGCACGGCACCTGGCTGATCATGTGGCGGGGGTCGCTGGCCGTACTGGTGAACTTCGCCACGGACTCGGTGACGCTGCCCCTGACGCCGGGAACGATCGTCCTGGCCTCGGACGAGCCGGTGGCGGCCGATGAGGAGGGGGTGCGCCTGCCGGGCCAGTCCCTGCTGATCTGCCGCCCGCTTGCACCCCCGGAGGCATGAGAGTACGGCCAGGCGGTGTGAGGGTAGCGCATGAAAGGGGGGACCTACGAAGGCGCAGGCCCCCTAACGGTGGTGCTGGTCAGAAGTCGAACTCTCCGTGGGACACGCCGTCCTTGAAGGCAGCCCACTCCGCTGCGGTGAACACAAGAGCCGGGCCACCGCGGTTCTTGCTGTCTCTCACGGCGACGCGACCGCCGCTGAGGGGAGCAACCTCCACACAGTTGCCACCGGTCCCCCCACTGGCCAGAGCCTTGCGCCACGTGGCAGTCGCCAACTCCTCTTCAGGGGCCATTCTCCATCACTTCCCAGATGATCTTCTTGGTCTCGTACGTAGGCTGTGCCAGGCCGGACAGGAACTCCCATCGTTCGGACAGGCAGTGGACCATGTCTGGATGATTGGCGACCTCTCCACTCTCCGCATTCTCGAGGAACCCCACGGTCTCCGTGTCGTCCTGTGCGATCACGAAGGGAGCGATCAGACCTGCCGTCGCTCCGGAGGACAAGGGGACAACCCGCACGGTAATACACGGACGGGTCATCATGTCCAGCAGATACCGGAGCTGCGCCCGCATCACCTCACGGCCGCCGACCTGCCGGCGCAAGGCGCTTTCGTCCAGAATGAAGGAAGTGGCGGGAGGGTTCGGCCTTGACAGGATGGCCTGACGTTGTAGCCGGATCTTGACGCGCTTCTCCGCTTCCGGGGGTATCGCGTTCGGTTCGCCGTTGAAAATGGCCCGCGCGTAGTCCCCGGTCTGTAGAAGACCTGGGATCAGTGCCAGCTCGTAGGTTCTGATGACCCGCGCGCTCGCCTCGATGGCCGGCCACCGTCGGAACCATTTGGGCGCGAGTGACCTGATGGCCGGAAGCAGCTCCAGCAATTCGCCGTCCAGCCCGAGGGCCTTCTCCAGGGCTCGGGTGAAACCTTCGGTCGGTGACCTGGTGCCTCGTTCCACGGCCCCCACGAGGCTTTCGCTGGCAGGGAGAAGCATTGCGAGTCCGGCATGCGTGAGACCTTTGGCTGTCCGATAATTGCGCATTCGTTGCCGATATTCCTCCCTGGTGGCTTCGGCTGATTTGACGTGATATTCCGCCATGTCTTGCCTTCCCTCGGCCTTGCGTACATCCCCACGTACATATTGAACACAAGTTGTGAGTACGTTGGCGGGGAGTTTCCGTGGATATCCACGACGGCCGGAGGTCATGCTGGGGATCCCTAGCCGCACAGACGTGCTTCGGCATGTAGGTTTCGAGGTGATTCCATGCAGGTGGCAACCCGGGCTCCGAAATTCGGACGGCACACGTTCGTGATCGGGCGTACAGATTCCCGGCGCATCCCTGCCAGGGCGAGGGACCTAATCACGGGCTGGGTGGGAACACGGCACCCGCGCGTCGACGATCTGAGGCTGATCGTTGACGAATTGGTCACCAACGCCATCGAGTACGGCATGAGCGACGAGCATCGATGGGTGCGGATAAGCCTATTCGTGGAACACGGCGGATTCATTCTCTCGGTCGCCGATCCGGGTCACGCCGAAACAGTCCCGGCGCTACGGGAGCCGGATGACGACGGAGGGCGGGGTCTTCTGATCGTGGACAGGATGACGTGCGGCAATTGGGGTCACTACGTCAACGGCGTGAACGAGCGCGTGGTGTGGGCGCTGCTTCGTTGATGTCGTGCCACAGCGTGGTTCCGCGCGTGGACGTCCGCTGTTCTGTGGACAACCCTGCGTCATCCACAGAACGTCGCTCTACTTGCCGCACGGTTCCTGGCCTCGTCGATCCTGAGCGCCGCACCGTTTCGATACGTCCGGAGGTCGCTCATGAAGATCACCCTGCCCCTGCCCCGCACGCTGACGTCCCGGTTCGTCGTGGCCATGGAGCACCTGCGGTTCGACGTCGACGCGTTCCTGCCCTGGCGTGTCGCCGGCCCCCACAGGAAGGCCGTGGTCAGCGCCATGCGCAGCCGGGCCCTGACCGCGACGTACCATCCGACCCCGTGGAAACCGACCGGCGCCAACCTCGGCGACGAGGAGAGGCGTCGCCTTCGGCGGGCGAAACACCGTGTCGTGGTGTCCGCCACGGCGCCCCCGCACCTGCTGCCCGCGAGTGCGCAGGCGGCCAGGGCCGCGGCCAGAGCCCTGGCGCGCGAGTGCGACGGGCTGCTGATCGACCCCCTGACCGGAGCCGCCATCCTCACCTGCGGGCAGTGCGCCGGCGAGCCTGCGGCGTTCCACCTCAACGACGACTGGCTGGCCTGGGACGTCCGCGCCCACGAGGTCGCCGCCTGCGCGCCCTGGGATCCCGGTGACAGCTCCTGCCTCCGGGTGACCTCGCGCGGCCTGCGCCGCTTCGCCCTGCCCGAGATCACCCTTGACGGCGCCGCCTGCGCCCACAACCTGTGCGCCACCAACCTCCTGCGTACGGTGGCGAGCCGACTGATCGCCGACCACCTGGCCCACCTCACCGCCCATCCGGAGGCCACGGAGCGCCGGATCGACGACTTCCTCCAGATCCAGCCGTGCGACCAGCCCGACGGTGGTCTCCCCTTCGGCGTCCGGCTGACCCCTTACGAAGCCGACGCCGTGGGCCCCACGGGCGTCCGGCGGTTGAAGGTCGGTCCCGCGCCCGGCACCGGCCAGATCACCTGCCTCAAGGTCGGACCGCCCCTGGGCTTCACCGGCTCCACCAACGACTGGCTCTGCGCCACCCAGGGCCCCGCCCACGCCTCCCTGGCGAGCATGCACCCTCCGTCCTCCACCCTCGCCGCGTGACGACCCTCGCCGGGTGGCCTGGCTGTGGCGGGTCAGCGGCTGAGGATCTGTCTCATGACCCTCTCCAGGGTGGCCGCCGGGTCCCCGACGGGGTCGGGCGAGCGCCAGGCCACATATCCGTCGGGCCGGACGAGTACGACGCCGCCCCTGTTGACGCCGTACACCTCCTGGAAGCGTCCCGTCACGTCCACGAGCTCGGCATCGACGAGCAGCCGCGTGAGCTGCACGCCGAGCCGTTCCTTGACCTGGCGACCGGCGTCCACCCAGGCCCGGCCCTCCTCCTTGGCGGCCAGCAGCACGAAGCCGGAGCCGAACAGGTCGATGGTGGAGATGCGCTGCCCCTCCCAGTCGAGCACCACGTGCGGGGCCCGGCTGCCGGGGCGCCCGTGCGGGACGCGGGGGTCCTCCAGGATCGAGCCGTCGTCGCCGGATTCGTTCAGGATCGCCGTGGAGTGGTAGCGGTGTCCGATGAGCCAGGCCGCGGGGTCCTCGAGGGGCTCCGGATAGCCCTCGCGGGCGCCGGGAGGCATGCGGACTCCCAGGTTGGCGAGCTGGGCGTCGGCGGTCATGGTGCCGATGGGGCGGCGTTCGGCGTCGTACGTGTCGAGGAAGTCCGGACCTGCCTGGCCCGTGACCACCAGCCACAGCCGCCAGGCCAGGTCGCAGCCGTCCTGGAGCGCCGTGCTGCCGCCCTGCCCGCCGGTGGGCGGCATGGTGTGGGCCGCGTCGCCGGCGAGGAACACCCGGCCGGCCCGATAGGTGTCGGCGAGCACGTGCCCCAGGGCGAACGTCGTCTTGTCCAGGATGCGCACGTCGAGATCCGGCCGCCCGGTCGCGATCCGCACCAGCTCGGCGCAGCGCTCGTCGGTGAAGTCGGCCGCGCTCTCGCCTTCGGCGTGGTTGACGCCCAGCACGTGCGCCCCCACTCCGGTGCCGGTGAGGATGGCGCCGGTGAAGACGTCGTTCTGCAGATACCAGAGCGTGACCATACGGTCCTCGACGAGCCCGGTCAGGTCGGCGTCGAACATGATCGAGCACATGGTGCCCAGCGTGCCCTTGCCCGAGGTGGGCACGCCGAGCATCCGGCGTACGGGGCTGCGACAGCCGTCGGCGGCCACCACGTAGTCCGCCCGCACGACACGCTCCCCGTCCTCGCCGCGGATCAGCGCCGTCACGCCGTCCTCGTCCTGGTCGAGCGAGATCAGCTCGGTGGAGAAGCGCAGGTCGGCGCCGAGCGCTTCGGCCCTGCGCCGTAACACCCGTTCGATCTCGGCCTGGGGCGCGCCCACGACGGCGACGGGGGTGATGTCGGTGAGGAAGGCCAGCTCCTCGACCTCGCCCTCCATGATCATGTGAGGGTCCGGGTCGGCGAGGTCCTTGGCGATGGCGATGCGCAGGTTGTCGCCGATGCCCGCCCAGATGTCGCTCAGTTCCTGCTCGATGCCCGGCACGGGGCGGAGCAGCTCGATCGCCCGCGGTCCGACGCCGAAGGCCTTGGGCTGGATGGAGGTGCCCGGGTGCCGTTCGACCAGGATGACCGGCACACCCCGCCAGGCCAGGAGCGCCGCCGCGCTCAGCCCCGCATACCCGCCGCCGGCCACGAGGATCGGCACCCGCTCTTGCTCCATTGCCTGCCACCTCCAAAACACGTACTGTCGCGTTGACCAACAACACGATATGTCGCGTCTTAGGTGGCGGTCAAGATATATCTCGAACTGCGCCGGCTGTAGCGATCATTTCGCGCCGAGCAGCCGGAGCAGGCTGACGCGGAGAGCCTCGTCGGCCTCCGCGGCGGTCAGTCGTCCGGCGGTGCGTTCTTCGCTCGCGGCGTGGCTCAGCGTGATGGTGGCCGCGACCAGCCAGTCCGGTGGGAGGCGATCGTCGAATTCCCCGGTCCGCAGGCCGCGCTCGATGACGCGCTTGAGCCGGTCGGCGACCGCCGTGTGCCGCGCCTGGTCCTCTCCTGGAGGAACGGGCATCGCGCTGAGCTTCTGCATCAGCACGGGATAGCGCCCGGCCGTCCTGGCGCCGGCGTCGATCAGCCGCAGCAGCGCGTCGGCGGCCGGCCCTGTGTCGAGGTCGGCGGCGTCCATCTCGCCCACGGCCTCCTCCGTGAGCCGGTCGAGCACCGCCGCCAGCAACCGCTGGCGCGAGGGGAAGTGGGCGTAGACGGTCTGGCGGGTCACGCCCGCGGCGGTGGCGATGGCGTCGACGCTGGCGTCGGGCCGGGCGTTGAGCAGCCGGATCGCCGCGTCCAGGATGACCGCCCTGCTGCGTCGGGCGTCGGCGCGGCGAGTGCGGCCCGGGGGTGAACTCAATTCTTACACCTTGCCAAAGTTAATCGCTTGTGCATAACTTACATTCTGTCAAAGTTACCGCAGGCAGGAGTCCCATGCGTCCGTTCAGCGACAGCGACCCCACAGAGTTCATCACGGAGTTCTTCACCTCCCTCTCCGAAGAGCTCCTGCGCGACGACGAGGATCCGGCAGCGATCGTGGACCGTTACCACACAATGGACATCATCGAGATAGCCGACGGCCACCGGATGGACCGGGACAAATTGATTGCGCACACCCGCCCGGTGCGCAAGAACCGGCCCAGCAGCCGTATGGAGGTGCACGAAGCAGTGGCGGACGGCGACCGGATCGCCGCGCGCTACACGTTGCACGTACAGCAGCGCAAGAAGGAGTTCGCCATGGAGGTGTACTTCTTCGGGCAGTTCACCGAGGACGGGCGGATGCGCAGGGCGCACATGCTCACCCGCACCGTCCCCGCAGGAGGGAAGGCCGACCAGGCGACGGCGCTCAGCGACCAGGAGGCGCCGGCGTGACCACCAGCACCTACACCGTGATCGGCATGGCGTGCGGGCACTGCGCGGACGCCGTCACAGAAGAACTCGAACGTGTCCCTGGCGTCACCGCCGTGAGGGTGGACGTCGAGGCGGGCCAGGTCACGGTGACCAGCGACCAGGAGCTGCACCTCGCCCACGTGCGCGCCGCCGTCGAGGAGGCGGGCTACGAGCTCACCGTCCCCCCTTCCTGAGCCTGCCGGCGCCACCAGAGCCTGGAGTCTCGATCGTATCGGCAGTGTCGGCCGTCATTCCTCGCCCGAGCGCACGTCTGGGCCCGGGTCGGGGAGAACGTCGTCGTTCGTCTCCGTGGCCTGTTCGAGGAGATGGTGCAGGCGCTGCAGGACGCGCAGCTGCGCGGGGTTGTAGAGCTCGACCACCGCATGTGCCATCGCGTTTCCGGCCAGATGCGCTCCTCGTGGCGAATCCGCCACCGGGTCGTTCCACCACGGGTGCTCTTTCCGCATTCTGCGGACCGCCGGCAGGATGCGCTCGGCAAGCCGGTCGATCGTGGCATCGTCGGCGTCCGGGGGAAGGGCTTCGAACTCCTCGCCGGTGTCGTCGCGCACAGCGACGATCCGGCGGAATTCCTCCAGGCCCTCCTCGCTGAACACCGTCGAAAAGACCAGGAACAGGGACTGGTTCGTGTCGGAGAGCTCTTGAGAGAGGGGAGCCAGTCCGGGCGGCACGTGGATCGGCGCACGATGGCGCAGGATGACGGCCAGCTCCGCGCGCACACGCTTCAGCCGTTCGATCGTCGCCTCCAGCTCGGCGTCCAGCGCCCGGATCGCCTCGTCCGGCTCCTGGTCGGCCCGCCCCATAGCCGCGACCTGCGACAGCGGCACCCCCAGGTCACGTAACCGCTTGATCTGCAACAGCCGGATCAGGTGGGCGACCTTGTACTGCTTGTACCCGTTGGCCGTGCGCTCGGGCTGCTCCAGTAACCCGAGCTCGTGGTAATGCCGGACGGCCTTCACCGTCGAGCCGGCAAGATCGGCAAGTTGCCGCGTGCTCCACGCCATTCTCCGCCTCCCTCGTCGTTCACGGCCGCCGGCGCGTCCCAGTCCACACCATGCCCCAAGGGCACACTCAAGCGGCGCTCAGACATATCGCGTACGAGACGGCAGGACTCGGTGGCCGGTCGTGTGGCGCCCCTTGACTGTGCCCCAAGGGCACGCTGTTAGGTCGGTGTCAAACAGCACGGTCACGCCCTTCCCGGTGCCGCGCATCGGAAGTGAGCCTGCTCGGGCCCTTAAGGCCCCTTGCCCTCGTGGCCATCACCTTCGACCATGGGACAACGTACATGCCATATCGCAAGCCACCAGCCGTCGTCATGGGCCTCGCGGCGCTGACGCTGCTGCTCGGCGCCTGCGCCGGCCAGTCCGCCGCCCAGTCCGCCGGGCAGTCCGGCCCGGCCGGCACCGGTCAGGCCGGTCAGCAGTCCACCTTCTCCACCACCGACATGGACCGCTTCTACGGGCAGAAGCCCGCGTTCAAGCCGTGCGACGCCCCGAAGCCGACGCCGGACGCGCCGGCCGTCAAAGCCGAGTGCGCGCGGCTCAAAGTGCCGCTCGACTACCGAAACCCGAAGGGTAGGCAGGCGGAGCTGGCACTGCTGCGCGTCCCCGCGCGAGGCAAGGACCCGATCGGGTCGCTCCTGGTGAACCCTGGCGGTCCCGGTTTCCCCGGCACGGAGCACGCGGCCCTTACCGCCGCCGCGTGGGCGAGATCGCCGATCACGGAGCGCTTCCATATCGTCGGCTTCGACCCGCGCGGCGTCGGCGCCTCGAAGCCGGCGCTCGACTGCTTCACCGACGCCGAGCGCGAGCGCGACGTGAAGCTCTCGTCGATCCCCGCCGGCGTGGACGACTGGACCAAGCAGGAGACCCGCCGGCTCGTCGAGCAGTGCGCCAAGCGCTCCGGCGGCAAGCAGGTGCTCGCGCACGTCGGCACCCGCGACGTCGCGCGGGACATGGACGTGCTGCGCCAGGCTCTGGGCGATGAGAAGCTCTCCTTCGCGGGCTCCAGCTACGGCACCCGGCTCGGCGCCGTGTACGCGGAGATGTTCCCGAGAAAGGTACGCGCGCTGGTGCTCGACGGGGCGATGGATCCGCTGAAGGACACCTACGAGCGACGCGTCCAGCAGGCCACCGGAATGCAGCGCTCGTTCGAGCGCATGGCCGCGTCGTGCGCCGCCAAGCCGGACTGCCCGCTCGGCGCCGAACCCGGTCGCGCCACCAAGGCCTTCCAGAAACTCGTCCGGCCGCTGATCGACAAGCCTGCGCGGACGTCCGACGGGCGCGGGTTGACGTACGGACAGGCGGTCGTGGGGGTGGTAACCGCGATGTACAGCAAGGCTCTCTGGCCCGCCGCGATCGCGGGCATCGCCGAACTGAAGGCCGGCAAGGGCGACACCCTGCTCAAGCTGCGCGACGCCTACCACGGGCGGACCGCCGACGGCGCCTATCCCAACTCGCTCGAAGCCACGATGGCGATCAACTGCCTGGACGAGGATCGCCACACGCCGAAGGAGGAGACCGCGTCGAGCCGGGCGTGGAACAAGGCGGCGCCGTTCTCCGACTCCGGGCGCCCGATCAAGGAGGCGCGCGACGGCTGCGAGCACTGGCCTGTCAAGCCGACGCTCGGCTACCCGTACGCCACCGGCATCAAGGGCCTGCCTGACACGCTGACGGTCTCGGTCACGGGCGACGCCGCGACGCCGCACGAGGGCGGCATCAACCTGGCCAGGACGCTCGGCGGCAGCCTGCTCACCGTCGAGGGCGAGCAGCACGGCGCCCTTCTGGCCGGCAACGCCTGCGTCAACAAGATCGTGTCCGCCTACCTCATCGACCTCAGGTCCCCGGCAGAAGGGGCCCGGTGCAAGCTCTGAGCCACCCCGGTGAAATCAGGAGAGGTGGCGTTCCAGGGACTCCAGTTTGGACGTCATGCCGTCCGTGACACCCTCTCTGAGGTCGGCCTTCAGCACCAGGCTCACGCGGGGCGCGACCTCCGCCACCGCGTCCACCGCGCGCTTGACGACGTCCATCACCTCGTCCCACTCGCCCTCGATCGTGGTGAACATCGCGTCGGTACGGTTGGGCAGCCCGCTGGAGCGGACCACCTGGACGGCGCGGGCGACGGGCTCGGCCACCCCTTCACCGACGCCAAGCGGGGTGATGGAGAATGCGACGATCACTGTGTGCCTCCTGCGGTGAACGACCGATCTGAGCAGGAGCCGCTCAGTTGCTCCCGCTTGTCCGCGCCCGGCATGCCGGGGCTCTCGATCGTATCGGCAGCTTCGCGAAGAGCCACGACGCCGTCGAACGCCGTGGCCGCCGCTGACCATGCCGCCGGACGTCACCCGTGGTCGTGCTCTTCTTCCTCTTCCTCGCTCGGCCCTTCGGACGGCTCCACGCCGAGCACGGCCTCGCGTGGCTCGATCTCGGTGATGTGGTCGACGAGCTGCAGCACGTGGTCGGGCTCGATCAGCCACTGCAGCGCGGAGGCGCCGGAGTCGTCGGAGGAGACGAGCTCGGCCTGCTCGGTGCGCTCCTCCTCGGTGAGATCGGCGTCGGGGTGCCGGACCTCGGCCAGCGCCGCCGCCTGCAATGCGTCCACATCGAGCACCTCGACGGTCAGCTCGACCGTGAGACGCAGGAACTTCGGTTCATCACTCATGGCGATGATGTTAGGGGAGCTTCCACTCCACAGGTGCCGCACCTTGCTGAACCAGCGACTCGTTGGCGCGGCTGAACGGCCGCGAGCCGAAGAAGCCGCTGCGGGCCGACAGGGGCGAGGGGTGGGCGGACTCGACGCGCGGCACGTCGCCGAGCATCGGCGCCAGGTTGCGCGCGTCGCGGCCCCACAGGATGGCGACCATCGGCTTGTCGCGCGCGACGAGGGCGCGGATGGCCTGCTCGGTGACCTGCTCCCAGCCCTTGCCCCGGTGGGAGGCGGGCTTGCCGGGCATCACGGTCAGCACCCTGTTGAGCAGCAGCACGCCCTGCTCCGCCCACGGCGTGAGGTCGCCGTTGGCCGGCCGGGGCAGCCCGAGGTCGCTCTCCATCTCCTTGTAGATGTTGACCAGGCTGCCCGGCAGCGGCCGCACGTCGGGCGCGACCGAGAACGACAGCCCGACGGGGTGGCCGGGCGTGGGATAGGGGTCCTGGCCGACGATCAGCACCTTGACGTCGTCGAAGGGCTGGCTGAAGGCGCGCAGCACGTGCGCGCCGGCAGGGAGATATTGCCGGCCCTCCGCGATCTCCTTGCGCAAGAACTCACCCATCTGGGCGATCTGCGCGGCGACGGGCTCAAGCGCCCGCGCCCATCCGGCCTCGACGACTTCATGAAGGGGATGACCAGCCATGGCCGTGAAGCTTAGCCATGTCTGGTACGGCTTGCGTGCGAAACGCGGTCGCCCGCCGTACCGGAATGATCACATCGGTACGGCGGGCGACCGCGACGTCATTTGACCGAGCCGGCCATCATGCCCTGGACGAAGTACCGCTGGAACGCGAAGAACAGCACCAGCGGGATGATCAGCGACAGGAACGCGCCGGACGAGAGGATGTCGACGTTCGACCCGAACTGCCGCATCTGCGACTGCAGATATTTGGTCATCGGCTGGTTCCCGGTGTCGGCGAAGACCAGCGCGATGAGCATGTCGTTCCACACCCACAGGAACTGGAAGATGCCCAGCGAGGCGATGGCGGGCTTGCCCAGCGGGAAGACCACCGACGCGAAGATCTTCCACTCCGACGCGCCGTCCATCCGCGCCGCCTCCAGCAGCGAGCTGGGGATGCCGACGAAGAAGTTACGGAGCAGGAAGATCGCGAACGGCAGCCCGAACGCCACGTGGAACAGCACCACGCCGGCGATCGAACCGAACATGTCGGCGGCGCCGTAGAGGGACGCGACGGGGATCAGCGCGATCTGGATCGGCACGATCAGCAGCCCGACGACGACGAGGAACGCGGTGTCACGGCCGCGGAAGTCCATCCACGCGAACGCGTACGCCGCCATCGCCGCGATGCCGATCACCAGGACCGTGGTCGGCACCGTGATCAGCACGGTGTTCCAGAAGGACGCCGTGAAGCCGCTGCCCAGCAGGTTGGCGTAGTTGTCGACGGTCAGCTCGGCCGGCTTGGTGAAGATCGTCCACCAGCCCTCGGCGTTGTTGACCTCCGACGTCCGCATCGAGACGACGAGCAGGCCCAGCGTCGGCACCAGCCAGAAGATGCCGAGCAGCACCATCACGACCTGGACCGCCCCGCCGCCGAGACGGTCGACGAGCCTGCCGGCGAGGCTCCTGCGCGGTGCTCCCGCGTTCGTTCCGGTCGGCGCCGTGACCGTCGCCGTGGTCATGTGCCCCTCCCCGTCGGATCCCGCGGCGTCCGGCGTGCCGGGCCTGTCGATGGGCTCGCTCACGTGTCCTCCCTCCTGAACCTGCGGATGTTCATGATCATGAAGGGAAGGACCAGGATGAGCAGGAAGATGGCCAGCGCGCTGCCCAGGCCCTGGTTGTTGCCGCCGCCGAACGACACGCGCCACATCTCCAGCGCGACCACGTTCGCCTGGGGCTGGACCGAGGCCGGCGCGATGATGAAGACCAGGTCGAACACCTTCAGCGTATTGATGATCATCGTCACGAAGACGACGAGCAGCACGGGCGAGAGCAGCGGCACCGTGATCTTCCGGAACACCTGCCACTCGCTCGCGCCGTCGATGCGGGCCGCCTCCAGCGCGTCACGCGGGATCGCCGCCAGCCCGGCCGCGATCAGCACCATGGCGAAGCCGGCCCACACCCACACGAACGCGCCGATGATCGCCGGGGTGATGAGCGTGGGGCCGAGCCAGCTCAGCCCGCCGTAGGCGGCCTCGAAGTTCGACTCGGGCAGCCGTACGACGTAGGAGCCGGCGGGCAGCCCCTCGAAGCTGAAGGAGCCGTCGTCGACCGTGGTCGTGGTCGCGGCGACCTGGCCGTCGCGCACCGCCTCGACGGTCATGCCGGGCAGGCCCTTCTCGGCGGCGTCGACCGCGTTGTTCGTGCCCCCGCCTCCGGGGGTGAAGTCGAACCACACGGTGCCCGAGAGCCCGTCGCCGGCCGCGGGGGCCTTGGCGGGCTGGGCGTCGCCCGGCACCAGCTCCGGCTTGACGCCGACGATCGGCATCAGCACGGGCTGGCCTGCCTGAGCGGGCTGCTTGGTGACGACCGCGCCGCCCTGCTCGGCGACCGGGGACTCGTCGCCCCCGCGTGGGCGGGCCTCCGGGTAGCCCTGAGAGGAGGAGAACGTGTCGTGCACCGTGGTGAGCACGGCGTTGGCCAGGCCCTTGTCGGGGCTCTCCTCGTAGACGAGCCGGAAGATCACGCCGGCCGCCATCAGCGAGACGGCCATCGGCATGAACACGATCAGCTTGAACGCCGTCGCCCACCTGATCCGCTCGGTCAGCACCGCGAAGATCAGGCCGATCGTGGTGACCACGATGGGCGCGACCACCACCCAGATCAGGTTGTTGCGGATGGTGGTGAGGGTGCCGGCGTCGGTGAAGATCGTGGTGTAGTTGCCCAGCCCCACGAATCCGGTGCCCGTCGCGTCGAACAGGCTCCTGAAGATGGAGTAGGCGATCGGATAGATCACCCAGATGCCCAGCAGCAGCGCCGCGGGGAGGAGGAAGGCGATGGCGACCGCCGGGGAAGGGCCGAGGCGTCGCTTGCGTAGGGGGGTTTCAGCCGGTCCGGTGGAGGGCCCGCCCGCGACGTTCGCGGGCGGGTCCTGCGGGCCGTCCAACCGTTCGGTCACGGCCTTACCTCTTTACTTCCAGGCCTTCTTGGCCTCGGCTTCGAGCGCCTCCTGGGCGCCCTTGACGTCGCTCGGGTCGCGCAGGAAGTCCTGCAACACCTTCCACTCGCCCTTGCCGTCGGTGCCGCCGAACGCGCTCGGCGCCAGGTCGGACATGTCGTAGCGGACGGCGTCACCGGCCGAGACGATCGTCTGGCCGAGCTGCTTGGTCAGCTCGTCGGGGTAGTTGTCGGGGGAGACGTTCTTGTTGGGCGACAGGTAGCCGGGCAGCTTGGCCCAGACCTCGCCGCCCTCCTTGGAGGCCAGGAACTGCAGCAGGGCCATGGCGCCGGGGGAGTCCTTCATGGCCACCGCGACGTCGCCGCCGAGCACGACCGGGGCGGTGTCACCGACCTTGGGGAACGGGAAGTATTTCGCCTCCTCGCCGACCTTGGCGCCCGACTGGTCGGCCTCGACGGCCACGAAGTCGGCCTCGATGACCATGGCGGCCTTCTTGGTGCCGTAGACCTTGCTCACGCAGGTGGGGAAGTCGGTCTGCATGGTGCCGGAGACGCCGTCGACCAGGAACTCCTGCTTGCTCACGATCTGCTGGATCTTCTCCAGCGCGGTGGCGACGGTGGGGTCGGTCCACGGGATCTCGTGCTTGGAGAGCTTGTCGTAGTTCTCCGGGCCCGCCGTGGAGAGGTAGACGTTCTCGAACAGGTCGGTCAGCGTCCAGCCGGAGGCGCCGCAGAAGGAGAACGGCGGCGTGCCGGAGTCGGCGACGGTCTGCGCGGCCTTGACCAGCTCGTCCCAGTTGGTCGGCGCCTGTACGCCCGCGTCGTCGAACGCCTGCGAGCGGTACCAGACCAGCGACTTGTGCGCCGCCTTGATCAGCACGCCGTAGACCTTGTCGTCGGCGGAGCCGAGCTCCTTCCAGTAGGGGGTGTAGTTGGTGTCGATCTCCTTGATGACGGCGTCGTTCAGCGGCTTGAGCGCGTCCTGGTCGGCGTACTGCTGGACCAGGCCGGGCTGCGGCAGGATCGCCACGTCGGGCGGGTTGCCGCCCTGGATGCGGGGGCCGAGGTAGGCGCCGGTGTCCTCGCCGGTGGAGGCGTAGGTGACCTTGGCCCCCGTCTTGTCGGTGAAGGCCTTGAGCACCTGCTCGAAGTTCTTCTGCTCGGCTCCGGTCCACTTGGCCGCGACCTCGAGCGTCACGCCTTCGAGCGTCTTGTCGGCGCCGGTGGCCGGCGCCGACCCCGAGGCGGTGGGCTCCGTCGTCGTCGGCGCGTTGCCGCAGGCGGCGACCGCTACCGCGAGCCCGGCCAGGATCGCTGCTGCTCTGCTTCTTCGCATGGCTGCCTCACTGGGTTCTGATGATCTCTTCGAGTTCGGACTTCATGGAGGTCGCGACGTCGTCGGCGGCCTCGGTGGCGGGGTCGGCGAGGGCCTTGGCGACCGAACTGGCGATCACCAGGCTCAGCTGGTTGTAGTTGGCGCTGACCGGCCGTGGCTTGGCGGCGAGAATGCTCTCCTTGAGCACCGGCAGGTAGGGGAAGCGCTTGATCAGGGCAGGGTCGTCGTAGAGCTCGGTCCACACGGGCGGGAACGAGCCCTCGGTGAGCACCCGGCGTTCGTTCTCCAGGCTCGTGAAATAGCGGATGAACTCCTGCGCGGTGTGCTGGTGCTTGGAGAAGGCGCTGACGGCCAGGTTGGCGCCGCCCAGCGTGCTCGACCCCGGCCCGTCGAGCCCGGGCAGCCTGGTCACCGCGACCTTGTCGCCCAGCTCGGCCTTCGCGGGGCCGTACGCGTGGGGCCAGTTGCGGGCGAAGGCCAGCCTGCCCTCCTGGAAGGCCAGGCGCGACTCCTCCTCCTTGTAGCTCAGCGACTCTTCGGGGATCCAGCCCTCGCGCAGCCCCTGGAGCAGGAAGTCGAGGGCGGTCCCGCCCTGGGCGGGGTCGAGGGTCACCTCTTCGCCGTCGCGGCTGACGATCTGGCCGCCGGCTGACTGCACGGCCTCGCTGAAGTTGACCGTGAGCCCTTCGTACGCCAGGAACTGCCCGGCATAGCCGTCTATGTCATGCTTTTTCGTGATCCTTCGTGCTTGGTCGCGAAGCTCGGCCCACGTCCTCGGCGGCTTGGCGACCAGGTCGGTCCGGTAGTAGAGCAGCCCCGCGTTACTCGTGTAGGGGACCGCCCAGAGCTTGCCCTTGTAGACAGCCGTCTCCACGACCGGCGGCAGGAACCTGTCGAGCGGGAACAACCCGCGCTCCAGGGGGATGATCCAGCCGTTCTCCGCGAATTCGGCGGTCCACACCACGTCGAGCCCGAGCACGTCGTATCGGCTGCTCTGGGCCTGGAGGTTGGCCACCATCTGGGCGCGTTGCTCGTCGGCGGCCTCGGGCAGCTCCAGCAGCGTCACCTTCTCGGCCGGATGGGCCTGGTTCCAGCGGTCCAGCAGGGGCTGCAGGTATGCCGTGGTGTCGCGTCCGGTGGCGAACGTGATGGGCCCGGTGCCGCCCGTCCCCGTCGCGCCGCCGCCCTCGTCGCCCGCCGCCGCGCATCCGGTCGTGAGGACCACGGCCAGCAGGAGCACGAGCGGGCGGAGCACTGTTTCCTCCGGGTGTTCAGCGGGGTTACATACGTGTTAGGTAGATGCATTCATGTTATGCACAGCGGTAATCTGTAGGTCAACGGATATCTTCGTAACGCATACGTAACACAGCGGGGAGGTGGGGCGGTGCGGCTTCACCTGCTGGCGCTCCTGGCCAAAGAGCCGGCTCACGGCTACGAGCTCAAACAAGCTCTCGAGCAGACCTTCGGCGGCGCCTACCCCTCCCCCAACATCGGCCAGATATACGTGACGCTCGGCAGGCTGGAGAAGGACGGTCTGGTCAGGGCGGTGGACGTCGAGCAGTCCAACCGGCCCAACAAGAAGGTCTACTACCTGACGGCCAAGGGCCGCGAGCACCTCACCACCTGGGTCGACGAGCCCACCGAGGGTCCGAGGGTGCGCGACGAGTTCTTCATGAAGCTCGTCCTCGCCCCGCTGACCGGCATCGCCGACCGCATGGCGCTGATCAACAGGCAGCGCCGCCACTACCTGTCGCTGATGAGCGACCTCAACGACCTCCTCGACCGCACGTCCCCGTCCGACCGGGTGGCGATGCTGCTCATCGAGGGCGCCATGCTCCACCTCCAGGCGGATCTTGACTGGCTCGAACGTTGCCAGGAGGATCTGGCATGAGCGCCGTGCTGAAAACGGTCAATCTGGTCAAAATCTACCAGGATGGTGCCATCCCCGTGCCCGCCGTGCGCGGGGTGGATCTGCAGGTCGAGCCGGGCGAGTTCGTCGCGATCATGGGTCCGTCCGGCTCGGGCAAGTCCACGCTCGTCCACATGCTGGGCGGGCTCGAGGCCAGGACCAGCGGCGAGATCTGGCTCGACGGCAAGCGCGTCGACACCCTCTCCGAGAGCGCGTGGGCGCTGTTGCGGCGCAGGAAGGTCGGGTTCGTCTTCCAGTTCTTCAACCTCGTCGCCAACATGACCGTCGGCGACAACGTCGAGTTGCCCGCCCTGCTGGCCGGGGTCTCGCCCAAGGTGGCCCGCGAGCGCAGGGAGAGCCTGCTCGGCGCGCTCGACCTGACCGACAGGGCCGACGCCGCGCCGGCCCAGCTCTCCGGCGGTGAGCAGCAACGGGTGGCGCTGGCCAGGGCGCTGGCCAACGAGCCCAGCCTGCTGCTGGCCGACGAGCCCACGGGCAACCTCGACAGCCGCAACACGCGCGACGTGCTACGCCTGCTCGGCAAGGTGCACAAGGAGGGCCAGAGCATCGTCATGGTCACCCACGACGCCCGCGTGGCCGCCCTGGCCGACCGGGTGGTCTCGTTGTTCGACGGGGAGATCGTCGACGACGGCCGCATCGCCCGCAGGCGCACGGGCACCGCCGGCGAAGTGATCGACCTCCGATGAGCGACCGGTGAGCGACCGGTGAGCGACCGATGAGCACGGAGGAGCGGTGAGCGAGCGATGAGCACCGCGCTGGCGGGCAGCCGGTGGATCAAGGCCGACCTGCGGGCCAGGAAGGGCCAGGCGGTGCTGACGGTGCTGGCCGTGGCGGGCATCGTGGCCGCGCTGATCACCGCGGCCACCCTGCTGGAGGACGGCACCAACCCGTGGCGGAGCCTGTCGGCCCAGACCGACGGCGCCCATGTGTGGTTCTACACCGGTGACAGCCCCGAGGTCGCGCTTGGGGGCATCGACGGCGTGACGCAGATCGCGGGCCCCTACCGCTCGGCGCCCGTGACCGTGGGCCAGGACGGCAAGCGGGAGCCCGCGGCGCTGCGCGCGATGCCGGCCCGGCCGGCGGGGGTGGCGCACCCGCTGGTGGCCGAGGGCGACTGGCTCGACCCCGCCCAGCCGGACGGCGTGGTCGTCGAGCGGTCCTTCGCGTCGTCGCTGCGGCTGGGGGTCGGCGCGCCCTTCACGATCATCGCGCTCAGCGGCGAGCGCCACACCCTGTACGTACGCGGCATCGCCGACACCGCCGAGCACGGCTTCTACCCCGAGTGGACGCCGGGCCTGGCCTACGTGCTGCCCGAGATGCTCGACCGGATCGAGCCCATGATGGGCCGCAGCGAGTGGGTGACCGGGCTGCGCCTGGCCGATCCCGACGCCGCGCAGGTCGTCTCCCAGCGCGTGGTCGTCATGCTGGAGGACCAGCTCCAGCGCGTCTACACCTGGCGCGAGGTCAGGAGCGCCATGGAGCTGGACAACCGGCTGCTCGGCACGCTGCTGGCGTTGTTCGGGGTGGTCGGGCTGGTGGCGGCCGCGCTCGCGCTGGCCAACGCGGCCGGCGGCCGGGTGCTCGGCCAGCTGCGCGACCTGGCCACGCTCAAGTCGATGGGCTTCACCAGGGGCCAGATCACGCTGCTGCTGGTGGCCGAGCACGGCGCGCTCGGCCTGCTCGGGGTCGCGCTCGGCACGCTGGCGGGCTGGGGGGTGATGGCGGCGGTGCTCGGCCCGACCTCCGTGGCGCCGGTGCCGGTGCTGGCCATCGTCGCGGGCACCGCGCTGGTGGTGCTGGCCGCGGTGGGGCTGCCCGCGTGGCGCGGTGGCCGCACTCCGCCGATCCCCGCGGCGCCCGCCTCGCCGCCGCGCGGCCACCTGTCCAGGCTGGCCAGGCTCGCCCTCCTCGTACGCCTCCCGCCCGCCCTCGTCCTCGGCACCAGGGACGCTTTCACGAGGCGGGTGCCGGCGTTCCTGACGGCGTTCGGGCTGGCCGTGCCGATGATGATGATCACGATCGGCCTCGGCGTGTGGGCCACGCTCGACAACTTCCTCAGCCATCCCGAGCAGGTCGGCCAGCACGCCGGCCTGTACGTCAGGCCGGGCAAGCTGGAGGCGTCGGAGGCCGGGCGCATCGCCGGGCGCGACAAGGACGTGGCCGCGGTCTATCCGGGCACCGACGTGAACGCCCTGGCACCGGGGGAGGCCCGCTCGGTGCGGGTGCGGGCCGTCGGCAGCTCCACGGAGCCCTACCCGTTCCCCGTGGTCGAGGGCCGCAGATATGCCCGTCAGGGCGAGGCCGTCGCCGGGCAGGGCCTGCTCGACCTGCTCGGGATCAAGATCGGCGACCGGGTGCGGCTGACGGTGGGCGGCTCGCCGCTGATCGTCAGGATCGTCGGCAGGACCGTCGAGCCCGACCAGGACGGCGTGGTGCTCTCTGTGGGGCTGGACAGCCTGGCCGCGAAAGACTCCGTGCCGCCGGAATACTACGCGCTCGCGCTCAGGCCGGGCGCCGACCGGGCGGAGGTGCGCGGTCGGCTGCTGGCCGATTCGGCCGAGGGCCTGGACGTTCAGGCCGCGGTCAACCCCGCGGACCGCCTGTCGATCATCCGGGTCGTGATCGTGGCGCTGATCGCCGTGCTGGCCCTGATCGGCCTGGCCAACCTGCTCACCGCGAGCGCGCTCGGCCTGCGTGACCACGCCTTCGACCTGGCCGTGCTGAAGGCCATGGGCCTGACGCCCCGGCAGGTCATGGCCACGCTCGTGACCGGCACCGGGCTGCTGGTCGTGCTCGGCGTCGGCGCGGGCGCCGCCGCCGGCGCCTCCGTCGTCACAGGGCTGATCGACCTGCAGGGCCACACCAGCGGTGTGGGCGCCGGCATCGGCCGGCCACCCTCGCCGCTGACGCTGGCCGTCGCCGTGGTGATCGCCGTGGGCACGGCTCTCGCGGTCGCGCTGATCCCGGCCCGCCGCGCGGCCCGCGCCCAGGTGCCCGTCACCGCGCGCTGACGGGCTCGCTCACCGAGCCCGCCCGCGCGGACTCCTCCCGCTTCAGCGCGAACCAGTAGAACCCGTGCCCCGGCAGCGTGAGCAGGTAGGGCAGCTCGCCGATCGGCGGGAACCGCACCCCGCCGCGCGCCTCGACGGGCACCATGCCCTCGAAACGGCGCAGGTCGAGCTCGACCGGCTGCGGGAACTTCGACAGGTTGTTGACGCACAACATCGCGTCGTCGCGGTCCTCGCGCACGTAGGTGAGCACCGAGGGGTTCGACGACCACATTTCGGTGTACGCCCCGACGCCGAACACCGGGTGCTTGCGCCGGATCTCCAGCATCTTGCGGGTGAAGTGCAGCAGTGAGCCCTCATGGCGCTGCTGGGCCTCCACGTTGACCGCCTGGAAGCCGTAGATCGGGTCCATGACCGCGGGCAGGTAGAGGCGTCCGGGGTCGGCGCTGGAGAACCCGGCGTTGCGGTCGGGGCTCCACTGCATCGGCGTGCGGACCGCGTCGCGGTCCTCCAGCCAGATGTTGTCGCCCATGCCGATCTCGTCGCCGTAGTAGATGACCGGCGAGCCCGGCAGGCTCAGGAGCAGCGCCGTGAACAGCTCGATCCGGTCCCTGTCGTTGTCGAGCAGCGGGGCGAGCCGGCGCCGGATGCCGAGGTAGGCCCGCATGCGGGGGTCCTTGGCATATTCGCTGTGCATGTAGTCGCGTTCTTCCTCGGTCACCGTCTCGAGCGTGAGCTCGTCGTGGTTGCGCAGGAAGATGCCCCACTGGGCCGACTCGGGAAGCTTCGGCGTGCGCGACATGATCTCGGAGATCGGCTCGCGGGTCTCCTTCTTCACCGCCATGTAGATGCGCGGCATCAGCGGGAAGTGGAAGGCCATGTGGCACTCGTCGCCGCCCGTGGTGGGGTCGCCGAAGTATTCGACGACGTCCTCGGGCCAGCCGTTGGCCTCGGCCAGCAGCACCCGGTCGGGGTAGAGCCGGTCGACCTCCGCGCGGATCTTCTTCAGGTAGGCGTGCGTCTCCGGCAGCCCTGCGCAGGCCGTGCCCTCGCGCTCGAACAGGTAGGGGACCGCGTCCAGCCGGAACCCGTCGATGCCCAGGTCGAGCCAGAAGCGCAGCACCTCCAGCATCGCCTCCTGCACGGCCGGATTGTCATAGTTCAGGTCCGGCTGGTGGTGGAAGAAGCGGTGCCAGTAGTACTGCTTGCGCACCGGGTCGTAGGTCCAGTTGGACTCCTCGGCGCCGATGAAGATGATCGGCGCGTCCGGATAGGCGCCGGGGTGGTCGGACCACACGTAGAAGTCGCCGTACGGCCCTTCGGGGTCGTGCCGGGACGCCTGGAACCAGGGGTGCCGATCGCTGGTGTGGTTCATCACGAGGTCGGTGATGATGCGCAGGCCGCGCTCGTGCGCCCGCTCGATCAGCTGGACGAAATCGCCCAGATCCCCGAAGTCCGGCAGGATCTTCATATAGTCCGAAATATCGTAACCGCCGTCGCGCAGCGGCGACTCGTACAGAGGCAGCAGCCACAGACAGTCCACGCCGAGCCACTCGAGGTAGCCGAGCTTCTCGATGAGACCGCGCAGGTCGCCGGTGCCGTCGCCGTTGGAGTCCTTGAACCCCCGGACGAGGACCTCGTAGAACACCGCCCGCTTGTACCAACCTGGATCCTCCGAGACGAACGCCTCGGAGATCGGCTCCGGTGTTGGGGATGCGTTGATCATATGTCGCTCACAGGAAGAGATGTGGGCAGGACGAAGTCACCGGTTACCCCGGCGTTCTTATCTGGTGACCGCGCCGCCTGGAGTCGTCATCCCTGCGAACCCCATGCCCATGAACGAGACCGGATTTGTGATCTGGTGCCCGTTTGTGCGGCGCTTACGGGCCGAACACTACCAGCCCGTTGGCTTTCCGGAACCCGCTTCTGCTGTGCCGGGTTCATACCCGAGAGATCCGTACGTAATCGCCCTGTTACCCAGAGTTCACTAAAAAGGTGGAGCGACGTCCGAGAGGTCGTTCTCGAAGTCGCTCAGCCAGAGCCCGAAGAGCACCAAACCGCGCACCCAGAAGCGATCGTTCCACCCGTTGAACCTGGTCAGCGCGTCAGGGCCGCCCGCGATCACCTCGTGCAGCTCATCCGACAGCAGGCTCGGGACCCGGCTCACCAGGGTCTCCAGCATCCGGTGCGAATAATTTCGGGCGGGAACGGCCGTCGACCGCAGCGGCACCCGCCGCAGCGGCTGCTTGACGACGTTGGTCGACGGCAGCGCGGCGACCCGCGGGTTGGCGGCGTGCAGCACCTCGCGGTAGAAGCGGCCCTTGTCCTTACGGGCCACGCCGACCGACAGCGCCGCGTCGAAGAAGCCCGGATGGATGAACGGCGCCGCGAACGACGCCTCGGGGCCCACCAGGTTGACCACCGAGCGCGCGATGCCCCGCACGGTCCTGGTGTGCAGCACCGACAGCGGCAGCTCGGCCCGGTGCCCGTGGAGCATGGACGTGGCCGCCAGGAACTGCTCGCGGACGGTCTCCTCCATCCACTCCGCCGCCGCCTTGGACAGGAACGGCTGCGACGGCGCGCCCAGCGACAGCGACCTCAGCACGGCGGCCGAGCGCTCGGCCTGGGTCCTGGCCTCCAGGGCGGCCCCGCTGACCATGAAGTTCTTCAGCAGCGGCCCGCCCGCCAGCCCGTCGATCAGCATGCGGCCGGAGCCGTGCACCTCCTTGGCGAAGGGGGCGTACCAGGCGTGGTGGGGCGTCAGGTATTCGAGCCTGCGGGCCACGTCGACCGCGTCGGCGGGATAGTCGGCGGCGTCCTGGGTGATCACCCGGTGCGGGATGCCCAGCTCCCTGGTGATCGACTGGGCGAACGCGATGTCGGTGTCGGTGCCGTCGTCGGGGCTGGTGGTCCACGACTCGACGTCGGCCCCGACGGCCTTGGCCACGCTCGCCAGCAGGCGCGAGTCGTAGCCGCCGCTGACCGGCACGAGCAGCTTGCGGCCTTCGTAGCCGGCGTACACGTCGTGCAGCAGCTCCACGATCTCGTGCGGGCTGATCCACGCCTCGTAGGGCTCGGTGCGCAGCCAGCGCGGCAGCCTGCGCTCGATCATCGGCCTGTCGTGCTCGAACACCAGCGCGCTCGACCCCGGCAGGCGCTTGACCTCGGTGTACGGGGTCGCCTCGCCCATCGGGAACGTCGCCTGGATGATCGAGGCCCACGCCGCCCAGTCGATCTCGATCGGCACCAGGCTGAGCAGCGGCTGGATCAGGGACGAGAAGTAGACAGCGTCGCCGTGGCGGACGTAGTAGACGTCGACCAGCCCCAGCGCCCCCGTGTGGAGCGTCACCCGGCGGCCGTCGCCGATCAGGCCCGGAGTCTCGTACGTCTCCGCGACCGCCATCCAGTCGTCCGGCCCGGCGGGCTTGCGCTCGCCCCAGGAGAACGCGAAACCCCCGTCGGCGCGGTGGTAGGGCGGCAGCGGCGTGGAGCTGAACAGTGCGGCCTCGGGCGTCTGGAGCGCCGGCCGGACCTTCGGGCCCGCAGCGGTCAGCTTGCCGAGCATGGCGGTGTCGATCCGGCCGAGAGCGCCGCATACGTAGGGCCGCACGTTGAACTGCACCGGATCTCATCCCTTCGAGACGCTTGCTGCAAAAGAGTATCCTTTGCCGGGCCGAGAGAGCGGAGGGCCGGTTGTCTACTGAGCTGGAAAGCACGCGGAGGGCGTTGCGGGACGCCGTGGCGCAGGCCGAGCGCGCGGCCGAGCTGGCGAGGCTGCTGGACGCCGCCCAGGCCAAGCTGGCGGCGGCCGAGCAGAGCGCCGAGGAGGCCAGGGCGCTGGCCGAGCAACTGGGCGAGGCCGAGGAACGGCTGGAGGCCGAGCGGGCGGCGGCCGACAAGCTCCGCAAGGAGCTGGCCGAGCAGCGCTTCCAGGCCGAGGTGGCCAACTGGAAACTGTCCTCGATCAAGGTCGCGCGGTGGAACCGGCTCGGCGACGCCATCAAGAGCGGCAAGAACAACCCCATGCGGCTGGCCAAGGGTCTCAGGGGCGCCGCCAAGCCGGTCAAGCGGCCGTCCGCGCCCAAGCGCAAGCCCGTCGCCGGCGCGGGCAAGGCCAAGGACGAGCGCCCTGGAGCGGCGTTCCAGGCCACCAGCACCACCAGGACGCTCAACGGCGCCTCGTTCAAGCTCAAGCCGTTCCGGGTGCCGACCGGCCCCAACACGCGGCCCCACCTCACGGCGGCGGTGATCGCCGACCCGCACGCCGAGGCGCTGCTGCGCTACGAGTGGCGGCAGACGACCGGCTTCACGCCGCGCGACTTCGCCAGGGTGCTCCCGCTCGAGGTGCCCCACCTGCTCGTGGTCGAGTCCGTCACGCAGGGCCCGTGGGCCGAGGAGATCACCGGCGAGCCCGGCGACGGCCTCAAGGCGCTGCTGGCCTGGTGCGCCGAGCGCGGCATCCGCACGGTCTTCTGGCACACAGGGGGCGACGTGGCCGCCTACGCCGCGGCGGCCGAGCTGTTCGAGCACCGCTTCACGACCGACCTGACCGTGGCGTGGCCGCGGCTGCAGTTCGGGGTGCAGCCCCGGGTGCACAACCCGCTGCCGCTGGCGGGCGGGCGCATCGACCGGGTGCTCACGCTCGACCAGCTCCTGCCCGGCCACCTGGCCTATCCCGACGTGCTGACCTCCTACCGCTGGCCGGCCGCGGCCGACTGCCCGCCGGGCACGCCCCAGTGGCGGCTGGCCGAGATCGCCGCCTGCGGCACGCCCATCGGCACCGAACCCGACGCGCGGCGGGCGCACGTGGCGCTGCGCAGGGCGTACCAGATGGGCACGATGACCGAGCGGATCGACGAGATGCTCGACGCGATCGGCCTGCCCAGCGCCCGCGCCACGCTCAACACCTCCGTCCTGCTGCCCATCCTCGACCCGTTCCTAATGGAGCACGCGCTGGCGCAGGTCGCCAAGCAGTCGGGCGTCGACCAGCTCATCGTCATCGGGCCGCCGGAGGCCGAGCTGCGGGCCCGCGACGTGCTGCCCGACGTGGACGTGATCTACCGCAGGCCGCAGCCGTCGATGACCGAGGGCGCGATGCTCAACGCCGGCATCGACCTGTGCGAGGCCGACCTGGTGGCGGTCATGGACCCGCGCGACGTCTACGGTGCCCACTACCTGTCCGACCTGCGGCGGGCGTTCCTGTTCAGCACCGCCGACATCGTCGGCAAGGCCGCCTACTACGCCCACCTGCGCAAGCCGCAGGCCACGCTGCTCAAGCAGCCGGACGCCGAATACTCCTACCTTCCCGAGATCGCCGGCGCGACCCTGCTCGCGCGCAGGAACACGCTGCGCGAGCTGCGGTTCGCCGACCTCACCGACGGATGGGACGAGGTGCTGATGCGGCAGTGCCGCACCGACGGGATCAAGGTGTTCTCGGCCGACCGGTTCGGTTACGTGCGCGTACGCGACGAGGACCGCTGGCTGCTGGGCGCAGCCCTCCTGGTCGAGTACGGCTCCGCCGAGCCGCACGCCCTCATCTGAGGCCGTCGTCATGACGCCCGGCGAGCTGGCCGAGGTGCTGGGGGAGCCGCCGGCGCCCGAGGGGACGTGGGAGCGGGAGGCCGCGTACGTCTCGGCGGCCGCGCTGCGGAGGCGCGTCCCGCCCGTGACGCTCGCCGCCCGGGTGCGCGAGCTCGGCGGGGTGTCGCGCGTGGACGTGCGTGAGAACGGGTTCCTGCGGATCGTCGTGAGCGTGCCGGGTGAGCTGGTCGAGACTGTGGAGCCGCTGGACATCCCCGATCCCGGGTGGCCCGACTTCCCGCGCACCTGGGACAACCCCGGTTTCGTGGTGCGCTACGGCCACGCGCGGACCTGCGCGGTGCGGCGGTGGGCCCGCGAGCTGGGAGTGCCGTCCGGCGGCTTCCCCGCCGGGCTGCCGGCCGACCCGTACGACCGGAGGGTGCTGCGGGTGCTGGCCGAGCTGCCGGGGCGGCTGGCGAGCAGGGATCCGCGGTGGGAGGCGTACCTCGTGCGGCTGGCGCTGGCCTATCACGACGCGCACGAGCGCGCGCCCGCCGTGCCGATGGGGGACGCCCCGGCGGAGCCGGTGCACACGGCGCGGGTCCGGCTGGCGGAGGCGGTGGGCAGGGTGCTCATCGGGCCTGATCGGTTGTGATGGCTCACAAAAATATCCGGCCAAACGGCGAAATGGCGTAAAAATATCCCTTCTGGGGCGTGATCGCGTCTCGATCCGTGGTCAGGAGTCCTGGGAGGGGTGGCGGTTCCGATAGCCTCGATCGGGTGAGTCGATACGCCCATCCCGCCGGGGACCGCCACGCCGAGATGATGCCCCACGAGCGCCCGCCGCTGGCGCCCGCCGACATCAACCGCATCAATCCCGCGATCTGGTCCCGAACGTCGACGCGCGCCGAGCAAGGCGCGCTCACCGTCGGCGGCGTGGACGTCCGCGACCTGGCCCGCGAGCACGGCACCCCGCTCTACGTCCTCGACGAGGACGACGTGCGCTCGCGCATGCGCGACTACGCCACGGCGTTCGCCGGCTCCGACGTCCACTACGCCGGCAAGGCGTTCCTGTGCAAGGAGATCGTGCGCTGGCTGCGCGACGAGGGTCTCGGGCTCGACGTCGCCAGCGGCGGTGAGCTGGCCGTCGCGCTCAGCGTCGGGTTCCCCCCAGGGCGCATCACGATGCACGGCAACAACAAGTCCGCCGCCGAGCTGACCAGGGCACTGGAGGCCGGGGTCGGGCACATCGTGGTCGACTCGTTCGAGGAGATCGCCCGCCTCGGCTACCACGCCGAGCGGCTCGGCAAGCGGCCCAAGGTGATGGTCAGGGTGACCACCGGGGTCGAGGCGCACACCCACGAGTTCATCGCGACGGCCCACGACGACCAGAAGTTCGGGTTGTCGCTCAACTCCGGGGCCGCCGCGGAGGCCGTGCGCCGCATCCTGGCGCTGCCGCAGCTCGAGCTCGTCGGGCTGCACTCGCACATCGGCTCCCAGATCGTCGACACCGCCGGGTTCGAGGTGGCCGCACGCCGGCTGGCCACCCTCCTCGTGCAGATCAAGGACGAGCACGGTGTGGTGCTGCCCGAGCTCGACCTGGGCGGCGGCTACGGCATCGCCTACGTCGACGGCGACGAGGCGCCCGACATCAAGGAGCTGGCCGACGGCCTGCGCGAGATCGTCACCAAGGTCTGCGTCGACGCGGGCCTGCCCGTGCCCCGCCTCACGGTCGAGCCCGGCCGCATGATCGTCGGCCCCGGCGGCATCACCCTCTACGAGGTCGGCACCGTCAAGGACGTCGAGGGCCTGCGCACCTACGTGAGCATCGACGGCGGCATGAGCGACAACGTGCGCACGGCACTCTACGGCGCCGAATACACCGCCGTGCTGGCCAGCCGGGAGAGCCAGGCCCAGCCCATGCTCAGCCGCCTGGTCGGCAAGCACTGCGAGAGCGGCGACATCATCGTGCGCGACTGCCACCTGCCCGCCGACCTCGCCCCCGGCGACCTGATCGCGGTGGCCGCGACCGGCGCCTACTGCCGTT
This sequence comes from Nonomuraea sp. B5E05, assembly GCF_039880665.1. Classification (NCBI taxonomy): domain Bacteria; kingdom Bacillati; phylum Actinomycetota; class Actinomycetes; order Streptosporangiales; family Streptosporangiaceae; genus Nonomuraea; species Nonomuraea sp. B5E05. Next base: position 81,331 of record NZ_JBDPMJ010000021.1, read on the forward strand.
CGCTGGCCAGCAACTACAACTACCTGCCCCGACCCGCCGTGGTGGCCGTGTCGCGCGGCGAGTCCCGCGTGATCGTGCAGGGTGAGACCGAGGACGACCTGTTGAGGGGGCAGCTGTGAAACCGCTGAAAGTGGCGCTGCTGGGCTGCGGCGTCGTCGGCACCCAGGTCATCCGGCTCATGCACGAGCAGGCCGACGATCTGGCCGCCCGCATCGGCGCCCCGCTCGAGCTGGCCGGCGTCGCCGTGCGGCGGCTGGGCCGCAAGCGCGACATCGAGGTCGGCCCCGAGCTGCTCACCACCGACGCCGAGGCGCTGGTGACCCGCGACGACGTCGACATCGTGATCGAGGTCATCGGTGGCATCGAGCCGGCCCGCTCACTGATCGTCGCCGCCCTGTCGGGCGGCAAGTCGGTGGTGACCGCCAACAAGGCGCTGCTGGCCGAGGACGGCGCGAGCCTGTACGAAGCCGCCCGCCAGGGCAACGGCGACCTCTACTTCGAGGCCAGCGTGGCCGGCGCCATCCCGCTGCTGCGCCCCCTGCGCGAGTCGCTGGCGGGCGACCACGTCAAGCGGGTGCTGGGCATCGTCAACGGCACCACCAACTACATCCTCGACAAGATGGACACCACGGGCGCCTCCTTCACCGACGCCCTGGAGGAGGCGCAGACCCTCGGCTACGCCGAGGCCGACCCGACGGCCGACGTCGAGGGCTTCGACGCCGCCGCCAAGGCCGCCATCCTGGCCGGGCTCGCCTACCACAGCCGCGTCACGGCCGCCGACGTGCACCGCGAGGGCATCACCGAGATCACCGCCACCGACGTCGCCTCCGCCAAGGACATGGGCTACGTCATCAAGCTGCTGGCCATCTGCGCCCGCTCTGACGACGGCCGCTCCTTCGGGGTGCGGGTGCACCCGGCGATGATCCCGAGGTCGCATCCGCTGGCCGGGGTGCGCGAGGCGTACAACGCGGTCTTCGTCGAAGCCGAATCGGCGGGGCAGCTCATGTTCTACGGCAAGGGCGCAGGTGGCGCGCCGACGGCCTCCGCCGTGCTCGGCGACCTCGTGGCCGTGGCCCGCAACCGCCTGGTCGGCACCCGCGGGCCCGACGAGTCCACCTACGCCGACCTGGCCGTGCACCCCATGGGGGAGACCGTCACGCGCTGCCACGTGGCGCTCGACGTGGCCGACAAGCCCGGTGTGCTGGCGCGGGTGGCGGAGCTGTTCGCCAAGCACGACGTGTCCATCCAGACGGTGCGCCAGGAGGGCCACGGCGACGACGCCCAACTCGTCATCGTCACCCACCGCGCCACCGACGCCGCGCTGTCGGCGACCATGGAGGGGCTGCGCGAGCTCGACATCGTTCGCGCGGTGGCCAGCGTCATGCGGGTGGAGGGCGACGACTAGCGCACCTCACTTCCCGAGGAACGGTCATCGCGTGGCTTCACCAGGCGCTCGTCCACCGGCGGCACAGACCAAATCTGGAAATATCGTGCTTATCCCTCATGCCATAAGGGCTGCCGATTGTGCCGGATTGTTGCTACCTGGCCAGTACATCGGGCGTAAGGTAGGCGCCGACTGAGTCCCGAGCGTTCGAGGAGCGACCCTTCATGTCCGCCGCCCCGGCCTCCACCGGGTCCGCCGCTGGGCCGTCCGCTGGGCCGTCCACTGGGCCCTCCACCCCCAGCGGCTTCGTGCGCACGCCGGAGCAAGGGCTGGGCCGCCTGCACTGGGCCGACGGGAGCTGGGTGGTCGACGGGCAGCCGCCCGACGTTCCCGCGCTACGCCCGCTGCGCGGCCTGGAGGTCGAGTGGCCCGCCGTCGGCGTGCCACTCGACGGCCTGCTGAGCCTGGCCGCCGCCGGCATCCCGCTGACGGCCGAACGCGCGGAGCCCTGGGTGCCGGCCGGCCTCGCCGAGCTGCTCACCGACCGCGACTGGCTCCGCCACGCCGCCGACGGCACCGCGCGTTCCCTGGCCGACCTCCGGCGCGAGGAGCACAGCGTACGCCTGCGCCGGCTGGCGCACCCGGTCGCGATCCGCCCGAAGATCAGCATCGTCATGTCGAGCAAACGGGCAAGTCTGATCGGCGCGGCGCTGGCGCAGATGGAACGCCAGCGTGAGGTCGAGGCCGAGGTGCTGCTCGGGTTGCACGGGGTGGGGTTCGAGCAGGTGCGCGAGGTGGTCGAGTCCTGCTCGCTGCCGGTGAGGTGGATCGAGGCGGAGGCGTCGGTGCCGTTCGGCGAGGTGCTCAACCGCACGGCCGCGCTGGCGAGCGGCGACCACCTGGCGAAGTGGGACGACGACGACTGGTACGGACCCCGCCACCTGGCCGACCTGTTCATGGCGATGTCGTACACCGGCGCCGACGTGGTGGGCACGACCGCGGAGTTCTTCTACCTGGAGCCGCTCAGGGCGACGATCAGGCGTACGACGTTCGCGAGCGGGGCGCGTTATCCGAGCGAGGTGTGGTCCGATCACGTGGCCGGAGGAACGATCATGGTTTCTCGTGCCAAATTTGAGGAAATAGGGGGATTTCCTGCCGTGCCTCGTGCTGTTGATCTCGAGTTTCTGAAAGCCGCGCAAAAGGCCGGCGCGCGAATCTACCGCACCCACGGGCTGGGCTACGTCCTGCGCAGAGGGCTCAGCGCCGACCACACCTGGCAACTGCCTCTCGCCCACTTCCTCAAGGTCGCCGCCAACCAGTGGCGCGGCTTCCGGCCGAGCCTGCTGATGGAAGCCGCATGACGCCACCCGGAGGTGCCGCCGGCGCGTCCGCCCAGCCCACGCACGTGACCCCCCACGCCGCGGCCGGTCACGTCAGGGTGCGCGGCAACGACTACCGGGTTCTCGGCCCTCCCGAGCACGTCACCCCGGAGCTCACGGTCAGCGTCGTCATCCCCGCCTACGGCGGCCAGGACAAGCTCGACCTGGTGCTGCAGGGCCTGGCGCGGCAGACGTATCCGGCGGAGCTGACGGAGATCATCGTCGTCGACAACGGGACCTCGCCGCCGCTGCGCCTGCCAGGGGGCACGGCCGCCCGGCTGGTCGTCTGCGACAAGCCCGGCCGGGCCACCGCCCGCAACGCCGGGCTCGCCGAGGCCACCGGCGACGTGATCTTCTGGCTCGACTCCGACGTGGTGCTCACGCAGGGAGCGATCGAGGCGCACATGCGCTGGCATCACGCCGCCCCCTACGCCGTCGTGACCGGCTACATCAGGTTCACCGACGCCGAACCGCCCGCCGAGCTGCCCCAGGACCTGGAGGCGGCGTTCGAGCCGGCCGAGCCGCACGCCTGGATCGTCGACCTGGTCGAGCGCACCGACGGGCTCACCGCCAACCCGCAGCGCCCGTTCAGCCTGCACGTCGGCGGCGCGACCTCCGTCAACGCCCGCCTGATCGCGGCGGCGGGCCCGATGGACGACGACCTGATCCTCGGCCAGGACACCGAGCTGGGCTACCGCCTCGCCCAGGCCGGAGCCGTGTTCGTCCCCGAGCCGCGGGCCCGCGCCTACCACCTCGGGCCCACCATGCGGATGCGCGACAAACAGCCGATCGACCGGGTGAGCCACGCCTTCGTGGCCGACCGCATCCCGGCCTACCGCTGGTTGCGCGGCCATCCGGCGCGGCGGTGGAAGATCCCGTACGTCACGGTGGTGATGGACGGCACCGTGGGCTACGACACCGTGCGGCCGGCGGTGGACGCCCTGCTCGCCGGCACCGTCCCAGACCTCTCCGTGCTCCTCGTCGGCCCCTGGGAGCGGCTCGGCGGCGAGCGCCGCGCGCCGCTGAAGGACCCCGACCTCGAACTCGTGCTGGTCCACGGCCACTACGAGCACGAACACCGGGTGCGCCTTGCGTCCGCGGAAGAGATCGACCCGGCCGTGCCCTTCGTGCTGCGCCTGCCGCCCGGCTGGGCGCCCGGCGAGGACACCCTCGCCCGCCTGCTCGACCTGGCCCGCGACGAGGGCCTCGGCCTGGTGAACGTGCTGCTGCGAGAGTCGGCGGACGGCGTCGTCGCGGCCCGGCTGGAACGCACGTCGGCCTTCGCCAGGGCCCGCATCGTGGCGGCCCCGGACGAGGATCTCGACGACGCGGTGGACGCGGTGTCGGGAGTCGCCTGGGTCGACGGCGAGACCCACGGGTTCACCGCCGAGCCCGAGCCGCCGACCAGGCGCCGGGCGGCGTACAAGGCCCGCGTCGAGGCGCAGACGGAGGCGGCCAGGCGGGCCGCCGAGAACGAGCGGCTGCGGGCGCAGGTGGCGAAGTGGAAAGAGGAGGCGGGGCGCTGGCGCAAGAGCACCGTCGAGCTGCGCCGCGAGGTCGGCACCCTGCGCCGCCAGATCGCCGCAGCCAACCGCGCCCAGCAGAGCCTGCGCGCGATGGTGTCCACCACCATGAGACGCGCCCTCCGCAAACGCCTGCGCGGCTGACCGCCCCGCGCGGCCGGGGCCGAGCCCGCGCGGCCGGCCCACCGCGGTGCCGGTGCCCGGCCGCACCCCGCGCGCGGTCAGCCGGGGCGCAGGGCCGACTTCAGGCGTCTGATCAGGGTCTTCTCGGACGGCTCCGCGGGCGCCGTCACCTGGGCGGGAATGGTGACCGGCTCCGGCGCGGGCGCGGGCGCGGGCGGCGCGGGCCAGTAGCGGTCCGGGGGCTCGTGGCGTACCCCATGGGTGGTGTCGATCACCTCGTCCAGGTCCGCGCCCGCCCAGGCCGCCGAAGGCGACAGGAGCACGGCGCGGCCGAGCGCCGAGGTGCGTTCGAGCCGGGCGGAGCGCCCGTCGGGCAGGTCCACGATCAGGATGCCCGCCAGGTCCTTCTGCACCGATTCGATCATGCGCTCCAGCGTCGCCCGGTGCAGCGGCACGTCCACCGGCCCCCGATAGCGGAACGGCGTCGGCGCGGGCGTCGGGGCGGCCTCGTCGATGAGGCGCACGCGTTCGTCGTGCGCGAACAGATCACGCATCAGCCGCAGCTCGAAGCACGGGTCGGACAGCGTCACGCGCCGCTCGTCGTCCAGCCGCGACCACGGCCCGACCAGCGTCACCACGACGTCCTGCAGCTTGCCGTCCAGCGCCGCCGCCACCGCCCGCCGCACCACGGACTCGGACGTGTCGGTCACGTCGAGCACGATCTCGACGTACGGCACCAGCCACCGCCGCCCGCGGTCCTTGCGCAGGTCCCTGCGGAGCGGGATCCGGTGCGCCAGGTACGGTTCGACCGCACGCACGGCGCGCTCCCTGTCACGGTGTTGCGAGGGCAGCCCCAGGTGCACGGCCTGCGCCTCCATCTCGGGCACGAACACCACGCCGTGCATCGCCAGCCGGTAGGAGAACTCGGTGTCCTCGCCCCGCACCACGTTCGGGTCGAGACCGCCCACGGCGTGGAAGACCTCCCTGGGCAGGGCGAAGGTCGGCCCCGTGCACACGTGATAGGGGTTGCGGCTCTTGCGCAGCCCGTCGGTCTTGGCGATCGTCGCCTCGGTGGAGCTCGGCACGGCCTCGGCCAGGTCGAACACCTCGTCCAGGCGCCGCGCCGTGAAGACCTGGCGCGGCGTGACCGGCGGCGTGTCGACGAACTTCTTCATGCCGATGCTGACCAGATAGTCGGTCACGTGGTGCCAGCGGGCCATGGCCTCGATGTGCTCGCGGCAGGCCACCATGTCGGCGTCGAGGCGCTGGATGATCTCGCCGTCGGCGGCCTTGACGCCCGTGTTGACGGCGTTGGAGATGCCCCAGCCGTCGCGCACGCGGACGACGCGGGTGTTGACCGGCCTGATCTCGGGCAGCCGGATCGGCGGATCGCTGCCGTCGTCGACGACCAGAACCTCCATAAGATGGTCCGGGTACGTCTGCGCGGCCAGAGCGGCCAGCGTCAGATCGAGCCCCTGCCCGCCGTGAGCCGGTATCACCACGCTCATGGACAGATCCGGTGACCAGGTGCCGAGCCGCGGAACCGCTACTGGTGAATAGTCGTTCTGCCTCAAAGCAGGACGCGCGTTCATGGTGGTGACCCCCTGGCCGAGACCTTATCGGGAGATGCTGAGAATTTCCTGAATAGTGCCCCTGTCCAACGACTGTTCGGGGCAGGGGTACGTGGCCCGCGTCCATGTTGTGCCCGTCCTCGTGCCCGTCCCGTGGACGCGGCTCCGCGACGGTCGTCCGCACCCCGTACACTCTGTGCCGAACACCGCAGGTAGGGAGTCCATCATGAGCAGGTCGTGGCGTGGCCTCATCGAGGAATACCGAGAGCGTCTTCCCGTGACCACGAAGACGCCCGTCGTCACGCTGCTCGAAGGCGGCACGCCGCTGGTGCCCGCGCACCGCGTCTCCGCCCTGACGGGGTGCGACGTCTACCTCAAGGTCGAGGGCGCCAACCCGACCGGCAGCTTCAAGGACCGTGGCATGACCATGGCCATCAGCAAGGCGGTCGAAGAGGGCGCCAAGGCGGTCATCTGCGCCTCCACCGGCAACACCTCGGCCTCGGCCGCGGCCTACGCCGTCCGCGCCGGGCTGACCTGCGCCGTGCTGGTGCCGCGGGGGAAGATCGCCATGGGCAAGCTGGCCCAGGCGCTCGTGCACGGCGCCACGCTGCTGCAGGTCGAGGGGTCGTTCGACGACTGTCTCGAGATGACCCGCAAGCTGTCGTCCAACTACCCGATCGCGCTGGTCAACTCGGTCAACCCGTACCGGCTGCAGGGGCAGAAGACGGCGGCGTTCGAGATCGTCGACACGCTGGGCGACGCCCCCGACATCCACTGCATCCCGGTGGGCAACGCCGGCAACATCTCGGCCTACTGGATGGGTTATCGCGAATACGCCGACGACGGGGTGGCGACGAAGCGGCCGCGCATGCTCGGCTTCCAGGCCAGCGGGGCGGCGCCCATCGTGGCGGGAGCGCCCGTCACCCACCCGCACACGATCGCCACCGCGATCCGCATCGGCAATCCGGCCTCCTGGTCGCTGGCCACCTCGGCCCGTGACGAGTCCGGCGGGGCCATCCAGGCGGTGACCGACCGGCAGATCGCGGCGGCGTACAAACTGCTGGCGCAGGAAGAGGGCGTGTTCGTCGAGCTCGCGTCGGCGGCCAGCGTGGCGGGCCTGCTGCAGGCTCACGCGCAGGGCATGGTCGAGCCAGGGCAGCGCGTCGTCTGCACGGTCACGGGCAACGGCCTGAAAGACCCCGACTGGGCCATCTCGGGCGCGCCGGCGCCCGTGGTGATCCCCATCGACGTCCACGCCGCGGCGGCGGCGCTCAACCTCGCCTGACGCCACACCAGGGCGCGGGGACACGGGGGAAGCGAGGAATCATGAGGCAAACGTGAGCACTGTTCAGATCCGCGTGCCCGCCACATCGGCCAACCTGGGGCCGGGCTACGACACGCTCGGGTTGGCACTGAGCCTGCACGACGAGGTCGAGGCCGCGCTCACCGAGGAGCCGGGGGTCGCCGTCACCGTCGAGGGCGAGGGCGCGGGTGAGGTCGACCTCGGCGAGGGCCATCTGATCGTCAAAGCCATGCGCACGACGTTCGCCCGCGTGGGCGTGCCCCAACCGGCCGGGATCCGCCTGCGGTGCCGTAACAGGATTCCGCACGCCCGCGGGCTCGGGTCGTCGTCGGCGGCCGTGTGCGCGGGCATCCTCGCCGCGCGGGCGCTGGCCGGCGTGACAAGTTTCTCCGACGACCAGGTTTTCGCGCTGGCCACCGAGATGGAGGGCCATCCCGACAATGTCGCCCCCTGCCTGGCAGGCGGGCTGACCGTGGCCTGGTGCGACCACACGGGGGTGCCGCGTATGGTGAAACTAGCTCCCGACGAGCGCATCCGTCCGGTGGTCGTGGTCCCGTCGACCCGGCTGTCCACAGAGGCCGCACGGGGGCTGCTGCCGAAGGACGTGCCCCACAAGGACGCCTCCTTCAACGCCGGCAGGGCCGCGTTGCTGATCGCCGCGCTGACCCGACGGCCCGAGCGAGAGGTTCTGCTCGCCGCGACAGAAGATCGGCTCCACCAGCCTTACCGCGCGCCTGCCATGCCGGAGAGCGCGGATCTGGTAGAACGTCTCCGTGCGGTGGGTGTGCCCGCGGTCGTTTCGGGAGCGGGTCCCGCGGTTCTTGCGTTCTCCACATCGGATTCGCAGGATTTGATCGCGCCAGAAGTGGGTAATGACTGGCACATCCAGCAAATGGACGTCGACCCGGTTGGTGCGAACGTTCAGTTCCCCGAGACACGCTGATGCCTCTTTAGACCTTCAGGGAATAGCCGTGTGCGCTGGTGATGTTAGGCTGATAGCCGCACCAGATGCCCCCTTGGTGGGTGCGTGCTTGTCAGCCACACATCGCTGCATCATGCTTCACGTCGCGAGGCGTGAGCAGCGCGGCTGTCTCCCCGGAATCCGTTGCCTCCGGTTGGCCCACACCCGGTTGGCTCAACGCGAGGTGGCGACGACGGGGACCTGCGCGTTCGAATCATCTCGACATCTGGTTGGCGACAGCAATCTGGGGGGTGTCAGCCACGCGCCACGGTCCTGTGGCGGCCTGGACGAGCCCCTCCCCAAGAGTGGCGGCCGTCTCCAGCGACAGCCGAAGATCGCAGAGTGCACCCCGACCCGGTCTGTCCCGCCGGATCGCAAGCACCTCCGGGACGCCCGGCAGAACAAAACCGGCGCCCGACCCCTGGGAAGGACCTTTTAGTTGAGCGACACCACCGAACTCCTCTCCGACGCATCAGGCGCTGAGCCCGCGTCCGGCGACACCCCCACCCGCGCCCCGGCCAAGCCGCGTGCGCGTCGCTCCGGCACCGGCCTGTCCGCCAAGGTGCTGCCCGAGCTGCAGAAGATGGCGGCCGAGCTGGGCATCAGCGGGACCGGGCGCATGCGGAAGAGCCAGCTCATCGCGGCCATCCAGGAGAAGCAGGGTGGCGGTTCCGGCGAAGGCGCATCGGCTCCCGCAGCCGCGTCCGAGGCTTCTGCTTCGGCCCCGGCGGAGGCGACGCCCGCCGCGGAGCGACCCACCCGGACGCGCAGGGAGCGGTCGCGCAAGACCGCGGAGGAGCCCGCACCGCAGGCCGCCCAGCAGCCCGCCGCCGCCGAGCCCGTGGCCGCGAACTCCGCGAGCCCCGTGACCTCCGCCGCGCCCGAGCCTGTCGCCGCCCCGGCCGAGCCGCTCGTCGAGCAGCAGCAGGCGCAGCCCGCGGAGACCGGCCAGAACGACACCCGCCCTGAGCGTTCCGAGCGCGGCGAGAGCCGCCGCGAGCGCCGCAGCCGCGGCGAGCGGCGCGACAGGGGAGACCGCGGCGACCGGGGAGACCGCTCCGGCGGCGACCGGTCGGAGAGCAGCCGTGACGGCGGTCGTGACGGCCGTGACGGCGGTCGTGACGGTCGTGACGGTCGTGACGGCCGTGACGGCGGCCGTGGCGACCAGCGCGGCACCGACTCGGGCAACCGCGGCGACCAGCGCAACGACCAGCGCGGCGGCGATGACGACGAGCGTGGCGGGCGCGGGCGCAGGGGCCGCTTCAGGGAGCGCAACCGTGGCCGTGGCCGCGACCGCTTCGACAGCGGCGAGCCGGTCATCGGCGACGACGACGTGCTCATCCCGATCGCCGGCATTCTCGACATCCTCGACAACTACGCGTTCGTCAGGACCAGCGGCTACCTGCCCGGCAGCAACGACGTCTACGTCTCGCTCGCCCAGATCCGCCGCAACGGCCTGCGCAAGGGCGATGTCATCACCGGCGCCGTGCGCCAGCCCCGCGAGGGTGAGCGGCGCGAGAAGTTCAACGCTCTGGTCCGCCTTGACACCGTCAACGGCATGGACCCCGAGCAGGCCCGCAACCGGCCCGACTTCAACAAGCTGACGCCGCTCTACCCGCAGGAGCGCCTGCGCCTCGAGACCGAGCACAACATCCTGACCACGCGGATCATCGACCTCGTGTCGCCGATCGGCAAGGGCCAGCGTGGTCTCATCGTCTCGCCGCCGAAGGCCGGCAAGACGATGGTGCTGCAGTCCATCGCCAACGCGATCACCCGCAACAACCCCGAGTGCCACCTGATGGTCGTGCTCGTGGACGAGCGGCCCGAAGAGGTCACCGACATGCAGCGGTCGGTCAAGGGCGAGGTCATCCACTCGACCTTCGACCGTCCCGCGGAAGACCACACCACGGTCGCCGAGCTCGCCATCGAGCGGGCCAAGCGCCTGGTGGAGCTGGGCCACGACGTGGTCGTCCTGCTCGACTCGATCACCCGCCTCGGCCGCGCCTACAACCTGGCGGCCCCGGCGTCCGGTCGCATCCTGTCGGGTGGTGTCGACTCCACCGCCCTTTACCCGCCCAAGCGTTTCTTCGGCGCCGCCCGCAACATCGAGAACGGCGGCTCGCTGACGATCCTCGCCACGGCCCTGGTCGAGACCGGGTCCAAGATGGACGAGGTCATCTTCGAGGAGTTCAAGGGCACCGGCAACATGGAGCTCAAGCTCAACCGCTCCCTGGCCGACAAGCGCATCTTCCCCGCGGTCGACGTCGACGCGTCCGGCACGCGCAAGGAAGAGATCCTCATGGCCAAGGAAGAGCTCCAGATCGTCTGGAAGCTGCGCCGGGTGCTCCACGCGCTCGACATGCAGCAGGCGCTCGAGCTGCTCCTGGAGAAGATGAAGGAGACCAAGTCCAACGCGGAGTTCCTCCTGCAGGTCCAGAAGACCACGGTGAGCAACGACCGCGACTGACGGCCTTCGGCCGGCGGTGCGTCACGTGAGAGGCGGTCGGGGTTTCCCCGCCGCCTCTCGTGGCGTTTGCGAGGTACGAGCGAGGGCCCGGGCCTGACGGTCACCGGCCCGCGCCCGCCGAGCGTGATCGGGAATCCCTGATGGCCTGGGATGGTTGCACGATCTGGCACACTGGTAGCTGACCATTTTGCGGTTCCGGTTCACGCCCCCTGCGATAGGGCGACCCGGCGGCCGCAGCCCGAAAGGACAGCGATGAAGCGCGACATCCACCCCGAATACCACGTGACGCAGGTGACCTGCTCCTGCGGCAACACGTTCACCACGCGGAGCACCGCGAAGAACGGCGTGATCCACGCCGACGTGTGCTCGGCCTGCCACCCGTTCTACACGGGCAAGCAGAAGATCCTCGACACCGGCGGCCGAGTGGCTCGCTTCGAGAAGCGCTTCGGCAAGAAGCCCGCGGGCAAATAGCTCCACCGACGCCGGCCCGGACGCACCCCGGTGCGCCGGGTCGGCGTTGTCGGTTGCGACGCCCCAACCCACGACGAAGGACGCACGGTGAATCTCGACGAGTTGCTCAAGGAGTATTCCGAGCTGGAGCTGCAGCTTGGAGATCCCGCCGTGCACGCCGACCAGCACAAGGCCCGCACTCTCGGCAGGCGCTACGCCCAGCTCACGCCGATCATCGGCACCTACCGCGAGCTCGAGTCGGTCCGCGAAGACCTGACCGCCGCCAAAGAGCTGGCCGGCGAGGACGAAACGTTCGCCTCCGAAGCGGCCGAGCTCGAAGAGCGCGTCCCCCAGCTGGAGGAGCGGCTCAGGCACCTGCTCATCCCGCGCGATCCCAACGATGACAAGGACATCATCATGGAGATCAAGGCGGGCGAGGGCGGCGAGGAGTCCGCGCTGTTCGCGGGCGACCTGCTGCGCATGTATCTGCGCTACGCCGAGCGGCTCGGCTGGAAGACCGAGATCATCGACAACCAGCCCTCCGACCTGGGAGGCTACAAAGACGTGACGGTCGGCATCAGGGCCAAGGGCGACGAGGGCGTGTGGTCCAGGCTCAAATACGAGGGCGGCGTGCACCGCGTGCAGCGGGTGCCCGTCACCGAGTCCCAGGGCCGCATCCACACCAGCGCCGCGGGCGTGCTGGTCTACCCCGAGGCGGAGGAGGTCGACGTCCAGATCGACCCCAACGACCTGCGCGTCGACGTCTATCGCTCAAGCGGCCCTGGCGGCCAGAGCGTCAACACCACTGATTCCGCGGTCCGCATCACCCACCTGCCCACCGGTGTCGTCGTCTCGTGCCAGAACGAGAAGAGCCAGCTCCAGAACAAGGAGTCGGCCCTGCGCATCCTGCGCGCGCGGTTGCTGGCCATCGCACAGGAGGAGGCCGACGCCGCCGCCCAGGCCGAGCGCAAGTCGCAGGTCCGCACCGTCGACCGCTCCGAGCGCGTACGCACCTACAACTTCCCGGAGAACCGCATCTCCGACCACCGGGTCGGCTTCAAGGCGTATAACCTCGACCAGGTTCTCGACGGCGAGCTCAACGCCGTCACCCAGGCCCTCATCGACGCCGAAATGGCGGAGAAGCTCGCACAACACTCATGACATTTCTGCTGGACGAGATCGCCCTGGCCACTGCCCGGCTGGCCGAGGCAGGTGTCCCCTCACCGCGCACCGACGCTGAGGAGATCGCGGCGTTCGTCCACGGCGTGCGCAGAAGCGAGCTCCACACGGTCAAGGACGCCGACTTCGACGCGCTGTTCTGGGAGGGCGTGGCGAGGCGCGAGGCCCGCGAGCCGCTGCAGCACATCACCGGCCACGCCTACTTCCGCTACCTCGAGCTGGCGGTCGGGCCCGGCGTGTTCGTGCCGCGGCCGGAGACCGAGGTGATGGCCGGCTGGGCGATCGAGACGCTGCGCGCGATGGACGTCACCGCCCCTCTGGTGGTCGACCTCGGCACCGGCTCGGGCGCGATCGCGCTCTCCATCGCCCAGGAGGTGGCGCTGGCCGAGGTCCACGCCGTCGAGGTCGACCCCGGGGCGTACACCTGGGCCAAGCGCAACATCTCCGAGCACGGTCAGGGCCGCACCCACCTGCACCCGGAAGACCTCGCGGAGGCGCTGCCCGAGCTCAACGGCAAGGTCGACCTGGTCATCTCCAACCCTCCCTACATCCCGCTCGGCGCGATCCCGCGCGACCCCGAGGTGCGCGACTACGACCCCACCCGCGCCCTCTTCGGCTCCGGCGACGACGGGCTGGGAGAGGTGCGCGCGGTGGAGCGTACGGCCCGCCGCCTGCTGCGCCCCGGCGGCTGGGTGGCCGTCGAGCACGCCGACGAGCAGGGCAGGGCCGTCTACCTGACGTTCCCCGAGGACAACGGCTGGCGTGACGTACGCCTGCGCCAGGATCTCACCAGACGAGACCGCTTCGTCACGGCCCGCCTGGGCCAGGACTAAGATGCACGCCAGCGGCCCGGCCTTCTCCCGCACGACGAGAGAGAGCGAAGCCACCGAACGAGTTGAGGGGAGGAGGCCTCGAGAGCGCCGCTCGTAGCCGAGCGGAGCGAGGCAACGAAACCGTGGGAAGACGCTTTGACTGCTCCGACCTCGAGCAGCGGACCGAAGGACTGACGGAGGCGGCGGCCGCCGTACGCCGTGGCGAGCTCGTGGTGCTGCCGACCGACACCGTCTACGGCCTCGGCGCCGACGCATTCACCCCGGCGGCGGTCACCGCACTGCTCGACGCCAAGGGTCGGGGCCGTGATATGCCGCCGCCGGTGCTGGTGGGCACCGTCAGGGCCGCCACAGCGCTCATAGACGACCTGGGGCCCTATGGGCAGGACCTGATAGACGCCTTCTGGCCGGGGCCGCTCACGCTCGTCTGCAAGGCCAACAGGGCCCTTTCCTGGGACCTGGGCGACACCAAGGGCACGGTGGCCGTCCGCATGCCGCTCCATCCGGTCGCCCTCGACCTGCTCAAGGAGACCGGGCCGATGGCCGTCTCCAGCGCCAACCGCTCCGGCGCGCCCGCCGCCACCACGGCCGAGGAGGCGGAGGAGCAGCTCGGAGAGTCGGTCGCCGTCTATCTCGACGCCGGCAAGACCACCGACCAGACGCCCTCCACCATCCTCGACCTCACCACGGCCGTGCCCAGGATGTTGCGGCGAGGGGCGATCCCGGTCGAGAAGCTGCGCGGCATCATCGGCTACGTCGCCACCGACGACTGACGTATACCGGCTGCTTATTCCGGCTGCGGTCGCGCTCGCGCCAAATTACGGTGAGGCGCGGAGCGGCTGCCATCGAGAAACCTGCTCGCCAGACTGCCGCCCCGCTGTCGTTCCCGGCCACCGCCGTGGCGGCAGTCCACGTGACGGGTTTCTCATCGGACGTCGGGAGTGGCCCATGGGCAAGTTCGACGGCATGGATCCCAAGCTGGTCCGTGACCTGCTGGCCGAGGCGAAACACGCGGCCGCGGAGATGCGCAAGGTCGAGGACCAGGTCCGGCTCACCATGAACCGGGCCGGGCTCTCCACCCAGACGACCCACCGTCCCGCCCAGATCGCCGACGCGGTCGACACCATGATCAAGGACGTCAACGTCCGGCTCGGGGTGCTGGAGAAGCGCGCCGATCCGCCCGGGACGGGGGCGGGCGCCTCCGAGGACCCCAAGGGGGTTCGCGGGGATCGGGAGCGGTACGAGAATCCGCGCGCCGACGACAAGACCGACAAGGTCCCCCCGAAGACGGCCGACGATCCGCCGAAGACAGGTGACGCTCCTCCGAAGGCGGCCGACGATCCGCCGAAGACAGGTGACGCTCCTCCGAAGGCGGCCGACGATCCGCCGAAGGCGGCGGATGATCCGCCGAAGAGTGGCGATGCTCCTCCCAAGACGGGCGACGATCCGAAGGGTGACGCTCCGAAGACCGACCAGGACAGGGGGGTCGGTAAGGGCGACACCGACGTTCCGAAGGGCGAGGAAGCCCCGAAGAGCTGCGAGGAGCCCCGTACGGGCGACCAGCCCAGGACAGGCGACAGCGCGAGAACCGGTGACGAACCCAGGACGGGTGACCAGCCGGGGACCGGTGACGAGCCCCGGACGGGTGACCAGCCCAGGGGGGATGACCGGTCCGGGACCGATCCCGGCGGGAACGGCTGCGACGACGACAAGGGCACCGGCAACGGCACAGGTCAGGACACCGGCACGGATAGGGACACCCGGCCCGATCAGGACGCCCGGACGGGCGATCAGCCTGTCGGCATGCCCAAGGACGACGAGTTGGACAGCAGACGCGACCGCGGTGCCGAGGCCGAGACCGGCACGAGGGACGACCCGTCCGACACTCCGGCCCAGAACGGGCAGGGTGTGAACCAACCGCAGGTCGTGGTGGTCGACGGGGTCAAGGTGTTGCAGGTGCCGCTCGACCCGCCCACCGCCGAGCAACTCGAAGACCTGCTGGAGAACACCGACAAGGTGGTCCCGGCCGAGATGCCCCGGCCGCCGGAGAACGACACCACCGCCGCCTCCAACGTCAACGCCTGGGCGAACGACGGCAGCGACGTGGTCTCCGCCGGCACGACCCCGCCCGGCCAGGACGCCCTGAAGGCCGTGGTGGAGCACCACCGTGACATCCGGCCGCTGGACATGCCGGGAGTCGAGGTTCCGGCGGGTGAATACGGCAGGGGTGAGTGGGCCGAACGCGACATCCGCCCTGACGGCCCCGCGGGCTCCGTCGACCCCGGCCGTCCGAGCACCGGCGACGCGACCACCCCGCCGTCGGGCGACTCCGCAGGAGGCAAGGACGGCACCTGCGCCCCCGGCACCGGAGAGCAGCCGGGTGGCACGGGCAGGACACCAGGCGACACAACTCCGGGTGACGGTGGGACGACGGCCGACAGACCAGCGGGGGACGAACCAGGCCAAGGTACGCGTGACGGTCAGGACACGGGTGGTCGCGAGGCCGGAAACCAGGGCGACCGAGGAGCCGGCGACCAGGAGGCGGGAGGCCAAGGAGCCGACAGGAGGGGGGAGCAGGGCGAACCCGTGAGGATCCCGCCGACGAATCCCTCGGTCGACCCGCCCGATGGCAACTCCACCGGCAACTCCACCGGCAACTCCACCGGCACCCCGGCCACGACGGCCGTCGCTGACTCCGACCCCGGCCGCGCAACGGGACGGGGTGACGGGACGGCGACCGTGTACGGCCCGGAACCACGTCAAGCGGGTGGTACGGGTCCGGCCTACACGGTGCAGATCGCCTACGGCACTGAGCCTGCTCACGGCACCGAGCCTGTCTACGGCAGCGAATCATCCCGGGCCGAGCCGGCCTACGGCAGTGCGGGGGCGGGCGACGGCGGCGACGTGGTCTCCGTGAACGTCACCCCGCCCGACCTTGACGCCCTCAGGACGGTCATCGAGCACCACAGGGACATCCAGCCCGCCGACATGCCCTCCGTCGCGGTCCCGCCGGGTGAGTACGGCGAGGGCCGGTGGGCGCCCGAGGACATCAGGCCGGACGGCCCGAGCGGCTCGGTCGATCCCGGTACGCCGGAGAGGAGCGCGTGATGTACGTCGACCCGCCCGCCCCCAAGGCCAAGCAGCGCGACGAGACCCCGCCCATCAGCTCCACGGGCCCCTTGGACGACCCGCAGCGGGCCTGGGAGTTCAATCCCGACTACCAGCGCCTGGTCGTCGCATGGAACACCGTCCTGCCCCAGCTGGAGGCGCTCAGAAGGGTCCTGGACAAGGCGTACGCCCTGGCCAAGAGCCCGCAGACGTGGGATGCCCCGGTGGGCGAGCGCTACGTCAAGGACATCCGTGAGTGGCGCACCAGGCTGTCGGTCTACCGGCATGCCGTGCTGACCGCGATCAGCGACGAGGCCGCCGACACGCCGAGGTGGATCCAGACGACGGCCAACGCCCCGCACGCCTTCCAGTGACGGGGTGCGCTTGCACGTCTGGTCGTTCCTCTGCCGCGACATGCGGCCAGCGCGGACGAGCAGGCGCACCGGCCGCTCGCCGTCCGGATCGGACGGGGGCTTTCGCCCATCGCGGGCGCATCCCTGAAAGAACGGATTCCGGGCATCACCTCTCTATGGGAGAAACGGACATCAGGTCGTACAGTGGGGAAATGGGTGCGGAACCCTACTACGGTCCCGACTTCGGGCTGCTGCGCCGGCAGGACCCCGAGCTCGCGCAGGTTCTGCTCGACGAGCTCGAACGCGTGCGCGGCGGGATCCAGCTGATCGCGAGCGAGAACTTCACCTCGCCCGCCGTCCTGGCCGCGCTGGGCTCCACGCTGACGAACAAGTACGCCGAGGGCTACCCGGGCAGGCGCTATTACGGCGGTTGCGAGGTCGTCGACCGGGCCGAGCGGCTGGCGATCGAGCGGGCGTGCCGGTTGTTCGGGGCGGAGCACGCCAATGTCCAGCCCCACTCGGGCGCCTCGGCGAACCTGGCCGCCTACGCGGCGCTCCTCCAGCCGGGCGACACCATGCTGGCCATGGCCCTGTCGCACGGCGGCCATCTCACGCATGGCTCCAAGGTGAACTTCTCGGGAAAATGGTTCGACGTCGTGTCGTACGGGGTGCGTCGTGACAACGAACTCATCGACTACGACGAGGTGCGGGATCTGGCGCTGCGGCACCAGCCGAAGCTCATCGTGTGCGGCGCGACGGCGTACCCGAGGCTGATCGACTTCGCGGCCTTCCGCGGCATCGCGGACGAGGTGGGGGCGTGGTTGCTGGCGGATGTGGCGCACCCGATCGGGTTGATGGCGGGCGGTGCGATCCCGTCGGCGGTGCCGTACGCGGACGTCGTGACCTTCACCACGCACAAGGCGCTGCGCGGTCCGCGCGGCGGCGCAATCCTGTGCACGGGGGAGCTGGCCGCCAGGATCGACCGGGCGGTGTTCCCGTTCGTCCAGGGCGGGCCGCTCATGCACGTGGTGGCGGCCAAGGCGGTGGCGTTCGGTGAGGCGATGCGGCCGGAGTTCGCCGGCTACGCCAGGAAGGTGATCGCGAACGCGCGGGCACTGGCGGAGTCGCTGGACGCGGAGGGCATGCGGGCCGTGTCCGGGGGCACTGACACGCACCTGGCGCTGATCGACCTGCGCGGGGTGGGGGTGTCGGGCGTCGAGGCGGAGCGGAGGTGCGCGGCCGCGGGCATCACGCTCAACCGCAACGTGATCCCGTACGATCCCGAGCCGGCGGCCGTGACCTCGGGGATCCGGGTCGGTACGCCGTGCGTGACGACGCAGGGCATGGAGCCCGAAGATCTGAAGGAGCTGGGGTCCCTGGTCGCCAGGGCCGTGCGCGATCCGGGCAGCGCGGAGGAGGTCAGGGCAAGGGTGACGGCCCTGCTCGCCATCCATCAGCCATATCTCAGCGAATTTTGAGCGGGTCTGTGTCGTTTTCCGGTCACAGCGGGCCGGAGCATCCGGGAAACTAGGTTCGTGCGCGAATACCTTTTCATGGCGCTCATCTCGGCAGCGGTGACCTACCTGCTGGTGCCTCTGGTGCGCCGCTTCGCCATCGGCATCGGCGCCATGCCCGAGGTTCGCGAGCGCGACGTGCACACCACGCCGACGCCCAGGCTGGGCGGCCTGGCGATGTACGGCGGCCTGGTCGTCGGACTGCTGGTGGCCAGCAGGCTCACCCACACGGGCGCGGCCCTGGCGGAGTCCGACGGCGACGCCGTCACCGCACTGATCGTCGCGGGCGGGCTCATCACGGTCACGGGCTTCCTCGACGACTGGTGGGGCATGGACGCCTTCGTCAAGCTCGCCGGGCAGATCGCGGCGGCCGGCGTGCTGGTCTTCTTCGACCTGCGGCTCCTCTACATCCCGCTGCCGCAGGACTGGGGCGGCTCCACCAGCCTCGACTACACGCTCAGCACCGTCATCACGATCATGGTCGTGGTCGTGACGATCAACGCGGTCAACTTCGTCGACGGGCTCGACGGCCTGGCGGCGGGGGTCGTGTGCATCGCGGGCATGGCCACCTGGGCCTACTCGATCTTCCTGGCCGAGGAGATCAGCGGGGGCCGCATCACGACGACGGCCGCCATCGCCGCCGTGCTCATCGGCGCGTGCCTGGGTTTCCTGCCGCACAACTTCCATCCGGCGAAGATCTTCATGGGCGACACGGGGGCCATGCTCATCGGCCTCGTGCTCGCCTCGTCGATCGTCACCGTGACGCCGCTCGACCCGGCGATCATCGAGGGCATGAACCGGTTCGGCGTGCTGCTGCCGCTGCTCGTCCCGGCCGCGGTGCTGGTGCTGCCGCTGGTCGACCTGATCACCGCGGTGGTGCGGCGCACCTCGCGCGGCCTGTCGCCGTTCGCGCCCGACCGCGGCCACCTGCACCACCGGCTGATGGACATCGGCCACTCGCACCGCAGGTCCGTGCTGATCATGTACGCGTGGGCGTTCCTGTTCGCCTTCGGCATCGTGGGCATGTCCACGATCGGCGTGCCGGTCCTGCTGTTCCCCGTGGTCATCGTGCTCGCGCTGGCCGTGCTGGTGCTGATGGCCCTGCCGCGCTGGCGGGGCAGGGGCGGGGCGCACACGGCATCGCGCGACGACCCCGACGACGACGGCCCGCCCACGGGGCCGATGCCGCCGATCCCGCCGGAACCCGAGGTCAGGCGGCGGATGCCGCCGCCGGGAGACGGCTCGCCGCAGGGCCGCTCGACGGCCGAGGGCAATTCGGTCATTCCTGCCCATCCGGGGCGTTCGTGATCGCGAACTAGAAACGGCAGGTAAAAGCGGTCTTCTGTGAGCTTGTGATATCTTTCACGAGCAGGGACTCCAGACGCACCGGTTCTGGAGGTAGCAAACGCTCGCTTGACAACAGGCTGATGGAGCACCAATGCAGGCCAATGACGTGCGCGTCCTCAAAAGCGCCGCGATTCCGACCTCTGTGGTTGGGGTGGTCGCCGTGCTGGTCGCTTTCCTGACGGCGGGCGGCAAGGGAGCGCTCGGCGCGGCCATGGGCGCCCTGCTCGTCGGGATCTTCTTCAGCATCAGCGTCGTCGTGGTGTCCTACGCCGCCCGCGTCTCCCCGCAGATGATGGCGATCGCCGCGATGGTGAGCTATCTCGTCAAGGTCCTGGCCATCATGGCCGTGTTGTCGGCCTTCCGTGACACCACGGCCTGGAACACCCAGGCTTTCGCGTGGTCCGTGGTGGTCTGCACCCTCGTGTGGACGGGCTTCGAGGTCCGCGCCTTCATGAAGACCAAGATGCTTTACGTCGACCCCGAGGCCGGAGTTCCAGGAAAGGGCGACGCATGACGCTCCTGCCTGGACGGGGTCCGATATGACTAGTCCGCTGTTCGCCTGCTATCGTCGGGCCCGCGATGAGCGCACAGGAACGCCGACCCGAAGAAGACGGTCGCGACTTCGCCGACGCCATGTGGTCAGTCCCCAGCTCACTACTCGCCGGGATGGCTATCTACGGCGGCCTCGGATGGTTGCTGGACCGGTGGTTGGACATGTCCGCGTTCTTCCCCATAGGCGTGGTCCTGGGGGTTGTGCTCGGCGGCTACCTGGTCTACCGGAAGTTCGGTCGCTAGCCCGGAGCAGCAACCGCTTCGCTGAGGAAACTCTTGTGATCCACTACGACGTTGAAGGGAACGCCGCGTGAATGCGCTGACGGTCCTCGCTCCCGCTGGCGATCAATTCGGGGCGCCTACGCCAGACGAGTTGTTCAACCTGCCTCCCATCATCCCCGGGGTCTACTGGTTCACCAAGCCGGTGCTGCTGGCCATCATCAGCGCCATCCTCGTGGTCGGCGTGTGCTGGGCGGCTTTCGCCAAGCCCAAGCTTGTGCCGAGGGGCGTCCAGAACGCCGTCGAGCTCGGCTACATGTTCGTCCGCGACCAGGTCGCCCGGCCCTTCCTGGGCAAGGACGCAGACCGGTGGATGGGCCTGCTGGTCAGCGTGTTCTTCCTGGTGCTGGTCTGGAACCTCATGGGCGTCGTCCCGGTGCTCCAGTTCCCCGTCGCCTCGCACATCGCCTTCCCGGCCGTGCTGGCCCTCCTGATCTACGGCCTCAAGATTTACCTGGGCGTCAAGCACCAGGGCGGCGTCGGCTACTTCAAGAACATGATGTTCCCGCCCGGCCTGCCGAAGCCGATCTACTTCCTGCTGGCCCCGATCGAGTTCCTGTCGAACATGATCATCGCGCCCTTCACGCACGCGGTGCGACTGTTCGCGAACATGTTCGCGGGCCACATGCTGCTGGCCTTCTTCAGCATGGTGGGCTTCTGGTTCCTGTTCGAGAAGCTGACCCCGCTCGGCGCGCCCATCGGCGTCGTGGGTGTGGTGATGACCATCCTGCTCACGGGCCTGGAGATCTTCATCCAGTATCTGCAGGCGTTCCTCTTCGCGATGCTGGCCGCGATGTACATCGGCGGCTCCCTGCATCCCGATCACTGAGAACCACAGACCGGATTAGTCCAGACCGGTGAGACTCCGCTTCACCGGCCGTCCAGTAAAGGAAAACAGCAATGAGCGTTCTCGCTGAGGTCTCCGGCAACGTCACCGCCATCGGTTACGGTCTCGCCGCCATCGGCCCCGGCATCGGCGTCGGCATCATCTTCGGTCAGGGCGTGCAGGCCATCGCGCGCCAGCCCGAGGCCTACGGCCTGATCCGCCAGAACATGCTCCTCGGCTTCGTCCTCACCGAGGCCCTCGCCCTGATCGGCCTGGTCGCGCCGTTCATCTTCCAGGGCATCGGCGCGTCCTGACGATCCCCACCTGACGAAAGGCTGCATCCATGACTATGGCAGCTACGCTCCTCGCTCAGGAGGAGGGCGCCAACCCCCTCATCCCGCACACGTACGAGCTCGTCGTCGGCATCTTCTCCTTCCTCGTCGTCCTCTTCGTGGTCGGCCGGATCCTCGTCCCGCGCATCCAGAAGACGCTGGCCGAGCGGACGGACGCCATCGAGGGCGGCATCAAGAGGGCGGAAGAAGCGCAGGCCCAGGCGCAGGTCCTGCAGCAGGAATACCGCGACCAGCTGGCCGAGGCCAGGCAGGAGGCGGCCAGGCTGCGCGAGGAGGCTCGCGAGCAGGCCGCGCAGATCAAGGCGGAGCTCCGCGAGGAGGCCCAGGCCGAGGCCAGGCGTCTCGTCGAGGCCGCGCACGCGCA
The DNA here is from genome assembly GCF_039880665.1 of Nonomuraea sp. B5E05. Taxonomy (NCBI): domain Bacteria; kingdom Bacillati; phylum Actinomycetota; class Actinomycetes; order Streptosporangiales; family Streptosporangiaceae; genus Nonomuraea; species Nonomuraea sp. B5E05. Next base: position 103,197 of record NZ_JBDPMJ010000021.1, read on the forward strand.
GATCGAGGCGGACCGCCAGGCGGCCTTCGCCCAGCTCCGCGCTGAGATCGGTCGCCTGTCGACCGACCTGGCCGGCCGCATCGTCGGCGAGTCCCTCGAGGACGAAGCCCGGCAGAGCCGCATCGTCGACCGGTTCCTCGACGAGCTGGAAAGCTCCAACGCGCAGGCGGTGCGTTAATGAGGGGCCTGAGCAGGGCGTCGCTGGCCGAGGTCGAGGAGCGCTTCAACGCGGTCGCCGGCAGTGCCGACCTCGGCACGCTCTCCGACGAGTTGTTCGCGGTCGCGGATCTGCTCGACCGCGAGCACGGCCTGCGCCGTGCCCTGTCCGACCCGTCCAGGCCGGGCGAGCAGAAGGCGGGCACGATCCGCTCGCTGCTCGACGGCAAGGTCAGCGAGGCGGCGCTCGCCACCGCCGAGACCGCGGTCTCGGCGCGGTGGTCGCGCGCCGGTGACCTGGCCGACGTGCTCGAACGGCTCGGCGTCGCCGCCGCTGCCGCGGAGGCGGAGGGCCAGTCACGGCTCGACGAGGTGGAGGACGAGCTCTTCCGCTTCGGCCGCATCGTCGCCGCCAACCCGGAGCTGCGCCGGGCACTCACCGACGCGGGTGCGCCGGCGGCCGGCAAGCAGGAGCTGCTGAGCCGGCTGCTCGACGGCAAGGTCGCCCCCACGAGCCTGCGCCTGATCAGCCAGCTGGTGCTGCACCCGCGGGGGCGTAGCCTGGAGTCAGGCCTCGAACAGGTCGGTCAGCTCGTGGCGGAGCAGCGCCGGCGCCTCGTGGCGGTGGTGCGCACGGCGGTCGAGCTGACCGACGCGCAGCGCGAGCGCCTCATGGCGTGGCTGCGCACCTCCTACGGCCGTGACGTGCACCTGAACGTCGAGGTGGACAAGCGAGTGCTCGGTGGGTTCTCGGTCCGCATCGGCGACGAGATCATCGACACCACCATTGTGGGACGAATCGAAGAAGTCCGCCGCCGGTTGGCCGGCTAAGGCGAATAGGGAGACAGAGTAGAGATGGCGGAGCTTACGATCCGGCCGGACGAGATCCGGGACGCGCTTGAGCGCTTCGTCCAGGCGTACGAACCGGAAGGCGCCGCGCGCGAGGAGATCGGGACCGTCGTCGACGCCGGCGACGGCATTGCCCATGTCTCCGGCCTTCCCTCGGCGATGGCGAACGAGCTGCTCGAGTTCGAGGGTGGCACGCGCGGTCTGGCACTTAACCTCGACACCCGCGAGATCGGTGCCGTTATTCTGGGCGACTTCAGCGGCATCGAGGAGGGCCAGACGGTCCGCAGGACGGGCGAGGTCCTGTCCGTGCCCGTCGGCGACGACTTCCTCGGTCGCGTGGTCGACCCCCTGGGCAACCCGCTCGACGGCAAGGGCGCCATCCAGGCCGAGGGCACCCGTGCCCTCGAACTGCAGGCCCCCTCGGTCGTCCAGCGGCAGCCGGTGAAGCAGCCGCTGCAGACCGGCATCAAGGCGATCGACGCCATGACGCCGATCGGCCGCGGCCAGCGCCAGCTGATCATCGGCGACCGCGGCACCGGCAAGACGGCGATCGCGGTCGACACGATCCTCAACCAGCGCGAGGCCTGGGCGTCGGGCGACCCCGAGAAGCAGGTGCGCTGCGTCTATGTCGCGGTCGGCCAGAAGGGCTCGACGATCGCGCAGGTCAAGGCCCGCCTGGAGGAGGCCGGCGCGCTCGAATACACCACGATCGTGGCCGCCCCCGCCTCCGACCCGGCCGGCTACAAATACCTTGCCCCCTACACCGGCTCGGCCATCGGCCAGCACTGGATGTATCAGGGCAAGCACGTTCTGATCGTCTTCGACGACCTGACCAAGCAGGCCGACGCCTACCGCGCCGTGTCCCTGCTGCTGCGTCGCCCTCCGGGCCGCGAGGCCTTCCCCGGCGACGTCTTCTACCTGCACTCCAGGCTCCTGGAGCGCTGCGCCAAGCTCTCCAACGACATGGGCGGCGGCTCGATGACGGGCCTGCCGGTCATCGAGACCAAGGGCAACGACGTGTCGGCGTTCATCCCGACCAACGTCATCTCCATCACCGACGGCCAGTGCTTCCTCGAGACCGACCTGTTCAACGCGGGTGTGCGCCCGGCCATCAACGTCGGCATCTCGGTGTCCCGAGTCGGTGGTTCGGCGCAGGTCAAGGCGATGCGCAAGGTCGCGGGCACGCTGAAGCTGTCGCTGTCGCAGTATCGCGACCTGGAGGCCTTCGCGGCGTTCGCGTCCGACCTCGACGCGGCCTCCAAGGCCCAGCTCGAACGCGGTCAGCGCCTGGTGGAGCTGCTCAAGCAGCCCCAGTACGAACCGTTCCCCGTCGAGCGCCAGGTCGTGTCGGTGTGGGGTGGCACCACGGGTGAGCTCGACGAGGTGCCGGTCGACGACGTGCGGCGTTTCGAGACGGAGTTCCTCGACTTCCTGCAGTCCTCGCACAAGGGCATCCTCGACACCATCCGCGAGACCAACGAGCTCACGGACGACACGGTGACCTCGCTCAAGGACGCCATCACGGAGTTCAAGAAGGGCTTCACCACCTCCTCGGGCGAGCTGCTGGTCAAGGACGAGCCGGTGGCGCCGCTGGAGGCCGAAGAGGTCGGCCAGGAGAAGATCAAGAAGGTCGTCCGTCGGGCGGAGAAGTAGGTCATGGGTGCCCAGCTAAGGCTGCTGCGGCGGCGGATCAACTCGGTCAAGTCGACCGCGAAGATCACGCGTGCCCAGGAGCTCATCGCCTCTTCACGGATCGTGAGGGCGCAGCAGCGGATGCAGGCGGCGTTGCCGTACGAGCGTGAGATCACTCGCGCCGTCACCGGCGTCGTCAGCAACGCGGCCAGCGTCGACCATCCGCTGACCGTGGCGAAGGACAACCCCGCGAAGGCGGGTGTCCTCATCGTCACCAGCGACAGCGGCTTCTGCGGCGGCTTCAACGCCAACGTCCTGCGCGAGGCCGAGGCCCTGCGCGGGTTGCTGGAGGGCCGCGGCCTCGACGTCGTGCCGTTCGTCACCGGGCGCAAGGGTGTCACCTGGCACACCTTCCGCCAGCGCGAGATGGGCGGCCAGTGGGTCGGTTTCTCCAGGAAGCCGGCCTACGCCGACGCCAAGGAGATCGCGCAGACGCTGATCGACTCGTTCAAGGACGACAACGGGATCGACGAGATCCACATCGTCTCGACCGAGTTCGTCTCCATGCTGACCCAGAACGTCGTGGTCAAGCGGATCCTGCCGCTCGAGGTCGAGGAGACCGAGGCGACGGAGTCCACCGCGATCCCGCCCTACTTCGAGTTCGAGCCGACCGCGGGTGACGTTCTCGAGACGCTGCTGCCGCGTTACGTCGAGTCCCGGATCTTCACGGCGCTGCTGCAGTCGGCGGCCTCCGAGGAGGCAGCGCGGCGGCGCGCGATGAAGTCCGCGACCGACAACGCCAACGAGCTGATGCGGCTGCTCACCCAGGAGATGAACCAGGCTCGCCAGGCGGAGATCACCCAGGAAATCAGCGAGATCGTCGGTGGCGCCAACGCGCTCGCTGACGCCGCAGCGGGGAAAGAGTGAAATGACTGCAGAGGCTGTTGAAACTGTGGAAGCCGCGGCGGCCGGCACAGGCCGCGTGGCACGTGTCACCGGCGCGGTCGTCGACGTGGAGTTCCCCGTCGACGCGATGCCCGAGATCTACAACGCGCTCAAGGTCGAGGTGACCCTCGGCGGCGAGACCAGGACCCTGACCCTCGAGGTCGCCCAGCACCTGGGCGACAACCTCGTGCGCGCCATCTCCATGCAGCCCACCGACGGCATGGTCCGCGGCCAGGCGGTGCAGGACACCGGCGGCCCGATCTCGGTGCCGGTCGGCGACGTCGTCAAGGGTCACGTGTGGAACGCGCTGGGCGAGACGCTCGACGTGCCCACCGCGTCGCTCAAGGTCGAGGAGCGGTGGGGCATCCACCGTCCCTCCCCGGCGTTCGACCAGCTCGAGTCCCGCACCGAACTGCTCGTCACCGGCATCAAGGTCATCGACCTGCTCACCCCCTACGTGCAGGGCGGGAAGATCGGCCTGTTCGGCGGCGCCGGCGTGGGCAAGACGGTGCTCATCCAGGAGATGATCCGCCGCGTCGCCCGTAACTTCGGCGGCACCTCGTGCTTCGCCGGTGTCGGCGAGCGCACCCGTGAGGGTAACGACCTCTGGCTGGAGATGGAGGAGGCGGACGTCCTCAAGGACACCGCGCTCGTCTTCGGCCAGATGGACGAGCCGCCGGGCACCCGTCTGCGCGTGGCGCTGTCGGCGCTGACCATGGCCGAATACTTCCGCGACGTGCAGAAGCAGGACGTGTTGCTCTTCATCGACAACATCTTCCGCTTCACGCAGGCCGGTTCGGAGGTCTCGACCCTGCTCGGCCGTATGCCGTCCGCCGTGGGTTACCAGCCCACGCTGGCCGACGAGATGGGTGTGCTCCAGGAGCGCATCACCTCGACGCGCGGTCACTCGATCACCTCGATGCAGGCGATCTACGTGCCCGCCGACGACATCACCGACCCGGCCCCGCACAACGCGTTCGCGCACCTCGACGCGCAGACCGTGCTCTCCCGGCCGATCTCGGAGAAGGGCATCTACCCCGCGGTGGACCCGCTCGACTCCTCCTCCCGGATCCTCGACCCGCAGATCCTGGGCGAGGAGCACTACCGGGTCGCCCAGGAGACCAAGCGGATCCTGCAGAAGTACCGCGAGCTCCAGGACATCATCGCGATCCTCGGTATCGACGAGCTGTCCGAGGAGGACAAGGTCACCGTGCAGCGGGCCCGCCGCATCGAGCGGTTCCTGTCGCACCCGATGTACGCCGCCGAGGCGTTCACCGGCCAGCCGGGCGAGACCGTCCCGCTGGACGAGACCATCGCCTCCTTCAAGGGCCTGTGCGCGGGCGAGTACGACCACCTTCCCGAGCAGGCGTTCTTCATGGTCGGTGGCATCGAGCAGGCCGTGGCCAAGGCCAAGGAACTCGAGCGCCGCTAAATCGCCCCAGTCGAAGGGCTTCGAGCCCGGACCTACCTAGAGGGCGAGTTCTGCGAGCCCGGACCTACGGTGGTGGTACGGCCGCCCGCCGTGCCACCACCTGATCGGAAAGGAACCTACACAAGTGGCGAAGCTACGCGTAGGGGTTGTCTCACCCGAGCGTGAGATCTGGTCGGGCGAGGCCGACATGGTGATTGCCAAGACCGTGGACGGCGAGATCGGTATTATGCCGCAACACGCACCTGTGCTCGGCGTCCTCGTCGAGGGCGGCGTGCTGCGCATCAAGCGGGAGGGCGAGGGCGATCTCGCGGCGGCCGTGCACGGAGGCTTCATCTCCGTGGCCGACGACGAGGTGTCCGTGCTCGCCGAGGTGGCCGAGCTCGGTTCCGAGGTCGACGTCGCGGCGGCCCGTGACGCTCTCGATCGGGCCCAGGCCTCGATCGAGGCCAACCAGGAAGACGCCGACGCGGCGATCGAGGCCAAGCGCGCCAGGGCTCGGCTCCGCGCGGCGGGCGAAGAGGTTTAATATTCACAACGGGGCGCGGGGGGCGGCATGATGGCGACGGTTGTGGTGGTCCTGGTGCTGTTCGCCGCCCTCGTGGTCCTGCGCTGGGTCACGCTGACCCGCTCGCGCGGCAGCGTACCCTGTCGTCTGCGGGTGGGGGAGCGGGCCTGGCAGAGCGGCGTAGCCCGCTACGCCGACGGGGAGCTCCACTGGATCCCGCTTCTGGGTGTCCGACTGAGGCCGCGCCACGCTATCGCGAGGCGCGGCCTCGTCGTTTCTCCCCGCCGCGAGATCGAGGGCGGGATGTTCGCGGTGGATCTCAGCGGGAGCACGCGCGGCGTGTCCATCGCGATGAGCGCCGACGCGCTGACGGGCTTCCTCGCCTGGCTGGAGTCGGCGCCGCCGAGCGCCTACCTCGACGTCGCCTGACCCTGGCGCCCCAGCGCCCAAGGGCTCAACGCCGCAGGACCTCAGGGCCGCGGCGACTCGGGGATTCAGCGCCCCCAGGACTCGGGGCTGACGGTCGCTTTCAGCGGGTGCCGCCGGGCTTCCAGAGGATCTCGTTGCCCGCGTGCGCGATCCGGCAGGCGATGAATAGCAGGTCGGACAGCCGGTTGAGGTATTTCGCCGTCAGCACGTTCATGTCGTCGTGCGCCTGGAGCGCGGCCCAGGCCGTACGCTCGGCTCTGCGCACCGTGACCCTGGCGACGTGCAGCGCCGCCGTGGCGGGATCGCCGCCGGGCAGGATGAAGCTGCGCAGCGGCTTGAGCCCGGCGTTGAAGCGGTCGCACTGCGTCTCCAGCCAGTCGATGTACGACTGCTCCACCCGCAGCGGCGGGAAGTCGGGGTTCGCCACGACCGGCGTGGCCAGGTCGGCCCCCAGGTCGAAGAGCTCGTTCTGGACGCGTACGAGCACCTCCACCAGGTCGGCGGTCAGGGTGCCGTGCGAGAGCGCGACCCCCAGGTGGGCGTTGGCCTCTTCCACGTCGGCGTAGGCCGCGAGCCGCAGGTCGGTCTTCGGGGCGGGGCTCATGTCGCTCAGCGTGGTGGTGCCGTCGTCTCCCGTGCGGGTGTAGATGCGGGAGAGGACGACCGGCTTGTCCTTGTCGGCGCGCGTCATGGCCCCAGCGTACTCGTGACAAATGTCATCGGGATGGGACGCGAAGTCCATATCGCGCCTGTGATTTCGGCGACTGGCTCGATGAAACGGGTGAAAGCCATGATTGACCCATGATGAAGGAGATGACCTGATGCTCGAGATCAACGAGCTGCGCAAGCGTTTCGCGGGCGGCGCCGGCTCCCCAGCGACCAAGATCGCCTTGGATGGGATCAGCTTCACCGTACGGCCGGGCGAGATGTTCGGGTTCGTCGGCGCGAACGGCGCGGGCAAGACCACGACGATGCGCATCGTGATGGGCGTGCTCCAGGCGGACTCCGGCTCGGTGACCCTGCGCGGCACACCGCTCGGTCCCGATGACCGGCGGCGTTTCGGCTACATGCCGGAGGAGCGCGGTCTGTACCAGAAGATGCGGGTCGCCGAGCAGATCGAATACTTCGGCCGCCTGCACGGGATGAGCGCGACGGTCGCCACGAAGGCCACTGACGACCTGCTGGAGCAGCTCGGGCTGACCGAGCGCAGGAACGACGCGGTGCAGGCCCTCTCATTGGGCAACCAGCAGCGGGTGCAGCTCGCCGTGGCCCTGGTGCACGACCCCGAGCTGCTCATCCTGGACGAGCCGTTCTCCGGGCTCGACCCGATCGCGGTCGACGCGCTGGCCACGGTGCTGCAGGAGCGGTGCAGGGGAGGCGTGCCGGTGATCTTCTCCAGCCACCAGCTGGAGCTGGTGGAGCGGCTGTGCGACTCCGTGGGTATCGTCTCGGCCGGGCGCATGGTCGCCGCGGGCACGGTGGCCGACCTGCGGGCGGCCGAGCGGAACGAGCTGCGCGTGGTCGTCAGGAACCCCGCGCCTGGCTGGGCGGACGGCCTGCCGGGCACGGTCACCGTCGATGGCGACCGGCACACCCTGCGCACCTCCGGCGGCGACGACCAGGAGATCCTGCGTCGCGCCGTGAAGGCGGGGCGGGTCGAACACTTCGGGGCCGAGCAGCCGAGCCTCACCGAGATCTTCAAGGAGGCCGTGGCGTGAACGGACTGATGCTGGTCGCCCGCAGGGAGATCACGACGCAGGTGCGGACGAAGGGGTTCGTCATCGGCCTGCTCATCACGGCGGTGCTGGTGGCGGCGGTCTCGTTCGCTCCCAAGGTGCTGGGCGGTGACGACTCCTACACACTGGGCACCGTCAACTCCCAGCAGCTCCCGCTGCAGGCCGCCGCGCCCGACACGACGTTCGAGTGGCGGGCGTACCCCGACGAGGGCGCGGCGTCGCAGGCGCTGCTCGACGGTGACGTGGACGCGGTGCTCGTCAACGGCTCCAAGGTGCTGACGGACGGGAAGATCGACGATGAGCTCGGCGTGCTGCTGCAGAGCGTGAACCGCGAGGTCAAGCTCGGCGCCGCGGGCGTGTCCATCCCGCCGCTGCAGATGCAGTCCGTGGGTGCCGACACGCGGTACGAGTCCGCGCGCGCCGGCATCGCCGTGGTGCTCGTCCTCGTGCTTTTCATGCTCATCATGGGCCAGGTCATGATGGTGGCCATGGGCGTGGTGGAGGAGAAGGGCAGCAGGATCGTGGAAATCCTGCTCTCCACCGTGCGGCCGTGGCAACTGCTCGGCGGCAAGATCGTGGGGCTGGGTGCGCTCGGCCTGATCAACCTGGTCACCATCCTGGTCGTCGGGCTCGGTTCGGCGATGGCCTCGGGCATCGCCACCGACTTCCCGCCCGGCATCCCTGGACTGGTGGCTGCGGTGCTGGTGTGGTTCGTGCTCGGCTACGCCTTCTTCGCGGCGCTGGCGGCGGCCTTCGGGTCGCTGGTCTCGCGGCAGGAGGAGGTGGGCTCGGTGATGACGCCGCTGACCATGCTCATCATGATCACGTACTTCGTCGCCTTCTACGCCACCAATGACGCGACGGGCATGCTGGCCACGGTCGTGTCGTACATCCCGCCGTTCTCGTCCATGGTCATGCCGGTGCGGATGGCGGCGACCGAGGTGCCGCTGTGGCAGGTGGGCGCGTCCATGGCGGCGATGGTCCTGGCCGTGCTCGCGGTGCTGGCCTTCGGGGCCAAGATCTACGAGCGCGCGGTGCTGCGGACTGGTGCCCGGCTCAAACTCGGCGACGTGCTGCGCACGAAGTAGGTGACTCCTCCGCTCCCTGAAGGGAGTGGCTTCTCGCTAAGCCGCTTGCGCAGCCTGGCGAAGGGCAAGCCCTGCCCTGAGGATGTTGATCGCCGCGTTGACGTCGGCGTGCGCGGTATGTCCGCATGCCGTACAGGTGAAGTCGGCTTGGGTGACGCGGTTGTCCTTCGCGCAGTGCCCGCAGCGGGCACAGGTGCGGGAGGTGCCGGCGGGGTTCACCGCGATCAGCTTGCGACCGGCGCTTTCAGCCTTGTACGACAGGATCGTCAGGAACACCCCCCAGCCCGCGTCCAGAATGCTCCGGTTGAGGCCGGACTTGGCGGCGACGTTACGGCCGGGAGCTTCGATCGTCCCGGACGCCGAGCGGGTCATGTTCGCGATCCGCAGGTCCTCGTGCACGATCACGTCATAGGTGCGGACCAGAGCGAGCGCGGCCTTGTGCGCGCCGTCCAGACGTTGCCTGCGCACCTTGGCATGCAGCGCGGCCACGCGGGCCACCGCCATGCGCTGCCGTTTGGAGCCCCGTTTCTTGCGGGCGAGGTCTCGATGGGCGTCCGCCAGACGGCCGGCGGTGGCGGCCAGGTGGCGGGGGTTGGCCACCCGGCCACCGTCGGAGGTGGTGACCAGCGAGGCCACGCCCATGTCGATCCCGGTCGCCACGCCGGTGGCAGGCAGCGGTTCGGCGGGCACGTCGTCGCACGACAGCACCACGAACCAGCGGGAGCCCTCGCGCTTGACGCTGATCGTTTTCACCTGGCCGCGCACGGGCCGGTGCTGGTGGACGCGGACGTGCCCGATGCCCTGGAGCCGCACGTAGGTGGCGGTCGGGTGCTCGGGCTGGGAGTCCCACCGGCAGCCGTCGCCGTCCTTGGGCCACTCGACCGTGTCAAATCGGCCGCGCCCTTTGAAACGGGGGAAGCCCGGGGTGCGTCCCTCGCGGACCCGCTTGAAGAACGCGCGAAACGCCTTGTCGAGCCGTCGCAGGGTGGCCTGCTGGGAGGAGAACGACCAGCGCCCCTGCCCTTCCGGGTCGTCGGCGCGGATGTGTTTCAGCTCGGCCGACTGCTCGCCGTACCGGACGCTCACGCCCGCCCTGGCGTAGGCGGTACGGCGGTGCTCCAGGGCGGCGTTGTACAGCGTGCGGTGGTCTTCCAGGCACGCCGCGAGCACCGCCGCCTGCCGGGCGGTGGGGCGCAGCAGGAATCTGAACGACCTGCGCACACCCATCCCCCATCACGCTCGGTAATGACACCATCACGATATCGGCTGCCGCCGACAAAACCGGGAAGGACATCCGTGATGCGCAGACCTGACAGGTCAGGGCACGCTCGGGCCTTGGCGGCCCTCCCGCTCCCGATTCACCCGTCGCCTCAAGGCGACGGTCCCCTCGGAAGGATCTGATGGATCCGATCAGGCGGGCGCGGCGCCTCACCTGGGCGATGATCACCTCGGGCCTGCTGACGATGTGGCTCCTCATCGTCGTCTCGTCCGTGGACGCGCACGTGGAGGGTACGTTCTCGTGGTGGCGGGCCGTTCCGGCGCTGATCGCCGCCGGCGGGCTCACCTGGCTCTACCCGCGCATGGCCGACGCGATCCTGGACCGCCGCTACCCCACCAGGCAGGTGGTGGTGGCGGCGGTTCTCGCGTTGGTCGCGGCGGGCGCGGGCGGGGCGGACCCGGCCGGATGGGGCTTCGTCCTCGTGGCCTGGCTGGGCATCGCCATGCTCGGCGTCTCCATCCGCACGCTCGTCCTGCAGATGTTCGGGACCTGGGCGGCCGGCGTCACGCTGGGGCTGGCGCCGGGCGCCATGGCCCTCGACGTGCCCACCGATCGGGAATTCTTCTATTACGCCCTGCTCTACGGTCTCTGGTGCGTCGTCCTGCCGCCGTCCGGCCGGGTCTGGCTCCTGATCTGGAGGCTGGCCGTGGAGGCCCACGAGGGCCGCGAAGCGCACACGCGGCTGGCTGTGGTCGAGGAGCGCCTGCGCTTCTCCAGGGACCTGCACGACGTCGTGGGGCACCAGCTGTCCGCCATCGCGGTCAAGACCGAGCTGGCCGTACGGCTCTCGGACAAGGACACCGGCGCGGCGAAGGCCGAGATGGCGGAGGTCAACACGCTGACCAGGAAGGCGCTCAAGGAGCTGCGCCAGGCGGTGCGCGGCTACCGCGAGCTTGACTTGGCCGCCGAGCTGAATAGCGTTGAAGGCGTACTCGAAGCGGCGGGGGTCCGCTGCGAGACGCGCGTGCCCTACCGCGAGCTGCCGGACGGGGTGGCGCCGGTGTTCGCCTACGCGGTCCGCGAGGCGGTGACCAACGTGCTCAAGCACAGCGCCGCGACATTCTGCCGCATCACGATCCGCTTCACCGATGAGGAGGCGGAGCTGGAGGTGCGCAACGACGGGGCGGTCGAGCACCAGAGCGAGGACCTGGGGAGCGGATTGGCGGGCCTGAGGGAGCGGTTGGCCGCCGCGGGCGGGGAGGTGAGCGCCCGGCCGGCAGGTGATGGCGAGTTCGTGCTGAACGCAGTCGTGTCACTTCCGATACGTGGGTAGGAGAGGTTTGCGGGGAGTTTCACCCGGCGCGGTTCGCGATGGCGGTGACCTGCCCGTAGGCGTGACTGAGGAGGTGACATGCGCGTCCGGGGGAATCCGAGAGCCCAGGTGGTGCGGATAGGGGTCCGGCTTGACGCCGGAACGTCGGCCGGGGTGCGCGAGCGCCTGCACAAAGCTCTCGACACCGGCGAAGGCGATCTGATCCTCGATCTCACCAAGCTGGAGATGATCGACGCGACTGGTCTCGGGGTGCTCGTGGGAGCGCATCGGCGCGCGTTGAGCGTGCAACGTCGCCTCGTTCTTCGGGGGGTGCCCCCGCGGATCATGCGGATACTCGCGGTGACCCGGCTGAATCGGGTGCTGCACGTGGAGGTTCCCGCCGCCGCGGTGGCCTGAGGTGACATATCGGAGCGGGCGACGATCAGCCGTCGCCCGCTCTTTCTTGGCATAGACAAAAAGCAGATTACGGCTGTCCGTGATTCCGCTCTGAATCCTCGTGCAAAAGAGATGGTTATGCGGAGCCGGAGCCGAGGCTGCGGTAGAAGATGTGCACGGCGACGGCGACGAGTTCGTCGATCTCCGGTTGCTCCTCGGAGAGCAGCCATTCGATGAGCAACTCTTGGAGCGCGCCAATGACACCCAGCGCCACCAGGCGCCGATTGGACGGGGCGGCCTGCGGGAAATCGGCGGACGCCTCCTCCACGAGCCCGGCGAACGACTCGGTCGCGCGCTGGCGCGACATGGCCAGCACATCCCCTGATCTGCGCACCTCGACGTGCATGATGCGGGCCCGGCGCCAGTCGGCCGTGGCGAACTCGACATACGCGCGGATCCCCGCCTCGACCCGGCCCGCCAGCGTGTCGGGCGCTTCCTGTAACGCCTTGGCCACGATGGCCAGAGTTTCCTCCACGCAGCGTTCGTGCAACGCCTGAAGGAGCTCTTCGCGGCCGCCGAAACATTCGTAGAAGGCCCGGTTGGAGATCCTCGCCTCCGAGCACAACCTTTCGATGGTCGTCGCCGCGAAACCCGGTTTCGCGTATAGCGTGTACGCGGCCGTCATCAGCCGCTCTCGTCTGTCCGCCAGCCTTTGCTCAGCCGACATTCCCCGGTAAGACCGGTTCACATTCCACCCGTCCAACATGATCGTGGCCCCCAGAGCACACAATTATGGACGGATGATCGGATTTGGGAAAGAGTGCGGCGATTATCTCTTACGTCGCCCGTGCAAGAACGTGACAAGCCTGATCAGCCGCTCAAGATCCGCGGGCCCACGGGAGAACGACGTCAGGTTCATCCCGGGCATCGCGAAGCGCTGCCGGGAGATCGCCTTGGGCCTGGCGAACTCGCGCAGGCCGTCGGCTCCGTGGATCCGGCCGAACCCCGAATCACCCATCCCGCCGAACGGCAGCGCCGGAACCCCGGCGAACGAGATCACCGAGTTGATGGCGGTCATCCCCGTGCGCATCCTCCTGGCCAGGTCCGTCGCCCGCCGCGCGTTCCTGGAGAACACCGTGCCGCCCAGCCCGTAGGCCGAGGCGTTGGCCAGCTCCAGCGCCTCGTGCGCGTCACGGGTGCGCCGCACGGTGATGGTCGGCCCGAACGTCTCCTCCCGCACCGCGGGGGAGTCCTCCGGCACGTCCTCCACGATCACCGGATCGACGTACGGCGCCCGCACCGAGCCGGCGCCGCCGGCCACCACGCGGCCCGCCTTGGCGGCGTCGTCGATGTGCCGCTTGATGATGTCCACCTGACCGGGCATCGTGATCGGGCCGTAGTGCTCGCCGGCCCGCACCCCGGCCACCCGCTCGGACAACTCGCGCATGAAGCCGTCATAGACGGCGTCGACGACGTACACACGTTCGACGCCCACGCACGTCTGGCCCGCGTTGGACATCGCGCCCCACAGGCAGGCGTCCGCCGCCGCCCGCAGGTCGGCGTCGGCGTCCACGATGAACGCGTCCTTGCCGCCGCACTCGGCCACGATCGGCGTGAGGTTCTCGGCGCAGGCCGCCATGACGCGCTTCGCCGTGGCGGTCGAGCCGGTGAACGCCACCTTCTTCATCCTCGGGTCCGCGGCCAGCGCCGCCCCCGTCTCGCCCAGCCCTGTCACGGTCTGCAACACCGGGTGCTCCGGGACGGACTCCTCGAACAGCTCCGCCAGTCGCACGCCGATGCCGGGAGTGAGCTCGCTCGGCTTGAACACGACCGCGTTGCCGGCGGCGAGCGCGTAGGCGATGGAGCCCATCGGGGTGAAGACCGGGTAGTTCCACGGGCCGATCACGCCGACCACGCCCAGCGGCAGGTATTCGAGGGTGGCGGTCAAATTGAGGCCGATCATGCCGGTGGCGACCCGGCGGCGGCCCAGCACCTTCGCCGCGTTGCGGGCGGCCCAGTCGAGGTGCGTGATGGCGAGGACGAGCTCCAGCGTGGCGTCGCCGACCGGTTTGCCGGTCTCCTGATGGACCAGCTTGGCGAGGGCCCTGAGCTCCCGGGTGACGACCGCCTTGTAGTCGAGCAGCCGCCGCCTCCGCTCGGCCGCCCCGATCGCGGCCCACCACCGTGCGGCCTCCTCCGCCCGCCCCACCGCCTGGTGCACGGCCTCGGGGGCCTGGTTGGGGTGACTGCCGACGATCTCGCCGGTCGCCGGGTTGAGTGAGTCGAACGTCAGCGTCGCCATGGCGTCACCATAAACCGCCCACCCTCCGCTTACCACAGCCCCACCCACGCCGGAAAGCTCCTGAAGGGAAGGAGACCCGGCGAGGGCCGACATTTCGCTACTTACAGGGCCTACAGGGCGCGCCGTAGCGGCGGGCCACCACTGAAGGGTCAGATGCCGTTCCCCTGGAGGGCCGTCAGCCGGAGTGTGGCGGGTGGCTGGCCTTCGCGGAGCCGTAAAGGATCTAGAAGAGAGCCGGGTCAGCGGGCGTTTCCTGGAGGGCGGCCGACCGGCGACGGCGGGTGGCCGGCCGCGGCGGAGCCGTAAAGATCAAAAAAGAGTGGGATTCTCTGGCTGGATGCCGCGGAGGGCGTCGTAGTCGAGGGTGACGCAGGCGATGCCGCGGTCGGAGGCGAGGACGCGGGCCTGGGGTTTGATCTCCTGGGCGGCGAAGACACCGCGCACGGGCGACAGCAGCGGGTCGCGGTTGAGCAGCTCGAGGTAGCGGGTGAGCTGCTCGACGCCGTCGATCTCGCCCCGGCGCTTGATCTCGACGGCCACCGTCGCTCCGTGCCCGTCGCGGCACAGGATGTCGACGGGGCCGATCGCCGTCATGTATTCGCGCCGGATCAGCGAATAGCCGTCGCCCAGCGTGGTGATGTGCTCGGCGAGCAGCTCCTGCAGGTGGGCTTCCACGCCGTCCTTGATCAGCCCGGGGTCGACGCCCAGCTCGTGGCTGGAGTCGTGGAGGATCTCCGCCATGGTGAGGACGAGCTTCTCGCCGGTCTTGCCGTGCGTGACCGTCCAGGTCTCGCCGTCCTCTTTGAGCTTGCACGGCGGGTTCATCCAGTTGAGCGGCTTGAACGCGCGGTCGTCGGCGTGAATGCTCACGCTGCCGTCCGCTTTGATCAGCACAAGTCTCGGCGCCATCGGCAGGTGCGCCGTGAGCCGTCCGACATAATCCACGCTGCACCGCGCGATGACCAACCGCATGACGCCCCACCTTAGCGGCTCTGGAAAACTGGCCGCATGGCGTTCGAACGGGTGGGAGCGGCCGGGCCAGGCAGACGGGCACGGCGCGGATGGCGGATGTGGGTGTGATGGGTCTCCGGAGCCGATGAGCCCGCGTCGCGCCCGCCGCAGGGAGTCCTCCCGCCCTTTCGGCTTCCCGACCGGCCTGGACAAGGTGGAGGAGTGGCCTGACGGCTCGTGGAAAGTACGCGTGCTGACCGGCTCGTCGTCCACGAAGAACTACCGGTGCCCGGGCTGCGACCAGGAGATCCGCGTCGGGCTGCCGCACATCGTGGCCTGGCCCGCCTGGCCGGGGGGCGACGAGGAGCGCCGCCACTGGCATCAGGCCTGCTGGCGTAAGAGACTCGACCGCGGCCCAGGCCGCAGCCGTTACTGAGAGGACCCATGGTGGAGATTCGCGCGGCCACGGTGCTGCCCGCCCGGCGAGAGCCGATCGAGTTGCACACCGGCGACGGCCTGACCCTGGTCGGCGAGCTGGCCCTGCCCTTAGACCGGCCTCCTGTGGCCACGCTGGTCACGCTGCACCCGCTGCCCACCCACGGCGGTTTCATGGACAGCCACGTCTACAAGAAGGCCGCCAACCGCCTGCCCGCCCTCGCCGACCTGGCCGTGCTGCGCTTCAACACGCGTGGCACGTCGTCGGAGCGCGGCACCTCGGAGGGCACGTTCGACGGCGGTCAGGGTGAGCGGTTCGACGTGGCCGCGGCCCTCGAATACGCCGAGTTCCACGATCTGCCGCACGTGTGGGTGGTCGGCTGGTCGTTCGGCACCGAGCTGACGCTGAAATGGGCGCACGATCCGCTCGTGGAGGGCGCGATCCTGCTCTCGCCCCCGCTCCACCGGGCCACGGACGACGACCTGGACGCCTGGGCGCGGTTCGGGCGGCCGCTGGTCGCACTGGTGCCCGAGTTCGACGACTATCTGCGGCCCGAGGAGGCCCGCGAGCGGTTCGCCCGGGTGCCGCAGGCCGAGGTCGTCGGGGTCGACGGCGCCAAGCACCTGTGGGTGGGGGAGCCGTACGTGCGCGTCGCGCTGGACGAGATCGTCAAGCGGGTGAATCCGGGGGCCTGGCCTCTCCCGACGGAGGTCTGAGACCGCCTTGGCGGATAGTTCCATGTGCCCAAGATCACTGAAGATTTTTTTGAGCAGAATGAGCAGAACTCTGGACCAAGTGAATCAACCGGGGTGAAAATCCGATCGTCAACCGAAGATCGTGGAGACGCCGGGTGCTTGGGCCCCGCGCGTAACCCCTGCTCAGCGTGGGCGAGGAACGTATGCGGGTGATGCGTGGAGTGGCTGCGGCGGCGTTATCGGCGACGATCTTAGTGGTTCCGCAGTCGGTGTCCGCACAGGAACGATCACAGCGGGTGGCCGGGCCGCCGGCGCACGTCCCGGCGGAGACCGAAGGGGCCGCGCTGGCGATGGCCAGGCGCGCGGGCAGGCCGGTCGAGGTCGAGTCGATGCGCAGCGAGACCCGCCAGGTGTTCGCCCAGCCCGACGGCAGGCTCACCATGGAGATGCACGTGCGGCCCGTACGCGTGCGCAAGGGGGACCGCTGGGTCCCCGTCGACACCACGCTCCGCCTGCGCCCCGACGGCGCGGTCGAGCCGGTCGCCACGGCGGTCGGCCTGACGTTCTCCGGCGGCGGCAGCGGCCCGCTGGCCGCCATGTCGCGCGGGGGCAAGTCGATGCGGCTGGGGTGGACGGGCACCCTGCCCAGGCCGGTGCTGAAGGGCGACACCGCCACCTACCCCGAGGTCATGCCGGGCGTGGACCTCCAGGTCACCGCGGACGTGGACGGCTTCTCGCACCTCCTGGTGGTCAAGTCGCGGGCCGCCGCGGCCGGGCTGACCGAGCTGGCGTTCCCGCTCTCCGTCTCTGGCCTGTCGGTGAAGGCGGACAACGCGGGCAACCTTGAGGCCGTCGACGACAACGACGGCACGATCTTCGTCGCGCCCACCCCCAAGATGTGGGACTCCGAGGGCATGACGAGCCCGCAGGCGCTCAAGGAGGGCCGCTCGCCGGAGGCCAGGGAGACCACGATGGGCGTGCGGCTGGCGGACGGCCGGCTGCGGCTCAGGCCCGACAGGAAGATGCTGACGGACCCGGGGACCCGCTTCCCCGTCTACCTCGACCCGTACTTCTCCGCCGCCCGCAACGCCTGGACGGCCGTCTGGAGCAACTGGCCCAACTCGAACTACCTCAACTCCAGCGACGTCGCCAGGGTGGGCCACGTCAACTCGCAGAAGAACCGCTCGTTCTTCCAGATGAACACCGGCTCGGCCATCCACGGCAAGCAGATCGTCAAGGCCACGCTGCGCACGTACGAGACGTGGTCGTACTCGTGCAGCGCCCGCAAGGTGGAGGCCTGGGCGACCAACACCATCAGCAAGAGCACCACCTGGAACAAGCAGCCCGCATGGGTCACCAAGCTGGACACGAAGAACGTCGCCAAGGGCTGGGGACCGAGCTGCCTGCCCGGCGGGGTCGAGTTCGACGTCACCCCGCAGGTGGTCAACGCCGCCGCCAAGCAGTGGCCCAACGTCACCATCGGCCTGCGCGCGACCAGCGAGACCGACCAGTACGCCTGGAAGAAGTTCAGGAACAACCCGAGCCTGGTCATCGAGTACAACTCGGTGCCCGGCGCCCCCGTGGCCGCGGACCTGTGGTCGGACCCGGGCGGCGCCTGCGTCTCCGGCGACGGCAGGCCGGTCATCGGCACCGACACACCCAAGTTGTGGGCCAAGCTGACGGACGCCGACAACTCGGTCAGGGGCCGGTTCGAGTGGTACGACGCCGGCGGGGTCAAGTCGGGCGAGTACGTCACCCCGCTGGGTTCGTCGGGCGGCGCGTTCTCCGCGACCATCCCGAACAGCCTGTTCGCCGACGGCGCGATGATCCGCTGGCGGGTGCGCGCCGAGGACGGCACGGCCACCGGCGCGTGGAGCCCGTGGTGCGAGGCCACGGTGGACGCGACGGCCCCCGGCAGGGAACCGCAGGTCTCCTCGCCCGACTACACGGAGAACGGCTGGAGCGACGGCGTCGGCCTGCCCGGCACGTTCGCGTTCGCCCCGAACGGCGTCCCTGACGTCGCCGCCTACCTCTGGGGCCTCGACACGACGCCCAAGGCGGAGTCCGTGCCCGCCGCGGACGGCACGGCCTCGATCGTGCTCACCCCGCGCCACAGCGGCCCCAACGTGCTGGCGGTGCGCAGCAGGGACCGCGCCGGCCACCTCGGCCCGATCCGCACCTACGTCTTCAACGTCAACACCGGCAAGCCGCCGAGCGGGCACTGGACGATGGACGAAGGCCAGGGGACCGTGGCCGCCGACGCCACCGGCGCCCACCCGGCGGCGCTGCACGGGGCCACCTGGACGGCCGGCAGGACCGGGTCCGCGCTGGGCCTGGCCGGCGCGTACGCCCAGACGTCCGGCCCTGTCGTCGACACCAGCCGCAACTTCACCGTCAGCGCCTGGGCCCGCCTGACCAGCACGGCCGCCTCCGCGACGGCCGTCACCCAGGAGGGCGGCAGGACGGGCGCGTTCGCGCTGCAGTACGCCAAGGCCGACGACCGCTGGGCGCTGAGCCTGCCGGGCGCGGACGCGGACGGCGCGCCGGTGGCCCGGGCCCTGTCGCAGGCCGCGCCCCGGCTCGGCGAATGGACCCACCTGACCGGCGTCTACGACTCGGCGGCCGGCCAGATCGCGCTCTACGTGAACGGCCGGCTGGAGTCCACGGTCGCCGTCTCACCACCATGGAACGCCACAGGCCCCCTGACGATCGGCCGCGGAAGGGTCGGCGGGGCGGCTTCGGACCACTGGCAAGGGGACGTCGACGAGGTGCGGGTGTACGCCCGCGCCATGTTCGCCGACGAGGTCGCCGATCTGGTCAACAGCGCTGCCACGCTGGTCGGCCACTGGAGGCTGGACGAGGAGTCCGGCTCGTCGGCTGCCGATTCCTCGGGCCGCGCGACCGCCGCGTCGTTGTCCGGAGCCGCCTCGTGGACGGGCGGGTGGCTGGACGGCGCGCTCGCGCTGGACGGCGTCGACGGGCACGCCCAGACGAGCGCGCCCGCCGTCAACACCAGGACGGGTTTCACCGTCGCCGCCTGGACCCAGCTCGACTACCTTCCCACCCGCGCCACCGCGGCCGTGGCCCAGACCGGCAGCCGCGCCGCCGGTTTCCAGCTCGGCTTCGACCAGGGGCGGTGGGCCCTGGGCATGGCCGCCGCCGACACCGACGACGCCGCCCTCGTCAGCACCCGGTCCGACGCCGTTCCCATCCCCCTGGAGTGGACGCACGTGGCCGGCGTGTACGACGCCCTGGCCGGAGAGCTGCGCATCTACGTCAACGGCCGCCTGTCCACGACCACCGTGACCGACCACATCAGCGCCTGGAACGCCACCGGCCCGTTGCACCTGGGCCGGACCAGGACCGCGGGCGTCCTCACCGGCTACTGGCCGGGTGCCCTCGACGACGTCCGCACGTACGACGGTGTGCTCAACGCCGAGCAGATCGCCCAACTGGCCGCCCAATAAGTGTCGCAGTAAGTCCCGACTAACCCAGTAATTCCCCCTAGCAGCACCTCACTGGGAGAGATCCATGGACCCACAGAGCGAGTTAGACCTGCCCGAATCCCGCTGGAATCGTTTTCAGCAACCCCGGGAACCGGGCGACCCAGACATCGCAGACCCCTCATGGAACAGGCTCATCGAGCCCAAGCCGGAGCCCCGCTGGCCACGCCGGCTGGCCACAGTCCTCTCGATCGTCCTAGTCATGCCCATGGCGTACGCCATGCCCGCCCACGCCGCGCCCCGCCAGGCCCCGTCCGTGCAGAAGGAGACACCGGTCAAGGGCGAGAAGGTCCCGGTGGTCCCGCCGATGGCCGACCCGGTGAAGAAGCAGGCGTGGCAGGCGCCACCGGGCGTCACCTGGCCCAAGCCGCAGACGGCCGAGCTCGGAGGCGCCGGCGCGAAGACCCAGGCGGCCGGATTCCCGGTACGGCTGGCCGCGCGGAAGGGTGTGACCGCGGCGGCCCCGGTGAAGGTCGAGATCCTCGGCCCCGAGGCCACCGGCAGGCTGGGCCTCGCACTGCGCGTCTCCCCCGGCGGAGGGGCCACGGCGAAGGCAGCCGAGGCCAGGACCAGCCTGGAGATCGACTACTCCGGCTTCCGCCACGCGTACGGCGGCGACTACGGCGCCCGGCTCCGGGTCGTCGAACTGGAGGAGTGCGCCCTCGACGCCAAGGCCACCGGCTGCGCCCAGCCGCAGCCTGTCAAGAGCGTGAACGACACCGAAGCGGGCACGCTGACCGCCGAGGTGGCGACGACCGGCCTGTACGCCGTGACCGCCGCCGCGTCGGGCCAGTCAGGCGACCACTCCGCCACCGGCCTGGCCCCCTCCGCCGACTGGAGCGTCGGCACCCAGTCGGGCGACTTCAGCTGGACGTACGAGCTGCGCACGCCTCCGGCGCTGGGCGGCGAGGAGCCGGACGTGTCGCTCGTCTACTCCTCCCAGAGCGTGGACGGCCGCACCGCCTCCACCAACAACCAGCCGTCCTGGGCCGGTGAGGGCTTCGAGCTGAACCCCGCCGGCTACGTCGAGCGCCGTTTCAAGTCGTGCATGGTCGACGGCAAGAAGACCGGCGACCTGTGCTGGGACCAGGACAACGCCACCCTGTCGCTCGGCAACTCCTCCATGGAGCTGGTCAAGGACGCCACGACGAAGCAGTGGCGGCCCAAGCGCGACGACGGCACCAGGATCGAGCAGCTCACGGGCGCGACCAACGGCGACAACGACGGCGAGTACTGGCGCGTCACCACCGCCGACGGCACGCAGTACACCTTCGGGCTGAACCGCCTGCCCGGCTGGGCATCCGGCAAGCCGGAGACGAAGTCGGTGCAGACGGTGCCGGTGTTCGGCAACAACAAGGGCGAGCCCTGCTACTCCAGCACCCCGGCCAACGCCTGGTGCCGGCAGGCGTACCGGTGGAACCTGGACTCGGCGGTGGACCCCCACGGCAACGCCACCACCTACTGGTACGCCCAGGAGAGCAACTACTACGGCCGCAACATGAAGCCCGAACAGGGCACCCAGTACGTGCGCGGCGCCTACCTGACCCGCATCGACTACGGCTACCTGAAGGGGGAGCTGTTCACCAAGGCGCCCGCCGCCCGCGTGGTCTTCGACGTGGCCGAGCGCTGCCTGCCCAGCGGCACGGTCACCTGCGCCCCCGACCAGCTCAAGAAGGACACCGCCAAGCACTGGCCGGACGTGCCGTTCGACCAGATCTGCGACTCGGGGCAGAAGTGCACCGACCGCCTGGCGCCGACGTTCTTCAGCCGCAAGCGGCTGGCCAAGGTCACCACGCAGATCCTCAACGGCGGAGGACAGTACGCGGCGGTGGACTCATGGGCGCTGGACCACCAGTTCCCCGCCACCGGCGACGGCATGAGCCCGTCGTTGTGGCTGGCCTCGATCCAGCAGACCGGCCACGTGGGCGGCACGATCACGCTGCCCAAGACCACGTTCACCGGCGTTCAGCTGCCCAACCGGGTCGACGCGGACGAGGGCCGCGCCCCGCTGGTCAAGTGGCGTGTGCAGGCCGTGAACAACGAGTCCGGCGGCGAGCTGCGCGTCCACTACTCGGCCGCCGAGTGCGAGCCCGGCGCGCTGCCCGCCGCCGACAAGAACGACAAACGCTGCTACCCGCAGCGCTGGGCACCGCCGGATGAGGCCCAGATCACCGACTGGTTCCACAAGTACGTGGTGACGCAGACGGTCGAGGTGGACCGTGTCGCGGGCTCGCCGAGCGTGGTCACCGACTACGAGTATCTCGGCGGCGCCGGATGGCGCTACGCCGACAACATCCTCGTCAAGCCCGAGCACCGCACGTGGGCGGACTACCGGGGGTTCGGCCGGGTGCGCGTCCGCCAGGGCGACGGCCAGGACACCGAGCGCACGCTCACGGAGTTCCGCTACTTCCGCGGGCTGCACGGTGACCGGCAGTCCGACGGCTCCAAGCGCAGCGCGCAGGTCGAGGACACCGAGGGCGTCAAGCTCGACGACCTCGACCAGCTGGCCGGGTTCGAGCGGGAGGAGATCCTGTACGACGGCGACGGCGGGCCCATCGTGACCTCGACCGTCGAGAAGCCGTGGTCGCTCAAGACCGCGGAGTCCACGCACGACGGCGTCACCAAGGCCGCGTACGTGGTCGAGCCGGAGTCCATGGTCACCCGCACCGCCCTGGGCGGCGGCAAGTGGCGGCGGACCGGCGAGGAGCGCACGTACGACGCCAAGGGCCTGCTCACGCAGGTGGAGGAGAAGGGCGACCTGGCCGCCGCGGACGACGACCAGTGCACCCGCTACACCTACGCCCGCAACGACACGGCCTGGATGCTCGACTACACCAGCAGGATCCAGAAGGTCGCGGCGAGCTGCGACACCGCCGTGTCCACGCTCTCCGCCGGAGAGGTGATCTCCGACGAGCGGGTGCAGTACGACGGCAAGGACTTCGGCCAGGCCCCGAGCAAGGGCGACGTGACCCAGGTCCAGCAGCTCGTGTCCGGGGACGGCGCGACGATCACCGACCGCGTCCACACCTACGACGCCTACGGCCGCGAGACCAGCGAGACCGACGCGGCCGGCACCCGATCCGTCACCACCTACGTCCCGGCCGCGGGCGCCCCCGCGACCGAGGTCAGGCAGACCAACCAGCTCGGCCACGTCGAGCGCACCCTCCTCGAACCGGCGTGGGGCGAGCCCGTCGCCGAGATCGACGCCAACAACCGCCGCGTCGACATGGAGCACGACGCGCTCGGCCGCCTGACCAAGGTCTGGCAGCCCGACCGCAGCAAGGCGGCCGGGCAGTCGCCCAGCACGGAGTACGCGTACCTGATGCGCGCCGACGGCCCCAGCGTCGTCACCACGAAGACGCTGCGCGCCGACGGCGGCTACACCACCAGCCACGAGCTGTACGACGGCCTGCTGCGCGAGCGCCAGACGCAGGAGCCCGCGCCCCGCGACGACCAGACGGACGACCCCGCGCTGCGTGAGGGGCGCACGATCACCGACACCTTCCACAACTCGCTCGGCGAGCAGTACAAGTCGAACACCGGCTACTTCGCCACCGGGACGCCCTCCACCGAGCTGCTGGCGGTGGCGGACGCCGACGTGCCGACGCAGATCGTGTCGTCCTTCGACGGCTCGGGCGACGTGACCGCCCAGGTGATGAAGGCGAAGGGCGTGGAGAAGTACCGGGTGAGCGCCGAGCAGGAGGGCGACAGGATCCACGTGACGCCGCCGCCGGGCGGCACGGCGACCACCCGCATCGGCGACGCCGAGGACCGCCTGATCGAGCTGCGCCAGTACAAGGGCGCGACCCCGACGGGCGATTACGAGTCCACGAAGTACACCTACGACCACGCGGGCCGGCTGGCCACGGTGACCGACCCGGCGGGCAACGTGTGGCGCCACCACTACGACATGCGCGGACGGGAGATCAAGTCCGAGGACCCCGACAAGGGCGTCACCACGATGACGTACAACGACGCCGACGAGGTCGTCAGCACCACCGACGCCCGCGGCAGGACGCTCTGGTACGTCTACGACGAGCTGGGCCGCAAGAAGGAGCTGCGCGACGGCTCGGCGAGCGGCCCGCTGCTGGCCGAGTGGAAGTACGACGGCCTGGCCAAGGGGCACATGAACGCCACCATCCGCTACGCGGGCGGGCAGGCGTACAAGGCGGAGATCAACGCCATCGACACCGACTATCGCACGCTGCGCCAGACGGTCACCATCCCCGAGCGCGAGGGCAAGCTGGCCGGCGCGTACGTGCTCAACACCCGCTACACGCTCGACGACCAGGTGCAGTCGATCAGCTTCCCGGCCGCCGGCGGCCTGGCGGAGGAGTCGGTCGTCTACAGCTACGACGAGCTCGGCCAGCCGGTCAGGCTCGCCGGCCTGTCGACGTACGTGAACACGACCCGCTACTCCAAGCTGGGCGAGACCCTGCAGTACGAGCTGGGCTCGGGAAGCAAGAAGACCTGGCTCACCTACACCCACGACGAGTCCACCCGCAGGCTGACGAGCATGCGGCTGGACCGGGAGGGCGCCGCCGACACCGATCTCGACCTGCACTACTCCTACGACGCCGTCGGCAACATCACCAAGATCGCCGAGCGGGCGGGCGGCCAGGACACGCAGTGCTTCACCTACGACCACCTGCGCCGCATGACGTCGGCGTGGACGGCCACCGACGACTGCGCCTCCGGCTCCCCGCAGTCCGGCACGATCGGCGGCGCGGCCCCGTACGCGGTCAGCTACGCCTACGACGTCACGGGCAACCGCGTCAAGGAGACCAAGCACGCCTGGGGCGGCGCGCCCGAGACCGTGCGCACCTCCACCTACCCGAAGCCGGGCGAGCAGCGGCCGCACGCGCTGCTGAGCGCCGGATCGGACCTCTTCGAGTACGACGCGACCGGCAACACCACCAGGCGCAAGGTCGGCGCCTCCGACCAGACCCTCGTCTGGGACGCCGAGGGCAACCTGGAGTCGGTGACGGAGGCCGGCAAGACGACGTCGTTCGTCTACGACGCGGACGGCGAGCGGCTGATCCGCAGGACGCCGGCCGACGCCACGCTCTACGTCGACGACATGGAGCTGCGCTTCGACTTCGCCAAGGACGCCGTCGAGCAGACCCGCTACTACACCGTCAACGACCAGCCCATCGCGGTGCGCACGCCGGACGACCAGGTCTACTTCCTGGCCAACGACCATCAGGGCACCGCGCAGGCGGCCGTGAACGCCGGCAACGGTGAGCTGGCGATCCGCAGGCAGACGCCGTTCGGCGAGGACCGGGGCTCGCCACCGCCATGGTGGCCGGGCCAGCGCGCCTTCGTCGGCGGCACCAAGGATCCGACGACCGGGCTCATCCACCTCGGAGCCCGCGAGTACGACGCGCGCAACGGCCGGTTCCTCTCGGTCGACCCGGTCATCGACGATCTCGACCCGCAGCAGCTCAACGCCTACGCCTACGCCAACAACAGCCCCGTCACCATGAGCGACCCCGACGGCCAGCTGTTCTGGTTCGCGGCCGGCATCGCGGCCCGGATCGCGATCCGGTGGGCGGCCAAGCGGGCCGCCCAGGCGGCCGCCAGGCGGGCGGCGCTGGCCGCTGCCAGGCGGGCCGCGGCCAGGCGCGCGGCGATCGCGGCGGCCCGGCGCCGTGCCGCGGCGCTGGCCAGGAAGAAGGCCGCCGCGGCGGCCAGGAGGAGAGCGGCAGCCGCGGCCCGCAAGCGGGCGCTCGCGGCGGCCAGGAAACGAGCGGCCGCCAAGGCCAGGAAGGCGCGGGAGGCGGCGGCGCGGCGCAGGGCCGCGGCTGCGGCACGGAGGAAGGCGAGGAAGGAGGCTCGCGAGGCGGCGGCCAGGAGGCGCGCCGCGGCGGCGGCCAGGGCGCGCAACCGGCGGGCCGGCAGGGTGCCGCGCGGCATCCAGCGGGCGCGGTCGCGCCCGGCGAGCCGGCCGACCAGCCACAGGTCGACGCAGCGGCAGTCGCCGCCGAAGGTGAACCGGCAGCCGGCCCAGCCACGGCCGAGCCACATCTGGCGCAACGACGGCACGAGGCAGCCGACCCAGTCCTACACCATCTACGGCAACGGCCGGATGTACCCCCAGGGCCGGCCGCCGTCGAACCTGGGCCGGGGCAGCGGCAGCGGCCAGGGTGAGAAGCAGCTGTTCAAGCCGGAGAAGATCGAGCCGGAGAGCACGCGGGCCGGCACCATCGCCGAGACCGGCGGCCGGTTCACCCGCTGGATCGACAAGGGCGGCCTGGGAGACGCCCTGGACATCATGTTCGGCGGCTTCTGACGGCTGGTCCGGTGCGAGGGCGCGCCCCTGCTCAGGGGGGCGGGCCCTCGCTTCGGCCGGGCTGCGGGTCAACCCCAGCGCGCGGCCTGACCGCGGACGCGACGGGAGAGCCTCCGGTCAGGCCGGGGAGGAGTTCGGGACATGGAGTGATTGTCGCCGTGAACCGGGTTACCGTGGGGCCTGTGCAGCTCTATAAGAGATCGGCCGGGACGGGGATCCCGGTTGTGCTGCTCCACGCGTTCCCCCTGTCGTCGGCCATGTGGCTGGCACAGCGGGAAGGGCTGGCCACAGTCTGCCGGGTCATCACACCTGACCTGCGGGGCTTCGGCGGTTCGCGGCTGGGCGACGACGAGCCGTCACTCGACCTGATGGCCGACGACGTCGCCAGGCTGCTCGACGATGAGGGCATCGACAGGGCGGTGGTCGGCGGGTTGTCCATGGGCGGCTACGTGACCATGGCGTTCTGCCGCCGGCATCCCGACCGGGTGCTCGGCGTGATCCTGGCCGACACCAAGGCGGGCGACGACCCGCCCGCGGCCAAGGACAACAGGGAGCGCATCGCCAGGGCCGTGCTGTCGGAAGGCAGCGATGTGCTGGTCAGCGAGGTGCTTCCGGCGCTCATCGGGCCGACCACGAAGGAGCGGCGGGCCATGGTGTTCGGGCGGGTCAAAGGGCTGGTGCAGTCGGCTCCGCCGGGCGCCGTCGCCTGGGCGCAGCGGGCGATGGCCGCGCGGGCGGGCTCGTTCGAGACGCTGCGGGCGCTGAAGGTGCCGCTGCTCGTCGTGGTGGGGGAGGAGGACGAGCTGTCACCACCCTCCGACGCCGAGGAGATGGTCCGCGCCGTGCCCGAAGGGCGGCTGGAGGTCATCCCGAAGGCCGGCCACCTGAGCGCGGTCGAGCAGCCTGAGGCGTTCAACGCCGTGGTGACCGAGTTCCTCAGGTCAGAGCTCGGCGGGACACGCTGAGACCCCGCGCTCAAGGGGCTTCCCGGGCGGTCCGAGCCTGGGGCTGAGGTCCGCTCAGGCCGCGTTCAAGGGGGTTTGCCTGGAGGTCTGAGCCCGGCTCAGGCCCGGGCCTGGCGGGGCAGCACGACCTCACGGATGATCAGCGAGATCGCCGCCGCGACCGGGATGGCCAGCAGCGCGCCGACGATGCCGAGCAGCGCGCCGCCGAACAACGCGGCGATCACCGTCACGGCCGGCGTCACGTCCACCGAGCGTTTCATCACCTTGGGATAGATGAAGTAGTTCTCGACCTGCTGGTAGAGCACGAAGAAGATCGCGCAGGCGATCCCCGCGGGCAGCGACTGCAGCAGCGCGACAAGGCTCACGAACACCGCGCCGATCGTGGCGCCCACCAGCGGCACCAGGTCCAGCAACGCCACGACCAGAGCGAGCGCGAGCGCGTAGCGCACGTCCACGATCGACAGGAAGATCCAGGCCACCACGCCCGCGATGACCGAGATCAGCACGTTGCCCGCCACGTAACCGCCGATGCCGGTGAGGATCTCCTCGCTGATCGCGCTCGTGCGCTCCCTGCGCGAGGCGGGCACCAGCTTGAGCAGGTAGTCCTTGATCGTGTGCAGCGATCCGAGGAAGTAGAGCATGAGCACCAGCAGCGTCACCGTGGTGAACACGCCGTTCAGCACCACCAGGCCCGCACCCATGATCCCGGTGGCCAGCGACGGCCCCAGCGTGCTCGTCACGAACGTGCGCAGCTGCGGCAGGACCTGATAGTCGGCGTCGATCTGGCGCAGCGTCGGATGGTTGCTCAACTCCGTGATGTAGCCCGGCACCGCCTCGATGAACTCCGACAGCTGCTTGCTCACCGGCGGCACCACGGCCAGGCCGAACAGCACGAACGCCACGATCACCCCGGTGAAGACGATCGAGATCGCCGCGCGCCTGGCCAGCCCCCAGCGCTGCAGGGCCTCCACGGCCGGGTTGAGCCCGACGGCCAGGAACATCGCCACCACGACCAAAATGATCGTGCTCAGCGAGTTGACGACCATCTGGGCGATGGCGATCGCCGTCAGCACCCCCAGCCCGCCGACCAGCCCGAACAGGAACGGCCCCCGGGCCAGCGGCTTGCCGGGCAGCCCGTACGGCTGGGCGCCCGCCTCGCCACCCCCACCCGCGGCCCGCTCCCCGGTCGCGGCCTCGATCCCGCCGCTTTCAGGCTCTTCTCCTGCCGGAGCCTCGAGCCCGCCGCCCTCACGTTGTTCTCCGGTCGAGGCCACGGTCCTGCCGCCCCCAGGCCGTTCCTCGGGTGCGGCCACGAGCCCGGCGGCGGGCTCCGCCTTGGCGGGTTCGGCATCTGTGGACATGGGAACTCCATGGGGGTCGTCGACGTGCCATGCCGGGCCCGCGCGGGGGCATGTCGGCCCGGCAACAAAGAGAGAGCCTAGCGACGATCAGGTCGCCAGGCTCTCTCAGCCGTCACTCAGCCCCCGTGTGACCTTCGGCTATTCCTGCCACCACTCCGCGTCGTCCTCCCCCTTGGCCTGTGCCTTGGCGGCGGGCGCCGGCACCGGCTCCGCGGGAGAGGCCTCGACCACGGGCGCGGCGATCGCCGGCTTGGCCGGGGCGGCCGCGACCTCCGGCTGCTCCTGGCCCGGCAGAGCGGCGCCGCCGAGCAGCTGGCGCAGCTGGGCCAGGTGGCTGGTGATGCTGTCACGCTGGCGGGTCAGCTCGTCGACCTGGCGCTGCATCGCCGTGCGGGTGCGCTCGGCTTCGTTCTTCGCCTCGGTGACGATCGTCTCGGCGCTCGACTTGGCGTCGGCCACGATGGTCTCGGCGCTCTTGCGGGCGTTGGCGACGAGCTGCTTGGCGTGCAGGTCGGCCTCGCGGCGGGTCTGGTCGGCCTGCTGGGTCGCCTTCGTGGCCCTCGACTCGGCCGTGGCGGCGCGCTGCTCGGCCTCGGCGACCAGCTTCTGCGTGGCGGCCTGGGCGGAGGCGTGGCGCTCGGCCTCCTGGCGCTCGGCGTCCTCGCGGCGGGCGGCGAGCTGGATCTCGAACTCGGCTTCGTCCTGGGCCCGCTTGGCCTCCGACTCCTCCAGCACCCGCTGGGCCTGCGCGCGCATCTCGTCGGCCTGCCGCTTGGCGGTGGTCAGCACCTCGTCGCGCTCGCGCTTGGTCGAGGCCCGCAGCTGGGCGACCTCACGCTCGGTGGTGGTGCGGAGCTTGGCGATCTCGCGCTCGGCGTCGGCCCGCTTCTCCGCCACCTCGTGGTCGGCCGTGGCCCGCAGCTTGGCGGCCTCGCGCTCGGTGGTGTTGGTCAGCTCGTCGGCCTCGCGGCGAGCCGTCGAGCGGATCTCCTCGGCATCCCGCTCAGCGGAGGTGCGCATCTCGTCGGACTCGCGCGTGGCCTGGGCGCGCTTCTCGGCCGCCTCGGCCTCGGCGGCGGCCCGCAGGTCGGCGGCCTCGACCTTGGCGGCGGCCTTGATCTCGTTGGCCTCGGACCTGGCGGCCTGCACGAGCTCGGTGGCCTGCTCCTCGGCCAGGCGGAGCAACTGCTCGATGCGGGCGCCGAGACCGGAGTAGGTGGGCCGCTCCTGCTCCTGCAGCTGGCGCTGGGAGTCGGACAGATCGCGCTGCAGGCCGGCAACCTGCTCGCGCGCCTGGCGCAGCTCTCCGTCGAGCTGCTTCAAGTGATCATGGACCTGATGCCGGTCGTAACCACGGAGCACCACGTCGAACTCGCGCGCTGGGGCGTCCTCGAAAAAGTTGTTGAGCTGGGCGTCGATGTCGGACTGCATGGAGGCTCGATCCTGGGTTGTCGAGACGGCTACACGGGCCGGACGGGGGGTTCGGGGCATCCGATCCAGGAGCCTGTGCCTCGCGGCAGGCTCCATGTCCGGTGGAAGGTCAAGCGTACTCCGCTGGTGCCACCTGCGAAGCCCCGTCCAACTTTCTGCGTGACTAGTTACATATGCGCGTTATATGGCTTTTTCTAGCGTCTGGCCGCCTGGACCAACTCGGTCAGCATTCCTCCCACGTCTTTGGGATGCAGGAACGCGATCCGTGAGTCCATCGACCCATGTCTGGGACGCTCGTCCAGGAGCCTCACTCCTCTCTCGTTGATCTTACCCATGGCGTCCGCCACATCTCGTACGCCGAATGCCACGTGATGGACGCCCTCGCCACGCTTGGTGAGGAATTTTCCCACAGGAGAGTCCTCGGAGAGAGGCTCCAGGAGCTGAATGTAGGAGCCCCCGCCTTCGCCGTCGGAGATGTGCAACATGGCCTCCTTGACAC
Organism: Nonomuraea sp. B5E05; assembly: GCF_039880665.1. Lineage (NCBI taxonomy): Bacteria > Bacillati > Actinomycetota > Actinomycetes > Streptosporangiales > Streptosporangiaceae > Nonomuraea > Nonomuraea sp. B5E05. The sequence continues at coordinate 133,331 of NZ_JBDPMJ010000021.1, forward strand.
CTTGCTCCTCGTTGACCTCCCGGGCAACTACTGTCAGGTCGAACGTGTCAGAAAAGAGACGAATCTTCTCTTCGAGGTCCCGGCACGCGATACCGATGTGGTCGATCCGCAGGAACATATGTGGCCCACCTCCATAGCGAACGGTCACCTACTCGTGGGTATGGTGTCAAAGAACCAGATGGCGAGCACAGGAGGCCCGTGTCCATGTCCAGTTCCGTCATCGTCGCCGGAGCTCGCACCCCGATCGGCAAGCTGCTCGGCGCCCTGTCCGGACTGACCGCTGTCGACCTGGGGGGCATCGCCATCAAGGCGGCGCTCGAGCGGGCCGGCGTGGCGCCCGAATCCGTCGAGTACGTCATCATGGGCCAGGTCCTCCAGGCCGGCGCGGGCCAGATCCCCTCCCGCCAGGCCGCCGTCAAGGCCGGCATCCCCATGACCGTCCCCTCGGTCACCGTCAACAAGGTCTGCCTTTCGGGCCTCGACGCCATCGCCCTGGCCGACCAGCTCATCCGGGCGGGCGAGTTCGACATCGTGGTGGCCGGCGGCATGGAGTCGATGACCAACGCCCCCCACCTGCTGCCCGGCCTGCGCAAGGGCGTCAAATACGGCGGGGCCGACGTGGTCGACTCGATGGCCCACGACGGCCTGTTCTGCGCGTTCGACCAGTGCGCGATGGGCGAGTCCACCGAGCGCCACAACACCAGGCTCGGCATCGGCCGCGAGGAGCAGGACGCCGTGTCGGCCCGCTCCCACCAGCTGGCCGCCGCCGCCATCAAGAACGGCGTCTTCGAGGACGAGATCGTCCCGGTGCCGGTCCCGCAGCGGCGCGGCGAGCCGGTCGTCGTCAAGGAGGACGAGGGCGTACGCGGCGACACGACGGTGGAGACGCTGGCCAAGCTGCGCCCGTCCTTCGTCGCCGACGGCACCATCACCGCCGGCTCCGCCTCCCAGATCTCCGACGGCGCCTGCGCCGTGGTGGTCATGTCGAAGTCCAAAGCCGAGGAGCTGGGCCTGCCGTGGCTGGCCGAGATCGGCAGGCACGGCAACGTGGCGGGCCCCGACGCCTCGCTCCAGTCCCAGCCCGCGAACGCCATCAAGCAGGCCATGGCCAAGCAGGGCGTGTCGGCCGGTGACCTGGACCTGGTGGAGATCAACGAAGCCTTCGCCAGCGTGGTGCTCCAGTCCGCGCAGGAGCTGGGCGTCCCGCTGGACAAGGTCAACGTCAACGGCGGCGGCATCGCCCTGGGCCATCCGATCGGGGCGTCGGGCGCCCGGATCGTGCTCACGCTGGCGTACGAGCTGAAGCGCCGGGGCGGCGGCCTGGGAGCGGCGGGCCTGTGCGGCGGTGGCGGACAGGGCGACGCGCTGCTCATCCGCGTCCCCTGAGCCCGTATCACGCCGGGCCCGCGGAAGAGTGGCCCCGTCCTAGCCGGAGATGACCATGCCGAAGGTGCTGATCACCGGGATGTCGGGCACGGGCAAGTCGTCCGCTTCAGGCGCGGACCGGCAACCCCTACGGCAAACGACCGGAGGAGCGGGCCGCGATCCTGAACGACCTAAAGACCGTGGAGCCGCTGCTCCGGGCCACCGCGACCGCCGAGATCGACGCCACCGCACCGCTCGGCCAGGTCGTACGGCGGTTGGAGGAACTCCTCACACCCCCGTAGGAAGACCGGCGCGCCAGCCCGGGTCAGCACGCACCTACCGGGCGTCAAATGACGTGGACGGGACAGCGGACCCCCGCGGCGACGGCCAATCGGCGGTCTCTCGTGACAAGGACGCACTCCGCGGCCTCCGCCACGGCGACGAACGCGGCGTCGTAAGCCGTGAGATTGGCGCGCGGCTGCCGCATCCGTGGCAGGTGCGGACGCACGTCGACCAGGTCGAACTCGGCGTTGCCCAGCGCGGACAACGCCTCTTCCGCGCGTTCCTGGCTGATCTTGCCGCCAGGAAGCAGACCGCGAATGCCGGAGACGACTTCGGTGACCATGTGGTGAGGGCGGCCCAATGAGGGTCGCTCATCATGAGCTTACGTGCGGCGCGTCCCTTGTCGTCGTCGCGTGTCAGCGCGTCGATAACGACGGAAGCGTCGAGGACGATCATTGCGCGCCGCTGCCGTCCGAGAGGCGGACTTCGCGCCCGGCGCGCATCCCGCGGACCATGTCCGCGGTGTCCTCGTCGCCGCTGTAGCCATCCGCGCGGTTCTCGAACATATTGATCAGATCAACGTTCCTGGTGCGACGAGCATCCTCCTCGACCAGCCTGAGGAGGTAAGACTGGAGACTCTTGCCCTGGGCGCGTGCCCGCGCAGCCAGGGCGTCCCGCACCGGCTCGGGGACGTCACGGATCTGGAGTGCAACACTCATGCATGCATTACACATGCACTGCCGTCCGGCCGGCACCGGACAGCGCGATGCCCCGGTCCGACCAGGAAGTGGACCGGGGCCCCGTAACGCACTGCTCAGGCCCTCACCAGGAATTCAGGGCCCGAGCGCGCCCCCTCAAGGGGGCTGTTCAGCCCGGCCGCGAGGGAGGTTGCGGCCGGGCTGCTTGTGGGCGGTCATGAGGCCAGGAACCTGGCGAGGACCGAGCGGTGGCGGCGCTCGCCCCGCGGGCCCCTGCGCGCCTCCATGACCCGCCGCTGCTCGGCGGCGGCGCGGCGCAGCTCTGACGCGTGGTGCTGCATCACGGTGTATTCGAGTTCGGCGTTCATCCGAGTGCTCCTCTGCTCTGTTGCCTGCACTCTCAAGACTCGTCCTAAGGCCCTCCCCGCCACATCGGGCGGATGCCTTATCTCTGGACGCGGGCAGGTACTTAAGCGGGGGCACGGGCGGCTAAGGCCTCTGAGGCGCGGCTAGGGCTCGCCGGTGAACTCGACCGTCACCTTCGTGAACCCGAGCGACTTGAGCATGCCCGACAACATCGCCTTGGTGTTGGCGTCGGCCCTGGCGCGCAGGTCACTGGCCACCGCCGCTTCCGTGATCTTCTTCTCGGCCAGCAGGTACAGCTCCCGCTGGTCACTCGGCGAGCCCGACAGGAAGTCCTGCACCCGGTCGAACAGCCCCCGCTGGTGCGCGAACACGTAAGAGCGGCTGTTGTCCAGGTTGGGCTTCTCGAGTTGGGCGTGCGGCAGGCGGATGGTCGCCTCCGTGCGGTCCGGCGAGACGGTGACCGCGTTGGTGCCCATGGCGGAGAAGTCGACGTAGGCGTCCACGCCGCCCGCCCCGACGAACAACGTCCGGGTGCCCTTGACGGCGTCGGGCAGGAAGTTGGCGTCCTTCTCCAGGTCGACGACCACCTGGAAGGTGCCGGTCGCCGCCTCGAAGCGGCTCATGTCCTTGATCGACTGCAGCAGCGCCGGCTGGCTGCGGTCGATGGTCCGCCCGCCGAACGGGTCGAGCCAGGACCAGGCCAGGCGGCCGCCCACCACGAGCAGGACCGCCAGGACCAGGAACGCCGCGAGATATCGCCACCTGCGGCGCCGCCCTGGCGTCACCTCGGGCGGCGTCGTACGGGAAGTCGTCATGGGAGCATGACTACCCTCCCGGCGATCACCATCGCCAGCCGATCGGTGACATCTCCGGTCCCTTCGCGGCAGCGGACCTGTCCCCGGCCGCGACCGCCGGCGCCGCCGTGACCCCACTGACCGGAGAGGATGTCCCCGGTCCCCGTCCGAACGGCGGCGAGCTCGTTCCGGGGGCCGAGGTCGCCGCCGGGGTGCCGCCGGCGTCGGGGTAGACGGGATAGACGTGGCTCGACGAGGGCGTGGGGCGTACGGGCGAGGGCGCCAGCTGGGCGTGGGCGGGCCCGCCGCCGAAGTGCGTGCCGGCCAGCCGGCAGCTCTGGAAGTCGCTGTAGAACATCCGCAGCCACTCCCTGCGCTGGTGCTCGCTCAGCCCCGAGAACCACGACGCGGCGTACTGGTGCTCCGGCAGCGGCCCTCCGGGCAGCGGCTCGCCGCGCAGCCAGGCCATCACGATCTCCCGGTAGCCGTCGCCGACCGTGCCGGGGCAGCGGGCGGCCAGCGACTCGATGTACTCGTACGCCGCCTCCTCCGCGAACCCGGCGGAAAGGTCGGGCACGTGGATCGGCGCGAGCCCGTTCGACGGTTTCAGCTCGTCGTCGAGCGGCCGCTGCTCCACCCGCGTGAACGCGGCCGGCGTGCCCGCAAGCCTGGAGGCGATCTGCGTGAACGACGCCCCCAGCTCGGTCAGCCCCGCCCGCATGCCCGGATGCACGCACACCGTGATCGGCCACTCCTGGCAGCTGTAGGCGATCTCCTCGGCGGCGGCCGGCTTGGAGTGGGTCAGGACGCGGGACACGCCCATGCCCGCGGCCAGCACGGCCAGCAGCGCGCACGCCAGCACCAGCGCCTGCCTGGTCACCAGCGCCGCCCAGCCGAGCAGCAGCGCCGCCGTCAGGCCGAGCAGCCAGATCGTCTGGTCGAAGAACGCCGCCCCGCTCAGCCCCTGGAACAGGTCGTACGGCTCACCGGTGCCCGGGGCCAGCTTGTCGGCCCACCCGCGGTCGTCGGCCAGCCACGAGAACACCCCATAGCAGGCCAGCCCGGCGACCGGCGGCGTGAACGGGTGCGGCAGCACCCAGCCGGCCACCCACCCGATCACCGAGTAGAGGGCCAGGCCCGCCATGCCCATGCCCAGGCCCGCCAGGCTCAGCCGGCCCGCCTGGTCGGTGAGCACCGTCTTGACGGCCAGGACCAGCACCGTCGCCCCGAACGACCCCAGCACCACCACCACGATCGCCAGCGGCGCCTTGAGCGCCCGCCACGTCGTGAGCGAGCGCCCGCGCAGCGCCTTGCGCTTGCGCAGCGCCACCCACGCGGCGAAGGCAGCGGCGACCGGCCCGGTCAACCGCAGCGACCCGATGACCGCGGCCACGATGTTCTCCCAGGCGTCGACGCCGGGTATCAGGACGTTCCACGCCGCGACCAGGCCGACAGCGAGCAGCACGGCCACAGTGACGGCCGCGCTCTGCTTCAGCTCCTCCCGTGAAACGCCCCCGTGCTCACGCACCCGTTTTCCCGTTGAAGTTCATCAAGCACCCCCCGTGCCCCTCGGCAAGGCGGAAACGATCAGTCCGGCCGGTCCCCACAGGCTGATGGACTTGGTATCCGCGTCACCATTCGTAGGAGAACCATAACTGAGCGTGATGATTGATGTCCGGACTCTTGGCCAAGCGGAGAGGCCTGTCGCTGTGAGTAGCCAGACGAACCGGGACGACCAGCGCGCTACCGTATCGCTGTGACGCAGCCGAAGCCGCTCAACCTGCCGTTCGACCCGATTGACCGCGCCGCGGAGAGCTGGCGCGCGCACTTCGGTCCGTCCGCGGCCATGGCCGCGGTGACGTCGATCATGCGAGCGCACCAGATCCTGCTGTCGCAGCTCGACGCGCTGCTCAAGCCCTACGGCCTGACCTTCGCGCGGTATGAGGCGCTGGTGTTGCTGACGTTCAGCAGGACGGGGGCGCTGCCCTTGTCAAAGATCGGGGAAAGGTTGATGGTCCACCCCACCAGCGTCACGAACACGGTGGACAGGCTGGAGAAGTCCGGGTTCGTCCGGCGGTTGCCCAATCCGCGCGACGGGCGCGGCGTGCTCGCCGAGATCACCGAGTCCGGGCGCGACGTCGTACGCCGTGCCACCGGTGACCTGATGGCCGCCGAGTTCGGCCTGTCGATGTACGCCGAGGACGAACTCCAGGAGATGTTCGACCAGTTGCGCACCCTCCGGGTGGCGGCTGGTGACTTCCCCGGGTCGCCGATGCGGCAAGATGAGGAGCATGGCGGACTTCTCTAAACCCGGGTCGCTCTACGGAGCTGTGGACCTGGGCGCGCGCAAGCAGGCACTGGAGGCGCAGGCCCGGCGGGAGACCGCAGGTCCCCAGGCGGCCACGGCCTCGGTCGTCGACGTGACCGAGGAGACGTTCACGAGCGACGTCATCGACAAGTCCATGACGGTGCCCGTCGTGCTCGACCTCTGGTCGCCGAGGGCGCCGGGCAGCGCCCAGCTCAGCCCGGTGCTGGAGAAGGTGGTCGGCGACCTCGGCGGCAAGGCCGTGCTGGCCAAGGTCAACGTCGACGCCAGCCCGCAGATCGCGCAGGCGCTGCGCGTCCAGGCCGTGCCGACCGTGCTGGCGATCTTCCAGGGCCAGGCCGTGACCGGTTTCCAGCAGGTGCTGCCCGAGCAGGAGGTGCGCCGCTGGCTCGACGAGCTGATGGGCGCGGTCGAGCAGTTCTACCAGGCCAACCCCGGCGCGAGGCCCCCGGAGGCCGGCGAGGCCGGCCAGCCCGGCGAGCAGGAGGCGCCGTCGGGGCCGCCCGCCGACCCCGACATGGTGGCGGCCGAGCAGGCGATCGACCGGGGTGACTTCGACGCGGCCATGCAGGCCTACCAGCGACTGCTGGCCCGCGAGCCGGGCAACGAGGACGCGACGATGGGGCTGGCCGGGGTGGGCCTGCTCAAGCGCACGTCCGAGGCCGACCCCGCCGACGTCCAGCGCCGCGCGCAGGACCCCGCCGACCTGGACGCGCAGCTGCTCGCGGCCGACCTCGAAATGATGTCGGGCGCGGTCGACCAGGCGTTCGAGCGCGTCATCGCCGTGGTCAAGCGCACCTCGGGCGACGAGCGCGACAAGGCCAGGCGGCACCTGCTCGGGTTGTTCGAGGCTTTGCCCGCCGAAGACCCATCCTTGGCCAAGGCCCGTAGAGCGTTGGCGAGCGCACTGTTCTAACCTGAATTCATGCGGGTCGTCACCATATCGGCGACATACGGCACGGCCGGCAGCCAGATCGGCCCGGCCGTGGCCGAGCGTCTCGGCGTGCCCTTCGTAGACCGCGCGATCCCCAGTGCCGTCGCCGAGGAGCTGGGCTGCACGCTGGAGGAGGCGCTGGCCCACGACGACCGGGCCGAGCACGGCATCGGCCGGCTCTTCTCCGGGGCGATGCGGCTGCCCACGGTGACGTTCGGCGGCGTCGACATGTACGTTCCCGGCGCGATGCCGCTCGCGCCCGAGGAGTTCGTCAATCGCACCGAGCGCGTGCTGAAAGACACCGCGCGCCTCCAGGGCGGCGTGTTCCTCGGCAGGGCGGGGGCGCTGGTGCTGGCCGACCATCCCGGAGCGCTGCACGTCCGGCTCGACGCCCCCGTCGCCCGCCGGGTGCGGCAGACCGCCACGCTGGGGCAGCTGGGCGAGCGCGAGGCCCGGCAGATCATCGAGGACAACGACCGGGCGCGCAGCGCCTACGTGCGCCACTTCTACCGCACCGACCCGGCCGACGCCTGCCTCTATCACCTGGTGATCGACAGCACCACGATCCCCCTGGCAACCTGTGCCGACCTGATCGTCATGGCCGCCGAGGCGCGGGATTGACCGAATGACCTCTAACATGGATGCATTCTTGGTCAGTCCCGAAGGAGCGATTGACGTGGCGACCGTCCCCAGTGTGTCGTACTCCATCACCGTGCGCCTCGAGGTGCCCGCAGGCGGCAAGGCCGTGAGCCTGCTCACGCACGCCGTAGAGTCGGCAGGGGGTGTCGTGACCGCCCTCGACGTCACCAACGCAGGCCACGAGAAGCTGCGCATCGACGTGACCTGCGCCGCCAGGGACACCGACCACGCCCAGGCCATCGTCGACCAGCTCGAGGCGGTCGAGGGCGTCGTCATCCACAAGGTGTCCGACCGCACCTTTCTCATGCACCTCGGCGGCAAGATCGAGATGGTGTCGAAGGTGCCGCTGCGCAACCGCGACGAGCTGTCCATGGCCTACACGCCGGGTGTGGCGCGGGTGTCCATGGCGATCGCGCGCAACAAGGAGGACGCGCGGCGCCTGACCATCAAGCGCAACACCGTGGCGGTCGTCACCGACGGCTCCGCCGTGCTGGGGCTGGGCAACATCGGGCCCGAGGCGGCGCTGCCCGTCATGGAGGGCAAGGCGGCGCTGTTCAAACGGTTCGCGGGCATCGACGCCTGGCCGATCTGCCTCGACACGCAGGACGTCGACGAGATCGTCCGCACGGTGCAGGTGATCGCGCCCGGGTTCGGCGGGATCAACCTGGAGGACATCGGCGCGCCCCGCTGCTTCGAGGTGGAGCGGCGGCTGCGCGAGCTGCTCGACATCCCGGTCTTCCACGACGACCAGCACGGCACGGCGATCTGCGTGCTGGCGGCGCTCACCAACGCCCTGCGGGTGGTCGACAAGAACATCGAGAACGTCAAGATCACCATGGCGGGCGCGGGGGCGGCCGGCTACGCCGTGCTGCGGCTGCTGCTGGCGGCGGGCGCCCGCGACGTGATCGTGTGCGACTACCTCGGGGCCGTCCACAAGGGGCGTGCAGACCTCGACGACTCGCTGCGCTGGATGGCCGACAACACCAACGCCGAGGGCTACGCGGGCGACCTGCGGGGCGCGGTCAAGGACGCCGACGTCTTCGTGGGCGTCTCCGCGCCCGGCATCCTGACCGGCGACGACGTCGCCTCGATGGCCAAGGACGCGGTCGTGTTCGCGCTGGCCAACCCCGAGCCTGAGGTGTCGCCCGACGACGCCCGCGAGCACGCCGCCGTGGTGGCCACCGGGCGCTCCGACTACCCCAACCAGATCAACAACGTGCTGGCCTTCCCTGGGGTCTTCCGTGGCCTGCTCGACGCTCAGGCGTCCGTCGTGACGGAGGAGATGTTGCTGGCCGCCGCGGGCGCGCTCGCCGCCGTCGTCACGCCCGAGGAGCTCGGCCCCAACTACATCATCCCGAGCGTCTTCCACCCCGACGTGTCCACCGCCGTCGCCGCCGCCGTCCGCGAGTCGGCCGGCGGGCGCGCGCGGGGCTTCACCGAAGCATAAGATCATCTTCTGTTACGGCACAGCCAAGGTCACGCCAGTCGCCGCACGCGGCTGAGGACCTCCAGGGAGACGCTCGCTGACCCGCACGTCGCAGGCGCCGCCACGGCGCCTGGCGGGCCGGCTACGTGGTCTCCCGTGTGCCGTCGGGCAGTGTGAGGCTCTCCTGGCCCGGCTCCTCCCGGGTGAGGGCGGGCATCAGGCGGTAGCTCTCCTGGAAGACCAGGTTGTGGGCGTCCCCGGCGGCGATCACCCGCAACGTGTCGAGTTGCGCCGCGGCGTCCGCCTCGTCGAAGACGTTCAGCGGCCAGTCGCCGACCGTGTTGCCCCGCAGGTGCGGATGGTGGAAGTCGCTGCCGTAGTGGGCGACCACCGCGACCGGCTGGGCGTGGCACGCGCGCTGCTCCTGCCACGTCAGCGACCACATCGCGTTGAGCCCGCCCTCGCGTGACCGGGTGACGCCGCTGGCGACCACCTCCCCGGCGCCGAGCAGCAGGTCGGCGTTGAGCTCGTCGAGGGCGGTACGCGCCACCGGGTCCAGCAGCCCGACCGCCGTGATGAACACCTGCTCCTTGTCCTCCCGCGAGACGGCCTTCCCATGAGTGCCGTCGCGCAGGTCACGGAAGTGCCTGAGCAGGGCTTCGTTGATGGGAGTTCGCATGCCTCCCCCCTGCCCAGCGGGTTCGCCAGGCCACCTCCGGCCGACCCCCGTCACCGCCCTACCCGCACCCCGCGCTCAGCGCCACGTAAGAACCGCGGACCCTGCCGCGCGCGCCGCGGACTCGCTGCGCCGCCTACGCGAACAGGGCCGTCAGGCGAGCAGCTTCTCGATCCTGGCCCGCACGTCGGGCGTGTCGAGGCCGCGCACCGTGAGCGTCGTGCGGCGGCGTACGACGTCGTCCACCGTGGCCGCCCACTCGCGGTCGCGGGCGTAGACCGCCTGGGCCCAGATGTCCGGCCCGTCGGGGTGGATGCGCTCGCCGAGCGCCGGGTCTTCGCGGATGAGCCGCGCCAGGTCGAACGCGATCGATCCGTAGTGCGTGGCCAGGTGCCTGGCCACCAGCGGGTCCATGCGCGTGCCCGGGTCGCGGTCGGTCCACAGCCGCATGGCCACCGCGTCGGGGCTGGCCAGCCCCGGCAGCGGCACGGCCGGCAGGATGTCGGCGAGGTCGTCGCCCAGCGGCTGCCCCGGCAGGCGGGCGAGCGTGTCGAGTACGTGCCTGCCGATGTGCCGGTAGGTGGTCCACTTGCCGCCGGCGACGGAGAGCATGCCGCCCGAGCCGCTGGTCACCACGGTCTCCCGCTTGGCCGCCGCGACCTGCCCGGGGCCGCCGGGCAGCACCCGGAGCCCGGCGAAGGCGTAGGTGATGTCCTCGCGCCTGAGCTGGGAGTCGCGTACGGAGTGGCTCGCCTCGTCGAGGATCTGCGCGATGTCGGCCTCGGTGGCCCGCACCGCGGCCGGGTCGCCTTCGTACGCCTCGTCCGTGGTGCCGAGGAGCAGGTGGTCCTCCCACGGGATGGCGAACGACACGCGGTATTTGTCGATGGGCGTGGTCAGCGCGGCCTTCCACGGCTCCTGCCTGCGCAGCACCAGGTGAGCGCCCTTGGACAGCCGGATGCTGGGCGCCGCGGAGGGGTCTTCCATGCGGCGCAGGTGGTCGACCCACGGCCCGGTGGCGTTCAGCACGAGCCTGGCCGACACGCCGAACTCGGTCCCGTCGAGCCGGTCGCGCAGGTCGGCGCCCGTCACGGTGCCGCCCGTCTGGCGCAGCCCGACGACCTCGGCGTGGTTGAGCACGACCGCGCCCGCGTCCACCGCGGCCCGCACGGTCATGACCGCGACCCGGCTGTCGTTCATCTGGTGATCGCCGTAGACGGCGGCGGCCCGCAGGCCCTCGGAGCGCAGGGCGGGCACCTTGGCCATGGCCTGCTGCGGCGTGATCACCCTGCCCATGCCGTCACCGAACACCGACAGCGCGGAGTACAGGAACACGCCCGCGCCGAGCTTGGCGGCGCCGTGCGGGCCGCCCTTGTAGATCGGCACCACGAAGGTCAGCGGCTTGACCAGGTGGGGTGCGATGTCGGCGGCCAGGGCGCGCCGCTCGCGATGGTTCTCCGCGACCAGCCGCACGTTGCCGGTCTGCAGGTAGCGCAGGCCGCCGTGGACGAGCTTGGAGGAGGCGCTGGACGTGGCGCCGGCGAAGTCGCCCGCGTCGACCATCGCCACCCGCAACCCCGCCTGCGCGGCCATCCAGGTCACCGACGTGCCGAGGATGCCGCCGCCGATCACGAGCAGGTCGTATGCGGTGCCGGCCAGCTCGTGCCTGGTCTCCGCGCGGTCGGTGCCGATCGCGAGTGTCATGCTCTGCTCCCCTCCTCCTGCTCCACCCAGCCGAGGGTGCGCGCCACGGCCTTCTTCCAGTTGCGGTATTCGCGCTCGCGTACGGCTTCGTCGATCGCGGGACGCCACTCGGCGGCCTTGTGCCAGTTGGCCCGCAGGCTGTCGACGTCGGGCCAGTAGCCGGTGGCCAGGCCGGCCGCGTAGGCGGCGCCCAGCGCGGTGGTCTCGGCCACCATCGGCCGGATGACCGGCACCGCCAGCACGTCGGCGAGCGTCTGCATGAGCAGGTTGTCGGCGGTCATGCCGCCGTCGGCGCGCAGGGTGGTCAGGTCGAGCCCGGAGTCGGCGTTCATCGCGTCGACCACCTCGCGGGTCTGCCACGCCGTGGCCTCGAGCACGGCCCGCGCGAGGTGGCCCTTGTTGACGAACCCGGTCAGTCCCGCGATCACTCCGCGCGCGTCGGAGCGCCAGTGGGGCGCGAACAGCCCGGAGAACGCCGGCACGAAATAGCAGCCGCCGTTGTCGTCGACCGTCCTCGCCAGCGTCTCGATCTCGGCCGCGCTGGAGATCAGGCCCAGGTTGTCGCGCAGCCACTGCACCAGGGAGCCGGTGACGGCGATGGCGCCTTCGAGCGCGTACGTGGCCGGGCCCGAGCCGATCTGGTAGCCGACGGTGGTCAGCAGGCCGTGCTTGGAGACGACCGGCTCGTGACCGGTGTTCATCAGCAGGAAGCTGCCGGAACCGTAGGTGCTCTTGGTCTCGCCGGGGGCGAAGCACGTCTGCCCGAACAGCGCGGCCTGCTGGTCGCCGAGCGCGGAGGCGACCGGGACGCCGCCCGCCGTGCGGCCGTAGACCTCGGCGGACGGGCGGATCTCCGGCAACATCGCGCGCGGCACGCCCATCGCGGCCAGCAGCTCGTCGTCCCAGCCCAGCGTGTGGATGTTCATCAGCATCGTACGGCTGGCGTTGGTCACGTCGGTGATGTGGCGGCCCGTGAGGTTCCACAACAACCAGCTGTCCATCGTGCCGAACAGCACCTCGCCGCGCTCTGCCCGTTCCCGCAGGCCGGGGGTCTCGTCGAGCAGCCAGCGGATCTTCGGCCCGGAGAAGTAGGTGGCCAGCGGCAACCCGGCCCGCTCCTTGAACAGGCTCTCGTGCTCGGCCAGGGCCCGGGTCAGCGCGTCGGTGCGGGTGTCCTGCCAGACGATCGCGTTGCGGACAGGCCGGCCGGTCTCGCGGTCCCACAACACGGTGGTCTCGCGCTGGTTGGTGATGCCGAGCGCGGCGATCTGGGCGTCCTCGATGCCGGCGCCGCTCACGGCCTCTCCGAGCAGGCCGCGCACGGCCTGCCAGATCTCGTCCGCGTCGTGCTCCACCCAGCCGGGCCTGGGGAAGATCTGGCGGTGTTCGCGCTGGGCGACGGAGATGATGTTGCCGGCCTCGTCGAAGACGATGCACCGGCTGGACGTGGTGCCCTGGTCGATGGCTGCGACGTAGTGCGGTCGAGGCACGAGCTTCCTCGCTTGGATCAGGGTTCGACAATGTCGAACGATGGGACAGATGTTATGCGGTCGTCATGGGGGTGGACAAGTCAGCGGGCGAGGGCGCGCGTGATCGCGCGGGCGGCGTCGCGCACGTATGAGACGTACTCCATGTGCAGGGCTCCGTCCGAGGCCAGCCGCTCGACGGCGCCCCGGATGCCGATGGCGCCGACAACGATGCCGCGCGCGTCCTTGATGGGCGCGGCGATGGCGACCTCGCCCTCCGTCAGCTCCTCCGTCTCGGCCGCCCAGCCGCGGGTCCTGACCTGGTCGAGCTCGGCCTCCAGCGCCTTGGGGTCGGTGAGCGTGGCCCTCGTGTACGCCCGCAGCGGCGCGGCCGGCGCCTCGCCGTAGGGATCGTGGGCGAGCAGGACCTTGCCGAGGGCGCTGGCGTGCGTCGGCAGGTAGGTGCCGACCTGGAGGGTCTGCATGCTGTCGTCCGGTCTGAACACGTGGTGGATCACCAGCACGTGCCCCTCGTGCAGGGTGCCGATCCAGGCGCTCTCCCTGCTGCGCCCCGCCAGGGCGTCGGCCCAGTTGATCGAGCGGGTGCGCAGCTCGTTGACGTCGAGGTAGCTGCTGCCGAGGTGGAGCAGCGTGGCGCCGAGCCGGTATTTCCCCGTCGCCTGGTCCTGCTCGACGAACCCCACACGGACCAGCGTGCGCAGGATGCCGTGCAGTGTTCCCTTGGGCAGGCCCAGCGCCTTGGCCAGCTCGGCCACGCCGAGCTGGCGCGGGCCCGAGGCGAGCAGCCGCAGGATCGCGGCCGCCCGCTCGACCGATTGAATCGTCTCTCCCACACCTCGCACCTTAGTGCAGAGGGGTTCGATATTGCCGAACGGTAATCGCACGCCGGTCGTCGGGTGCGCGGATCGCGAAAAGGTGCCCGCCTACCAGCAGCGCGGCAGCGGGAGTCGGCCTAGAATGTCGCCAGCGGTGAACCCGGCAGACCACAACGCCCCGTTCAGCCCCGCGCCCGACTCCGGAATGCCCCCTCAGTAACGACATGGTCAGCAGGGAGAGCCCGGCGGGCGTGCGATGGCGGCGGCGAGTCCCCGGGTCACCTGCCACGAGCACAACCCCCGGCGAGGTCGCCAGCCCTCCCGTGAACGAGGAGAGCCCGAGCACGCCATGCCGACAAGGAGATGCCTGCGCCGCCTGACCAGGCCGGCGACCCTGTCCACGAGCAGGGGCACCTGGTCCGCCGCGGGTCGTAAGAGGCCGGGGCCGTAAGAACATGCGCCATTAACGGGATAAGTGTCCCGTTAGCCGGGCATGCCGGTATGCGGTGAGGAGTTTAGATGGAACAACCTTCCCGTCTGGCGGGAACCGTGCGGCCGGGGGGCCGCACCGCGAGGGTACGCGCAGCCGTACTCGAGGCCACCCAGGACATCCTGGTCGAGCACGGCTTCCACGGCCTGACCATGGATCAGGTGGCGGCCAGGGCCGGCGTCGGCAAGACCACGGTCTACCGGCGCTGGGGGAGCACCCCGGGCCTGGTGGCCGACCTCATGAAAGAGCTGGCCAACCAGTCGTCGCCGCACGCCGACACGGGCGACGTCGAGCGTGACCTGCTGGCCAACGCCGTGTCCGTCTGGGAGGCGGTCACCGACGGGCGGCTCGGCGCCACGCTGCAGGCGGTGATCGCCGCCGGGACCTGCGACGAGGAGGCCGCCGACGCGCTGCGGGCCTTCTTCACCCGCCGCATCGACGAGTGGGTCACCGTCGTCGACCTGGCCGTCAAGCGGGGAGAGCTGCCCGAGGGGACCGACGGAGGTGAGCTGGTCAGGGCGATCTCGGCCCCGCTCTACTACCGCCTCGTGGTCACGAGGGAGCCGGTGACGCGGCGGGACGCCGAGCGGTCGGTGTCGCGCGGGCTGGCCGCCGCGCGGGCCGGCGCGTTCGTTCCCGACCCTTAGCGGGCCCCGTCCGGGCTCACGGGGCCGAGCGCGGCCAGATCCAGCCGTACCACCACAGAACGCCTCCCATGATCACCAGCCCGCCCGCCGTGGCCAGCTTGGCCATGAGGTCCACGGGCGGACCTGTGAAGGGGAGGCGGTCGAGGTGGTGGCCCCAGGGGCAGTCGTTCTCGATGTCGGTCGAGTCGATCAGCGTGTCGGGGTTGTGCTCGGCGACGGAGTACGCCTCGATCTCGGCGCGGCTGCCCCTCCTCACCCGGACCTGCTTGACGACCGTCTTGCGCGCCGGGATCGAGCCGCTCGCCACCGTCCTGCCGTCGGCCCTCAGGTCGTACCTTGCCAGCTGGCGGGTCACGTTGCGGAGCGTGACGGTCGCCCGGCCGGAGCGGCAGGCCACGTCGTCGACCGTCATCGTGAACGGGTCTCCTGGATCCAGCCGCGGCCAGGCCCAGGCGGTGGCAGGGAGGAGCAGCGCCACGGTCATGGGCAGCGTGGCCAGGACGACACGAGTACCGATACGCATGCGCTCCCCCCGGAGTGTGATCTTTGCTACGTAAGGTGCCCAAGCAGCAACGAAAAGTAACATCGACTCACGAGGGGAGCGCACGCCCCCGGATACACGCCATGATGGATGTATGGCGGAAGCGATCTACGTCGGCGGGTTGTTGGTGGCGACGCCGCTCCTTGACGACCCCAACTTCCGGCGTAGCGTCGTGCTGATCCTCGAACACGACCACGACGGGGGCACTCTGGGCGTGGTGCTCAACAGGCCGAGCGACATCTCGGTGACGCAGGTGCTGCCCGTGTGGGATCCGCTGGTGACGGGGCCTCCGGTGCTCTTCGAGGGCGGGCCCGTGCAGACCGACAGCGCGCTCGCGCTGGCGGCGGTCCCGAGTGGTGAGGAGCCGCTCGGCTGGCGCAGGCTGCACGCCGGCACCCCGGCCGTCTCGCGGCTGGGGACGGTCGATCTGGACGCGCCGCCCGAGATCCTGCAGGGGGAGATCGCACAGATGCGCATCTTCGCGGGGTACGCGGGGTGGACGTCGGGCCAGTTGGAGAGCGAGATCGCCGAGGGCGCCTGGTACGTCGTCGACTCCGAGGCGGGCGACACCTTCTACGCCGATCCAGGCTCGCTCTGGCGGCACGTGCTGCGGCGCCAGAACGGCGAGCTGGCCTTCGTGGCGACCTGCCCGGACGATCCGACGATGAACTGAGCCCTTCGGCGAGCCCCGCGCCTCAGAGGTCCCATCCCGGCCGCAGCGAGCGCTCGGCCAGCTCGATCGTCTCTGCCATGCGGCCGGTGATCTCCGGCACCGAGCCGTCGCGGCGCGGGCACTCGAAGCCGACGCGCATCGCCGACATGGCGAATGCGACGATCAGATGGGAGAGCTGGTCGGTGTCGACGTCGACCCCCCTGCGCTCGGCGACCAGCTCCGCGAGACGGCGCTCGGTGCCGGCGCTCCTGGCCACCGACTGGCCGATCAGCTGCGGATTCTCGTCGAGGATCCGGCGGAGTTTGAGGAACCTGCGGTGCTCGTCCTCCGTTGAGCCTTCCATGTCGCTCAGCACCGCCCGCACCGCGTGCATGAGCGCCGTGAACGGCGGGTCGCCCTGCGGGCGGGAGCGCAGGGTCTCCACCATGAGCTGCTCGCCGTGGTCGTGGAACCACAACACCAGGTGATCCTTGCTGGTGAAGTAGCGGAAGAAGGTGCGGGGGGAGATCTCGACGGCCCCCGCGATCTGCTCGACGGTGGTCGACTCGTATCCTTGTTCGAGGAACAGGTCGAGCGCCGCGTCGAGGATCGCCAGGCGCGTCTTCTCCTTCTTGCGTTCACGCAGACCCACAGCGGTCACTCCCTCGAAACCTTTCTGTCATAGTGTGCCACAAGTCATACGGCGTCATCTGAAAGTCGGTTGTCTGAAGTCGTCGGCTGCCATAAATTAGTGAGGCTTGCGATATCTATGCCCTGATCTGGGGCTATTTGTCATTTGAGGGGGAGTCATGGCTCAAGCGAAGGCGGTCGACGCGCCGTCGTCGCCCGGCCCGGACCGGGCGGGGGCCGGCGGCAATCCGTGGCTGGTGCTGCTGGCGGTCAGCCTGGGCGTCATCATGGTGATGCTCGACGGCACGGTGGTGGGCATCGCCAACCCGGTGATCCAGGCCGATCTGAAGGCTACGCTGTCGGACCTGCAGTGGGTGACCAGCGGCTATCTGCTGGCGCTGGCGGTGTTCCTGATCACCGCGGGCAAGCTCGGCGACCTGTTCGGGCACAAGCGCGTCTTTCTCATCGGTGTCGCCGGCTTTGCGATCACGTCCGTGGGCATCGGTCTCAGCGCCGAACTGGCCGGCGTCATTCCCGGCCTCTCACCCGTCGGCGCGCTCATCGGCCTGCGGGTGCTCCAGGGCCTTTTCGGCGCGCTGCTCCAGCCCGCCGCCCTGGCGCTGCTGCGTGGAGCGTTCCCGGGGGAGAAGCTCAACCAGGCGATGGGAGCCTGGGGCGGCATCATCGGCCTGTCCAGCGCCGCAGGGCCGATCGTGGGCGGTGTGCTGGTCGAGAACGTGAGCTGGGAGTCGGTCTTCTTCATCAACGCGCCGGTCGGGATCATCGCCCTCGTCATGGGCGTCTTCCTGATCAAGGACAACCGCGCGCAGACGATGGCGCGGATCGACTGGCTCGGCGTGCTGCTGCTGTCGGGCGCGATGTTCTCGCTGGTGTGGACGATCATCAAGGCTCCCGACTGGGGCTGGGGCGACAGCACGACGCTGACCTTCCTGGGCGCGTTCGCGGTGCTGATCGCCGCGTTCATCTTCTGGCAGAACAGGGCGCAGAAGATGGGCAGGCAGCCGCTGGTCCCGCTGTCGCTGTTCAGGAACATCTCGATCTCCATCGGCACCGTGCTGATGATGATGGTGGCGTTCGCGATGTTCGGCGCGATGTTCTTCCTGGGCTTCTTCTTCCAGGGCGTGCACGGCCTGACCCCGCTGGAGGCCGGCCTGCGCATGTTGCCGATGAGCGCCGGCATGATCGTCGCCTCGCCGCTGGCGGGCATGGCAATCGGCAGGCTGGGGCCGAAGATCACGATGGCGGCCGGTCTGCTGATCACCGCGCTCGCCATGTTCCTCATGTCCCAGCTCAGCATCGACGCGTCGTTCCTCGCGAGCGCCATCCCGTTCGTGCTGCTGGCCTTCGGCATGTCGCCGGTCTTCGTGGGCGCCACGGAGATCATCGTGGGCAACGCGCCGCTTGAGCTGAGCGGTGTCGCGGGTGGCGTACAGCAGTCGGCCATGCAGGTCGGCGGCGCGCTGGGCACCGCGATCCTGGGTGCCGTGATGGCCGCCGAGATCTCCGGCACGCTGCCCGGCTACCTCGGCCCCGCCGCGCAGACGATCCCGCCCGCGCAGATGATCGGGCTGGAGAAGGCGGCCGCCTTCGGCGCGGCGCCTCCCGGGGTGCCGCAGCCGATCGTCGACGCCGTGCACCACTCCTTCATGGACGGCATGCACCTCGCCTTCCTGGTGAGCACCGGCATCGCCGTGCTGACCGCCCTGCTGACGCTGTTCGTCAGGGCCGGGCGCAAGGCCGAGGGCGTGCAGGTCCATGTGGGCTGACCGGACGGGTTGATCGGCGGGTTGATCGGCGGGTTGACTCGGGTGGGCCGGCCGGCCCGTCCGGTCAGCCGTCCGCCCGCTGCTCGCGCCCGCGGCCCTCGCCTTCGCGGCGGGGGCCGCACCGCTGGGTGGAGGACACGGTCGCGAGCGGGCATAAACTCGGTGGGGTGAGCAGCACGAAGATCCTCCCAGAGCAGGAGACCACGCCGCGGACCTCGCACGGCGACGGCGATCACGAGCGCTTCGCCCACTACGCGGACAAACACAAGATCACCGAGAGCATGGTGACGGGCACGCCCATCCGCGCCCTGTGCGGCAAAATCTGGGTGCCCAGCCGTGACCCCAAGAAATACCCCGTTTGCCCCGAGTGCAAAGAGATCTACGAGGGCCTTCCCTCTGGTGACGGCGAGGGCGACGACAAGCAGTGAGTGTTGCTGAGCGGTAATCCTCCGCTAAACAGCTACGGTCTGTAGCCATATCGGCTCATTCCGTAGTGGAGGATCTATGGCTCGGCGTGCGACGGCCGCCTCGTTGGCATGTCTGCTGGCGGTCTGGTTCGCCCCGCCGGTGCGGGCCGGCGCCGCCCACGCGGCCGGTTGCAGCCGGCATGCGCCGGAGGAGCCCTGGCCGCGCTCGCCCCAGCCGGGAGACGTGGCCAAGGTTCAGTCCGAGCTCGCCCGGCGCCTGGCGGGCGTCACGCCGCCGACTCAGATCACCGTGCCCACCGTGGTGCACGTCATCACGCGGCCTGACCGCGAGGTCTCCGACCAGGCGGTCGAAGCGCAGATCGACGTGCTCAACTCCGCGTACGCCGGCCTCTTCGGCGGCGTGGACACCGGCGTGCAGTTCCGGCTCGACGCCATCACGGTCAGGCAGAACGCCGCCTGGTTCGGCGACCCCGTCGGTCACGAGCGGGCCATGAAGAGCGCGCTGCACCAGGGCGGCCCCGGCACGCTCAACCTCTACATCGCCCAGCTCAGCGAGCACATGCTGGGCTTCGCCAGCTACCCCTACTGGTACGCCGACGCGCCGGTGCTCGACGGCGTGGTCATCGACTGGCGCAGCCTGCCCGGCGGCGCGATGACCAACTACAACCGCGGCTTCACCGGCGTCCACGAGATCGGCCACTGGCTCGGGCTGTTCCACACCTTCGAGAACGGCTGCAAGGAGCCCGGCGACGGCATCGACGACACCCCCGCCCAGGCCAAGCCGACCAAGGGCTGCCCCGAGCGCGCCGACTCCTGTGCGAAGGCGGGCCTCGACCCCGTGCACAACTTCATGGACTACGCCCACGACCGGTGCATGTCGGAGTTCACCCAAGGACAGGCCAAACGGATGCACGAGATGTGGGCGGCGTACCGGCAGGCGACGCCGTGAGCGATGCGGCGCTGACTACGATGTGCTGGTGACAGCACCAAAGGCACTCGACACTCCCTACCAGCCGCCGCGGATCTTCGGCCCGCGCTACCGCACCGCGACCCTCGGCATCCTCCTCGTGGTCACGCTGGTCGCTTTCGAGGGCATGTCGGTCGGCGTCGCCATGCCAGCCATCGCCGAAGAACTCGACGCGCTCAACCTCTACGGCATCAGCTTCTCGGCCTTCCTGATCGCCAGCCTGTTCGCCAACGTGGTGGCCGGCCTCTGGTCGGACCGGCGTGGCTACCCCATCCCGTTCGTGACGGGAGTGGTGCTGTTCGTCATCGGGATGGCGCTGGCCGGGGCGTCGTCGTCGGCGGTGGTGTTCCTCGTGGCGCGGGCCGTGCAGGGGCTGGGGGCGGGAACCACCATCGTGGCGCTGTACGTGATGATCGCCCGGGTCTATCCCGTGGAGTCGAGGCCCAAGGCGTTCGCGGCCATCTCCGCGGCCTGGGTGGTGCCCGCCATGGTGGGCCCGGCCGTGGCCGGATTCGTGGCGGAGAACTGGGGCTGGCGCTTCGTCTTCTTCGGGATCATCCCGCTCGTGGTGCCCGCGCTGGTGATGCTCGTCCCTGCGCTGCGTCAGCCGTCATCGCCGGGCGAGGCGCCGTCGAGCGGGCCGAGGTCGAGGCCGGTGGCCATGACGCTGGCCGCCACCGCCGCGGCCGCCGGTGCCGGGGTGCTGCTGCACGGCATCGACCGGCTGCACCTGCATCCCGTCACGGGAGCCCTGGAGACGGCGGCGGGGCTGGCGTCCCTGGCGTACGGGCTGTTCCGGCTGCTGCCTCCCCGGGCGCTGCGGTTCGGGCGCGGGCTGCCCACCACGGTGATGATGCGCGGTTTCTTCTCGGCCTCCTTCTTCGGCGTCAACTCCTTCATCCCGCTGGCGTTGCAGGAGGTGAAGGGCTTCGACCTGTCGAGCGCGGGCGTCGCGCTGACCACCGGGGCGCTCGGCTGGTCCGCCGGCTCCTACCTGCAGAGCAGGAAAGAAGGGCAGGCGGACCTGCGGATCCGGCTGGGCATGGGATGCATCGCCGTCGCGGTCCTGCTCTGCCTGCTGGCCGTACTGCCCGGGGTGAGCGGATGGATCGCCGTGCCCGCGTGGATCATCGCCGGTTTCGGGATGGGGTTCGGCATGACCACGGTCAGCATCACGGCGCTGAAGCAGTCGCCGGTCAACGAGCAGGGGGCCAACTCGGCGTCGCTGTCGGTGACGGACATGCTGGGCTCGGCGCTGTCGATCGGCGTCGGCGGCGCGCTGGTCAACCTGATCGGGCACTCCTCCACCGAGATCGCCACCGGGTTCGTCGTCATCTCGATCCTCATGGCCGCCATCGCGCTGAGCGGCACCGTGCTCGCCGGCCGCACCCGCTGAATTCCGCCTCTCCTGTCACAACGACAACGGATCGCCTGATCCTCGTCGCGAGGAGTGATAGGACAGCGGGACAAGGAGGTTGTCATGGAGGGTGATCACCGTGTCTGGCCCCCGCAGACGGGCGCCCGGCACCGCCGTACCCCTCCTGAGGACCGCAATCCTTCCGAGGCCGGCGCCTCCCCGCAGGACAGCACCTCTCCTGACCGCATCTCTCCGGAGGGACGCACTTCTCCTGAGGACGGCAAGCCCGTGTGGGGCGCGCACCGCGACGGGAGGCCGCGGCGGGGCAAGAACCCCTTCGCGAGCGTCAGGGACACCGCCGCCGATGCCAAGCGCTCTCCTGCGCCCGCGGACCCCGCGCTGGAGAGGAACACGAGGTCTGTTTCCGATCCTGCTCAGGAGACGGGCTGGGAGCCTGTTTCCGAGCCCGGACGCGAGAAGGGCTGGGGGTCCGCTTCCGAGCCTGGCGAGACCGGCTGGAGGGTTTCTCCCGAGGTCCCGTACGAGACGGGCCGGGGCGACTTTCCCGGGCGTGATGACGGGCCGTCGCGGGGCCGGCGGGAACGGTCCCATCCGCTGGATCTCGGCCCTGACCCGGAGGACGAGGAGGAGCCGTGGAACCCGCGGATCCGCGGGGCCACGTACCCCGGCCGGCACAACGGCCAGGACGACGGGCTCGGCGGCGGACGCGGCCGTGGGAGCGGCACGTCGCCGGCCGGAGAGTCGCTGCCGCCGTCGGCCAGCCTCTACGGCTCCCCGGCCGACCCTGGAGCGCGCGGGCGGGTGGGAGGCAGGAGGTGGCGCCGGTGGGCGGGCGTGCTGGTGGCGTTGCCTGCCGGGGCGGGGCTGATCGTGGTGGTGGCCGTCGTGGTGCTGAGGTTCACCGCGCCGCCGGCGGAGACGGGCCGGCTGAGCGACTCGCGCGCGGGGGTGTCGGCGGCGCTGCCGCAGGGGTGGCGAGAGGGGCCGGTGCCGCCCGTCACCGGGTTCACCTCGGTCGTCAGGGACGACGCCGGAGCACTCGTCATGGCCAGGCCGATGCCGCCGGTGAAGGACGCGGGGAAAGCCGCCAAGGAGGCGGCGGAGCTCTACTCCAGGCTCCTGCTCAAAGGGGACCGCGTGACCGTCGTGGAGGACAAGCAGGTTCCGGGTGGCCACACCCGGGCACTGCGAGCGGAATATCGGGACGTGGTCAACCGGCCGGCCTTCCTGCGAGTGATGCTGCTCACCCGCGGCGCCAGGGCCGTCCTGCTCGTCGGGCTGCTCCAGCCCGCCGACACCGAGCGCAGGCAGGAACTCGACACGGTCATGACGAGCCTGCGGCCGGGATGAGAGCCCGCCCGCCCCTTAACACGCAAGGATCACCTTGGCCAGAATCCTCGGCTCACGGCACGTCTTGTCGGTGGGCCCGATTACTCTAGGGTCACTGTGAGAAAGCGAAGCACACCAACCCCAGAGGTGATGCGGTGAGCACCTTCGCCGCGTCCCACCTTTCGCCTTCCTATCCCGACCGAGCCGCCTGGGGCACCGCCCCCAAGCTGCGCGCGTGGCAGCAGGAGGCGTTCGACCTCTACTTCAGGCGAGAGCCGCGCGACTTCCTCACCGTGGCGACCCCGGGCGCGGGCAAGACGACCTACGCCCTGCGCATCGCCAGCGAACTGCTCGCCAACGGGGTGATCAGAGCGGTCACCATCGTGACGCCCACCGAGCACCTCAAGCGCCAGTGGGCCGACGCGGCCGGGCGGGTGGGCATCAACATCGACCCCGAGTTCAAGAACAGCCAGGGCGCCACGTCGCGCGACTACACCGGGGTCGCGGTGACCTACGCGCAGGTCGCCATGCACCCGGCGCTGCACCGGGCGCGCACCGAGGCGCGCAAGACCATGGTGATCTTCGACGAGATCCACCACGCGGGCGACGCCAAGTCGTGGGGTGACGGCGTGCGCGAGGCGTTCGAGCCCGCCACACGGCGGCTCCAGCTCACCGGCACCCCCTTCAGGTCCGACGACAACCCCATCCCGTTCGTCGCCTACGAGGAGGACACTGAGGGCCTCAAGCGCAGCGTCGCCGACTACTCCTACGGCTACGGCCCCGCCCTCGACGACGGGGTCGTGCGCCCGGTCATCTTCCTGGCCTACTCCGGCGAGATGAAGTGGCGCACGCGGGCCGGCGACGAGATCGCCGCGACCCTGGGCACCCCGCTCACCAAGGACCAGCTCTCCCAGGCGTGGCGGGCCGCGCTCGATCCGAAGGGCGACTGGATCCGCCAGGTCATGCAGGCCGCCGACCGCCGCCTCACCGAGGTGCGCAGGGGCGTCCCCGACGCCGGCGGCCTGGTCATCGCCACCGATCACGAGACCGCCCGCGCCTACGCCCGCCACCTGCGCACCATCAGCGGCGAGGGGGCCACCGTGGTCCTCTCCGACGACCCCGGCGCGTCGAAGAAGATCAAGCAGTTCGCCGCGTCCGAGGACCGCTGGCTGGTGGCCGTGCGCATGGTGTCCGAGGGCGTCGACATCCCCCGCCTGTGCGTGGGCGTCTACGCCACCTCGACCTCGACCCCGCTCTTCTTCGCGCAGGCCGTGGGCCGGTTCGTCCGCGCCCGCAAGCGCGGCGAGACCGCGTCCGTCTTCCTTCCCTCGGTGCCCACGCTCATGGGCCTGGCCAACGAGATGGAGGCCGAGCGCGACCACGTCCTCAACAAGCGGCCGCCGGAGGACGGCCTCGACGACACCCTCCTCGAACAGGCCAACCGCGAGAAGGACAACCCCGACGTCCTGGGCGACGAGTTGCCGTTCGAGACGATGCAGACGTCGGCCACGTTCGACCGGGTGTTGTTCGACGGAGGTGAGTTCGGCACGGGGGCCGAGCTCGGCTCGGCCGAGGAAGAAGACTTCATCGGCCTGCCCGGCCTGCTCGAGCCCGACCAGGTGGCCACGCTGCTGCGCAAGCGCCAGTCCGACCAGCAGGCCGCCAAGCGCAAGCAGCCGGCCGACGAGCCGCGGCAGAAGCTGGCGCCGCACGAGCAGATCGCCGAGCTGCGGCGCGAGCTCAACGGCCTGGTCGGCGCGTGGAACCACCGCACGGGCCAGCCACACGGGGTCATCCACTCCGAGCTGCGCCGCGCCTGCGGCGGCCCGCCGATCGCCCAGGCGACCGCCGAGCAGATCCAGGAGCGCATCGCCACCATCCGCCGCTGGGCCACCCAGCGGCGCTAGGCGCACCGGCCGGGAGGCCGGTGACGTGCACGGCCCGATGGGATGACTCCCGTCGTGGTGGAGATGCCGTCTTCACCCGACGGGAGGGCTTCGTCGGCCATCTGTGGAAGGCGGCTCATCTGACGCGGCGAGGCGCCTGACCATGATGCGGCACCGCTCGGGCCTGAGCTCGCGCCGGCCGTCCGGGTGGTAGACGACCTCTGTCGTGGCGACCTGCCCGTACGGCCATTCGGCGTATCCGAGTCGCAGGTAGAGCCGCTGCGCGTCCTCGTTGTCCAGCCCGACGCCCAGGGCGACCCGTTCGTGGCCCAGGGCGGTGAGCCGGTCCTCGGCCGCCCACAGCAGCTCCGTCCCGATGCCCTGCTTGCGCCGCCAGGGCACGACCTCCAGGTGGGTGAGCAGGGCCACGCCCGGTAGACGGGCGCGTAACTCGGGCTCCTCCGCCGGGGCCAGCCAGACGTACACGTCGCCCACCGCCTCCTGCCCGTCCCAGGCGACGAGCAGGAGCCCGTGGCCGGTGTCCTGCCTGCCCAGCCGGTCGGCGAAATAGGCCTCCTGGCCGAGGGACCGGACCATGGCAGGGAGGTCAGTATGGATGGCTTTGCGAATTTCGGAGGCCCCCACGGACCACAGATTCCCGGATGCCGCTCCCCTGAATCAACAGGCGTTTACCGGGACGCCCACCAGCGCAACGGCTTGGCCCCCGGCCTGACCACCCACTTCATGGCGTCCGCCACGCTCGATTCGAGCTGCGGGATCCCGGCCAGGTGGCCGGCCCAGCGATGGCGGTCCGCCTTCCATGCGAGCAGGTAGGAGACGCAGAAGTCGGGGGTGATCAGCTTGAGCCGGCCGAGTGCGGCGAGCAGCGACTCCTCCATGGCGGTGCGGTCGGTTGAGCCGGGCCGCCGCCGGACGCGGCGCAGCACGTCCTCGATGAACGCCCTGCGCCTGGCCAGGAAACTCGTCCAGTGCGCCGGCCGGGTGGCGGCCTCCCAGCTCGCCCCGTCGCCGTCGAGAAGCCAGTAGACGCCCTCCGCCAGCACGTCGCCGAGCTCCTGGTCACGGGCGCGGACGGGCCGGTCGAACGGGTTGTACGCGCGCTGGGTCACCATGCCCGTCACCGCGAGCCGCCGCAGCGACGTCTCGCCCAGCAGGTAGAACCAGTCCTCGTTGTAGATGTTCGGGAAGAACGACGGCCTGCGGGTGGTCTCGACGGCGAGGGCGCCGCCGCCCACGAACGAGTCCTGGTCGCCGCCGGTCAGCCGATGCGCGTGGCACACCACAGAGTTGTCCGGATAACCGCCGATGTGCATGCCCACGGCGTCATAGTCGTCGAGCAGAGCCGCCGCCGCCGCGACCTCCTTGTGCCCTCCGACCACGATGTCGTCGTCCAGGAAGACGACCCGCTGCCAGCCCATCAGGCGGGAGAGGAGCAGCCCGGTGTTGCGTTTGGCGCTGAGATCGGTCGCGCGGTGGAACGGCGTGCCCTTCACGAGCGCGGAGGTCGCGAATTCCGGCAGGTGGAGCCGGGCCGTGTCGTCGACGTCGATCACGATGTAGTCCACGCCGGTCGGGAGCAGGAGCGCCGCCGCCTCGTCCGGGCGGCTCCACCTGCGGCTGTGCAGGGTCACCAGCGGGCAGTCCAGCGCGACGGCCAGGCGGATCGCGTGGCCGAGCCAGCTCGGATGCCGGATCGTCGGTACGACGATCGCGTCGACGGTCCCGGACTCCGCGTGCTCGCGGTAGAGGTCGACCAGGTGCCTGTGGGAGCCGTGATGATGCTCCGTGCCGGCTTGTGCTCTCTCATGCTCCATGGAGGGGACCCGGCCATTCGTGTAGCCGGTACGAGGCGACCGTCCAGTCGGGCGTGACGGCGACGCGGCCCTGCACCCTGACCCTCGTGAGGATGCTGTACGCCTCCGCCTCGCGGAACCGGTCACGCAGATAGGCGGTGTTGCGGTCGCGAAAGCGCGCGTCCGTGAGCGCCCGCACCACGCCGTAGACGCCTCGCGAGTGCATGCCGTTGCAGATGGTCAAGGTGTGACTGGTGTTGTCCGGGTTGACGCCACGGTAGAAGAAGCCGACATCCTCTGTGAGCCGTACGCCATCGCCTGAACCGCTGGTGACGGTGTAGTGCCTGTGCGTTTCGCCGCCCTCGTCGACCTCGAAGTACGGCCCCCTCTCGCCCTCCCAGTCGGGCACCTGCCGCACCGGGAGCTCGATCCGCGAGAGCATGTACGCGGTGACCTCGTTGTAGTCGACGCCGCCCAGGAGCACCACGTGGGTGGTGAGGTCGTCGGCGCGAAGGTCCTCCGTCGCGCGCAGCGTCACGAGGCTGTGCGGGTTGGCGGCTCTGACATGGCCCCACAGCTCGAACAGGGAGTCAAGATCGGAGTATTTGTACAGCTCGATGTAGTCGGGGCTCGACGGGTCCGCGTAGGTGATCTTCTCCCGCTCGTCGTGGGGGATCTGCGAGCAGATGATCGTGATCGGCTCGCCGTCGGCGAAGTGCCACGGCCCCTCATGGAGGGCGTCCGGCGCCGGGTCGGAGCTCTCGGCGCCCTGGAAGCGCAGCGCGTTCTTGCGCAGCCGGATGAGCTCGTCGAGCAGGGCACGGTGCTCCGCCAGCTCCTCGGCCGTCATGTCCGACAGCGGGAGCACGCGGGCGTGCCCGTTGGCCAGCGATCGCCGGGTGGCGAAGAACGCGGCGTACTTCTCGAGGCGGTGCACCGGCGGGATCTTGATCAGGTGGGTCGACTCCCACGACGAGATCAGCGGAACGCTGACCCCGAACGCGTCGCGCAACTGTGCCTGGGTGACCCGCAGGCCGGGCCATCGGCTGTCGCGGAGCTCGCGCAGCCGGCGCGCCAGCGCGGTCCGCGCGGATTCGTCACCGCTCATGCCAAGCCTCATTCAAGTGAACTTCAGTGAATATAGGCCCCGGCGGCGAAGTCGGTGAAGAAGTCGCAGCTAGGGCAGCACAACCAGGCTACGTGCGCGAACGGATCGCACAGGAAGCACCAGTCTAGCCACAGCTGCGTGGCTGCCAAGGGTGAATGTGTGGGTTGAGAGTGGGTAAACCTCTGCACATAGAGATTCAGTTAATGAAAACTGAAGTTTACTGAATAGAGGTGGAGGTGGTATCGCAGGCCCGAGTCCCATGAGCCGTACCAGGCCAGAGCGGCACCCCGCGCGGAAAACGAGCGCAGGCGCCCTGAGACGACAGCGAAGGGGTGGCCCGCGATCCCGGATTTCTTGTCAGAGCGCGTCTCCGCACCAGGGAAACCTTCATGACCACACTAGTCCTCCACCTCTCGGTGGCCACGCCCATGTCATCCGACTCCCGGACCATGTCCCTCTTCATGCTGGCAACCATGATCACGCTGACGCTGGCCGCGATCCGCGGGCTGCTCAAGCGTACGCGCCTGATCATGGTGATCAGCGGCACGAGCGCCCTGCTCGTGGTCCTCTCCGTCCTCGCCCTCGCCTACCTGATCACCTTCGGAGCGACCTGAGGCGGTCACCGCGCGCGGCGCACCGCCCCCCCTGCGCTGCGCGCGTGCCGACCGCGCCGCCGCGGGCGCGGTCACGCTGAGTGACTCTGTGTGTTTGGACACAGAGCAGTGACCTTCTGTTAGAAGCTCGACTCAAGCGGCAACAACCACGATTGCCTGTCTTGGGATATGCAGAAGGGCTTCGCCCATGTCGTCTGAGGCCACCGGTAGGTCGACGCTGATCGTCACTTCCGGCCTCTCTCGAAACGCCGTCATCATCAGACTCGAAGGCGAGCTCGACGTCAACGGGCTGCCGGCGCTGAGAGAGCACCTGCAGCGCGTGTGGGAGCTGCCCGCGAAGCCGTTCCTGGTCGTGGATCTGGGCGCGGTCTGGTTCTGCGACTCGATGGGCATGAACGAGCTCGTCGAGGTCCTGCAGCGCTGCGAGGCCAGGGACACCAGGCTGCTGCTCGGAGGGGTGCAGGGAGTGATGGAGCGGGTGTTGTCGATCACCGGTCTCCGGCACGCCTTCGAGGTCTTCGACCACACCGACGACGCCCTGCGACTGACCCGGGGCTAAGAATTTGTCGCGCGGGTGAAGATCTCTCACTCACCGTATGAGGTTCTCTCCGGCGGGCGTTGACCTTCACATGAAGCTTCTCGGCCGTGAAGTGAACGACCGAGCTTGCAGCTCCTCGCCGTCGATGGCTTCGACGGTCCGGTCCGCGTCAGGCAGCGTGACTCACTGCCCAGCCCGTATCACCGCGTGAGGCGATGTTGCGGGCTGCGTTGACGTCGGCGTGCTCAGCGAAGCCGCACGACGTGCAGGAGAAGGTTTCCTGGTCGGGCCGGTTGTACTTGTCCACGTGCCCGCAGGCCGAGCACTGCTGGCTGGTGTAGGACGGGTCGACGTGGATGACGGCGACCCCGGCCCGGGCCGCCTTGTAGGAGATGAAGCTCCCGAGTCGGTG